>CAZVMD010000145.1:0-10594 GCA_964628555.1 uncultured Myxococcales bacterium | reverse complement strand
GCCACGCGGGTTCCCACAGAGCAAGCAGCCCCCAGAGCAGCCCCCAGAGCAGCCCCCAGAGCAGCCCTATGAGCACGCCATCGAGGCGAAGATCGAGTCTGCGCATCCCCCCATCTTACCGGGCAGGAGCGGCTACAGGGCGATCGTGACCTGCGCTGACATGACGTTGCAGACGCCTTTTTCGACCTTGATGCCGGCCTGCGTCTGCGTGGTGTAGCCGACCTTGCTCACCGAAAGTGAAAAGGTCCCCGGCCGCTCGTAGAAGCCACCGCTGTAGGCGCAGTCGTTGGCTCCGCCGAAGGCATCGAGCTTGGCCTTGTCGCCGCTGGCCGCATCGGTGGCTTCGACGGTCGCGTCGCAGATGCGCTTGCCGCTGGCCTTGTCGGTGACCACCACGTTGAAGTTGGCAGCCGCAATCGCAGGACAGGCATAGCCCGGCCCAGGATCGCCGCCGCAGCCGATAAGCAGGCTGGCCAGGCTCAGGGTCGCAGTGATACGGAAGAGGCCGAGCGAAACAGCGGACATGGAGAGTCTCCCCAAGGTAATGGCGGCGAGCGCCGGACGATGGCTACTGCTCTTTGCCACGCAGACCTAGCTCTTTCATCTTGGTCTGCAGGCTCTTGCGGCTGATGCGCAGCTGACGGGCCGCCTGGGTGACGTTGCCGCCGGTCTGCTCCAGCGCTCTTTGGATCATCTCGCGCTCGACGCGCTCCGTCTCTAGGCGGACGATCTCTTTGAGCGACGAAGCCGGACGGGGACCGCCGCCTAGCGAGCCAGCAGGAAGCCCTTCGCTGGGCAGCCCGGCCGCTGTGGCCACGGCCGGCGAGGTCAGGGCCGCGCCTGGCGCAGCAGCGGCCAGCAGGCCCAGACCCGTGGCAGTCGCCGCCGCAGCGCCCACCGCCCCGGCCAGCGCGGATGCGGTGACCGTGCCAGGCGGCAGATCGCGCAGCCCCAGCACCTGGCTTTCCGACAGCAGCACAGCGCGCTCCAGGATGTTTTCGAGCTCGCGGATGTTGCCGGGGAAGGGATAGCGCACCAAGACATCGAGGGCTTCCGGCGCGATGCCGGTCACCGCCTTGCGCAAGCGCTCGTTGAACTTGGCGATGAAGTGAGTGACCAGCAGCGGGATGTCCTGCTGCCGCTCGCGCAGCGGGGGCAGCGAGATCGGCACGACGTTTAGGCGATAGAACAGCTCCTCGCGGAAGTTGCCCAGCGCCACCTCGCGCACCAGATCGCGGTTGGTGGCCGCGATCACGCGCACGTCGACATGCAGCGTCTTGATGCCGCCGACCCGCTCGAACTCGGACTCCTGCAGCACGCGCAGCAGCTTGACCTGCATCTCGACCGGTAGCTCGCCGATCTCATCGAGAAACAGCGTGCCCTTGTCGGCGAGCTCAAAGCGGCCCGGCTTCTGCGAGACGGCGCCGGTGAACGCGCCCTTCTCGTAGCCGAACAGCTCGGACTCCATCAGCGTCTTGGGGATGGCGGCGCAGTTGATCTTGATGAAGGCCTCGCCACGCCGGCTGGAGTGCTCGTGCAGGGCGCGCGCGACGAGCTCTTTGCCGGTACCGCTCTCGCCGGTGATCAGCACGGTCGAGGGTGTATCGGCGACCTTTTCGATCAGGCCAAAGCACTGTCGCAGCGCGCCCGAGGTACCGATCAGGCCAAAGCGGCCGAGATGGGTTGGCAGGCTGCCGCTGCGCGGATCGCTGCGCTCGGCCTTCTGATCCAGCTCGTAGCTCGACATCGCTTTGCGCACGACCTGCAGGATGTTCTCTTGGTCGGCGCCCTTTTCGATGTAGTCGAAGGCGCCGTGCTTGACCGCCTCGACGGACTCAGTGATGCGGCCATAGGCTGTCCAGATGATGATCTTGAGCTCGGGATACTCGACGATGGCGCGGCGAAACAAGGTCATGCCATCAAGGCGCGGCATGCGCAGATCGGTGATCAGGCACGCCACGTCGCGCCCAGCGCTCTGACAGCTCGAAAGGAGGGTCAGCGCCTCTTCGCCATCGCGGGCCTCCAGCACCTCGTAGCCTTCACGCCGCAGCAGAGAGCCGAGCACCTTGCGCAGGTTCGGCTCATCATCGGCGATGAGAATTCGGCGCGGAGCGGAGGGAGATGGCGGACTTGCTGCGAACATCGTCTGACCAGCCACGTCGAGACCCTATCACCGGCGATCGGCGCAGGTCAATGTGGACCGCCGACGCATCAGCGGGCTCCCAGCGCGCCGAAAAAAGGCACGCGCCCAGCGGAGAGCTCGTCGAGCATGGCCTGCATGCGCGACTCGACCTGGGCATAGCAGTCGGCCAGCACCGACTCGTCTTCGGCCTGGGCCGGGCTCAGGCCAGGGAAGCGCAGCGGCTCGCCGAACCACACCGTGGTCTGGGCCGGCAGCGGTAGATAGGGGATATAAGCCAGGCTCAGTCCCCAGGGCAGCGACAGCGAGAGCGGCAGCGTGTCAGTGCGCAGCAGCCGATGCATGCCGCTTAGGCGAGCCAGGCGCTCGCCGCGGGTCAGGATCACCAGCTGCTCATGCGTGCCCACCGAGACCACCGGTACGATCGGCACGCCGGTGCGCAGCGCCAAGCGCAGGAAGCCACGCCGGCCGTGCAGCACGATGCGATGGCGATCGGCAAATGGGCGGCAGGCATCCCAGTCCGAGCCGGGATAGACCAAGAGCAAGCGACCGC
Source organism: uncultured Myxococcales bacterium (assembly GCA_964628555.1). Taxonomy (GTDB): domain Bacteria; phylum Myxococcota_A; class Polyangia; order Palsa-1104; family JAEUJZ01; genus JAEUJZ01. The sequence continues at coordinate 7,901 of CAZVMD010000145.1, read as the reverse complement.
GTGCCAGCGCCCGCTCGGCCACACCGTGCCCAGCGCGGATCGCACCGACCCGCTGCGCGTAGCCGCGGATGCGCGGATCGATGAACAGGGCATCGTGCGCCAGACCGTGCAAGATGCGCTGCGGCGAGACGTGATCGTGGATGGCGAGCGCCGTGAACAGCGAGTCGAAGGGCAGCGAGCCGCCGTTGTGATTGCCGACCAAGAGCGCCGGACCGCTTGGCGGCACGTGCTCGACCCCGCGCAGCTGCAAGCGGAAGTAGTGACGCGACAGCACGCGCGCTAGATCGGCCAAGACCGCGACCAGCTCAGGATCGTAGGCATCGAGGTCATCGCAGGGCGGCAGCTGAGCGGCGGTCAGCCGATCGCGCATGCCGCGCAGCAAGATGCTCAGGATCCCGGGTGGCGACAGCAGCAGGAGATCCTTGCCATCGATTACGCCGCGGGCTCGCTGGTACCACGCCAGCAGCTTGGCGAGCGGCGAGTCGGCATCGTTGTATGGGGTCGCGGTCATCGCGCTCTGTCCGATCGTGGGAGCCGAAAGGGAGGCCCGAGACACGCATCGCGGCGTCGGGTCGGCTCGGTGCTGAGCGGGGGCGAGACTATGCCTCGGCCGGCGGCCAAGCCAGCCAAAAATTTGCCTGCCTAGCGATCAGGCCGCAGCGTTACTCCTACATTACCCACATAGACACAGGACCCCATGAGCTCCGCAACAAGCCGACGACCCGAGATGCTGATGCAGTCCACGCTGGGAAGTGCGCCAGTCTGTGACCAGACCGTCTCTGTGCTGCTGACGCGAGCCCGCGATCTGCTGAGCATGGGCATGGAGCCGCAGCACGAGCTAGCCCTGTGCCTACGCGCGGTGGCGCCGATCCTCAGCTTCATCCACGAGAGCAGCGAGCTGTGCGCCGAGGTCAGCCTGCGCCCAGAGATTCGCCGCGCCGTCCTGCGCATCGCCCAAGAGCTGGAGTCGCCCTCGACGCCGCCGCTGCCCATCCCGGTGGCTATGCCGGTGCAGCACGAGGAAGCGGCGCGGACTGGAGCCCTCTTGCTCGCTGCGTATCGGGCGGCCGTCGAGCGCAGCCTCAGTGATAGCCGGCAGCTGGTCTCGTTCGGCTGCCGCGAGGACACTCGCCCGAGCGATGGCGCCGCGGTGGCCGATGGCATTGCCCGCTTCCTGGCCGCGGCTGCCGCCCAGCCGCAGATCGTGCTGCAAGCCGGCCTCAGTGGTCGCCAGCTTGCCGGCCTAGAGGCGCAGGGGCGGGTGCTGCGCGCACAGTCGGCGCAGCGCGAAGCCGCGGCCTGTGCGGCGGACTCGACGCAGCGCACGCGCACCATGCACCTGGTCCTTGAGAACTTCTTTGGTCGCTTCGAAGCGGCGCTAAACGCCCGCCTGTCGCGACAGCCCGAGCTGCGCAAGCGCGGCCTGCGGCTGCTGCCGGGTCGCCAGCGCCTGCCGGGCAGCGACCGCCCGACCTACGCCAGCTGCCATGTCACCGAGAGCGGTCGGCTCGTCTACGTCTGCTGAGCCGCCGCGTTCAGCGCCTGGGGCGAACGCGCCCGCCAGGCCAGCGCAGCGAACACGCACAGCGCGCAGATCATCAGCACCACGGTGCAGGTGGTATCGACGATCTGCTGTCCCCGGCTGGGCAGCTTGAGAAAGATGCCGAAGATCGACTGCCAGCCCGCCGTCAGCGTCGTCGTGCCCACCACTAAGAGCGGACCCGCCGTGACCCAGGCATAGCGGCGCCGCTGCGGGTGGCGGCGCAGGATCACCGCCGTCCCGACGGCGAGTGCAGTGCTGGCGAGTAGCTGATTGGCGATGCCCAGCATCGGCCACAGCGTGGCGATGGTGCCAAAGTACAGGAAGCCGCCCCACAGCAGCACCACCAGCCCCGACGCACACCACACTCCCAGCGCCCAGTCATGGCGCGCGAAGCGGGGGTGCACGATGCGGCCGAGGATGTCCTGGACCAGAAAGCGTGCGACGCGGGTGCCGGCGTCCACAGTGGTCAGGATGAAGACCGCCTCGAACATCACAACGAAGTGATAGAAGTAGCCGAGCAGCGCCTTGAGCAGCGGCAGCTGACCAAAGATCGTGGCGATGCCCGCTGCCAGCGAGACCGAGCCGCCGGTGCGGCCGCGTAGCTCTTCTCCGACGAGCTGCGACAGCAGGTCGATCTCGACCGGCGTCAGGCCGAGCTTGCCAAAGGCAGCGGGGGGAACGTTGATAGCGAAGTAATCGGCCGGGTGCAGGCAGGCCGCTGCCACCAGCGAGGTCACACCGACCAAGCCTTCCAAGAGCATCGCGCCGTAGCCGATCGGCCGGCAGTCGGGCTCGCGATCGATGAGCTTGGGCGTGGTGCCGGAAGCGATCAGCGAGTGGAAGCCGCTGATCGCGCCGCAGGCCACCGTGATGAACACAAACGGGAAGACCTTGCCGCGGATGATCGGCCCGCCGCCAAAGACATAGGGTGTCAGGGCCTCTAGCCGCAGCTCCGGGTTGATGACCATGATGCACAGCACCAGCACGAACACCGTCGTAAGCTTCATGTACGAAGACAGGTAGTCGCGCGGCACCAAGAGCAGCCAGACCGGCAGCACGCTGGCGACAAAGCCATAGCCAGCGATCAGAAAGACCAGGGTTGGGAACTTGAAGGTAAAGGCCGTTGCCCAGCTCGAAGCGGCGACGCGCTCGCCGAAGACGACAGCGAACAGCAGCAGCCCCACGCCAAGCACCGAGGCCTGCCGCAGCGCCCGCCCAGCGTGCGTGCCACCGCGCATCAAGACGCCCATCAAGAGCGCGATGGGAATGGTCATGCCGATGGTAAACGTCGCCCAGGGACTGCCTTCGAGGATCTTGACGACGGCAAAGCCCATGGCCGAGATCGCGATGGTCACGGTGAAGAAGATGGCGATGGTCGCGGCGACACCGACCAGCGGGCCCAGCTCATCGCGGGCTAGCTCGGCCAAGGAGCGACCGCCGTGCCGCACGGAAGAGGCGAGGACGACAAAGTCGTGCACCGCTCCGCCCAGCGTGACGCCGATGAGGATCCACAGCAGCCCCGGCAGAAAGCCAAACTGCGCCGCCAGCACCGGACCGATGAGCGGCCCAGCGCCGGTAATCGCCGCAAAGTGATGGCCGAACAGCACCCAGCGGTTGGTCGGCACATAGTCTTTGCCGTCGCTGCGCTCATGGGCCGGGGTCTGCCGATTGCCGTCTAGCCCCAGCACCTTGGCGGCAATGAACGCGGAGTAAAAGCGATACGCGATGGCAAGCACGCAGAGCGTTCCAAGCAAGATGGGCAGAGCGTGTATCCGCATTCAGAGAATGTTTCACAGCGATGGAGGCAAAGCCAGCCTGAGAATTTGACCCTCCCCGAGCCGGCTCATACGATGCGCCCATGCCTACCGTTCTTGATCGTTCGACTAGCTTGTTCTCCGTCGCTGGATGGCTGTTAGGAGGCGCGCTTGTGCTCGTGCAAAGCGGCTGCCCGGGCGGCGGCAGCAACAGCGATATGGGTGCTTCGGGCGACATGGCGCTCAACTCGTGCTGCGGCAAGCCGGGCGATCCCGGCAACAGCAAAGGTGTCGGTCAGTTCTGCATGGAACACGGCGACTGCACCGGTGCCGCCGCGCTGTGCTCCTGGGCCGTGGCGCCGCAGAAGCGGGCCTACTTCTGCACCCTGCCCTGCTCGCCCGACATGGGCTCGACGGCCTGCGGCGAAAACAGTGTCTGTCAGTTCGACTCCAGCTTCCAAGCCTATGGCTGTGTCCCCTCGGCCTGCATCGCCAACTTGCCGGCTGGCTGTTCGCTGTAGAGCTCAACGAGACAACAGCCGGAAAGACGCAGGGAGAAGCCGATGCAGGAGCAGCAAGCAGAGGGGCGGCGGGCCCGACTCATCGGCCTGACCGGCGGCATCGCCAGCGGCAAGAGCACGGTCGGCCGCCTGCTGCGCGAGCTTGGCGCCACCGTCATCGACGCCGATGAGATCGCTCGGATCGTCGTCGAGCCGGGGCGGCCAGCCTATCGCCAGATCGTCGACGCGTTTGGTCGCGAGATCCTGCAGTCCGGCTCTGGCCAGGGTGAGGGGACAGGGCTGCCGGCAATCGATCGCGCCAAGCTCGCGGCCCGCGTGTTCAGTGACCCGCAGGCCCGCGCCCAGCTCAACGCCATCACCCATCCCGCGATCGGCAGCGAGAGCGCGCGGCGGATGCAGGAAGCCTTCGCCGCCGGGGCCGAGCTGGTGGTCTATGAGGCCACGCTTCTCGTCGAGAACCAGTCCTACCTGGGCTTTGATGGGCTGTTGGTGGTGGACCTGCCCGAGCCGCTGCAGCTAGCGCGCGCGGTGGCTCGCGGCCTGTCACCGGAGCAGGCCGAGGCCCGGCTGCGGGCGCAGACCTCGCGACAGGCGCGCTGTGCCGCTGCGAACTGGATCCTCGACAATCAGGGCGATGAAGCCAGGCTGCGCGAGCGCGTCACCGCCCTGTATCCCGAGCTGGTCAGCGGGGAGATTCCGCCGCGCCGAGGAAGCGCCAGCTAGCTGCCTGTGCCCCCGCTGCGCTCTGCGCTGCTGCGCACGCCGTTCAGCAAGAGCAGATACAGGCCGAGGTTCACGCCGTACTCCATCAGCGGCTCGCGCCGATAGAGCTGGCGCAGGATCAGGCTGGCCCGCTCCAGCGAGTGCTGACCACGCAGGATCAGCTTGCTGGCCGGAGCAGCGCTGTCGTCAGAGCCAGCCGCGCTGAGGGCAGCACCAGAGGCGCCCAGCGGCTGGATGTCCCAGCGCAGCCGCGAGTCGACAAGCTCGCCGGCCACGCCCAGCATGTCGACGCTGTAGCCAAGCGTATGGATGGCATAGCGGCTCTGCAGCGAGAACAGCGGCGCGGTCAGCTGCAGCTCGACGAGCGACTGCTCATCGGACCCCGCAAGCTCGCTGCTCTTGGCGACGATCGGGATAGACTCGCTCCAGCGCGAGCTCTGACGAACCGCATCGAGCAGCGCTTCGCGCGACGCTGGGCTGCGCGCGATCAGGCTGATATCCGACAAGCGTCCGCGACGGCTGCGCAGCAGAGCTACCGGCCCGCGGGCCAGCAGGAAGTCATAGTCGGCAGGGCCCGCCGCTGGCAGCACGACCCCAGGGGCGGCGGTCAGCTGCTCGGCGCGGCTCTTTACCGAAAGCGCAAAGGTCAGAGCAGCGGCCAGCGCAAAGCCGGGCTCCAGCTGCGGCGACAGAGCCACGAAGCGTCGCACCAGATCTATGGTGCTCGGCAGGCTGGCGTACGCATACAGCGAAAAGACGGTGCCGCCACCCGCCGCATAGAACTCAAAGCGCAGGTGGCGATTGCCCTGTGGGCCCGGCTCCGGATCAAACAGCTCGATCGGGCGGGCCTCGCCCCTCGCCTCGCCATCGTCGGCCGCCGCAGCTGGGACCGGCAGCCGCTCGACAAAGCGATTGCGGCCCGCCAAGCCGAGCACGCCGTACGCCACCTGAAACGAGTGGACAAAGCTGCCATCGTCACTGCGGCTGACCTGCGAGCGGGACAGGTTGTGCAGAAACTCGGGATAGCGCTCGGCCTGCCAGACGACCTCGCGCACGGTCTCGGGGCGAGCAGCGACCAAGGTAAGGATGGTCAGCTGCTTCAGGCTGCCGCTCGGGTGGGACTCGATCAGGGTCAGGTCATGGCTGCGCAGGAGTGGCGCCAGGGCGCGGACGCGAGCTGGAGCGATGAGAGAAAGTGGCGCAGCGCTGTCCTGATCAGCTCTGGCGACCGGCAGGCCGAGCCCTAGCCCAGCGGCAAGAAGCAGCAAGCTCAGCCGGCCAGGTCGCGCCCCGAGGGGACTCCAGGGGTCAAGCCCCCAACAAAGGAGGGCGGTGCGGGTGCGCAGCGCGCAGTCACGCCCCCCACGCTGGCTGAGCGTCCCGACCAGCGCGAGCAGAGGAGCCAGGACAAAGCCCAAGCCCAGGACAGAAAACCAGGCCAGGCCAAGCACTGCCGAAGGCCCGCCAAGCGGCACCGCAAATAACGCCAAACCAGACATCGCAGAAAGCGTCCTCAAGCCGGCCCTGTGTAGCAGGAAATCAGCGGTTCTCATTCGGAATTTGGCCTAGGGCGGCCCCCGTTCGGGCCGAAATTTTCTCGGGTCGGACGGAGAAAAAAAGCAGCACTTGCAACGGGATAAGCGCGCATGCGATGCTGGTGATACCCATAAAAATTGCCAACCAAAGCAAGCCCTAACTAAGACCCCGCCTTAGGGCCTTGCGCATTGAAGAGGATGAGGATGCGCCAACCACAGTTCGACTGGAGCAGCAGAGCAAAGCGGACCCTCTTTGTGTCAGGACTCGGCGTCCTGGCCGCCACCATCACCGGCTGTGACCCCAAGGCCGAGTCGCCCGCCACTGGGCAGACAAGCCAAGCGGTCAGCACCGCCCCTGGCATGTCGTTCAGCTCGGTGCGTCCGGCTCACGTCCAGCCTTCGCGTCCGACCAAGCATGACTTTCGCATCATCAAGTCCTCTACCCAGACCAGCGCCCCCAGTCTCCGCGGCGCGTACATCCGCTCCGTGCAGGCGGAGGGCGGCGCTCAGTATGCGGGACGCGCGACCCGGACCGGCGAGGTCAGCTTCGATAGCCAAGAGCACAAGCTGACGGCGCAGGCCAGCAGCGAGGGCTTCCGCGTCCAGGCCACCGCGGGCCGGAGCAGCGCCACCTTCCGGCTGGCGTCATACGGCTGTCCCAGCGACAGCAGCACCCGCTTTGCCGCGGCCGCCCCGCTGGCCCACGAAAACCGCGTCAGCTATCGCCACGGCGACGTGGTCGAGTGGTACCAGAACGGCCGGCTCGGCGTTGAGCAGGGCTTCGATCTGCAGAAGGCGCCGGCCTGCCGGGCCAGCAGCAGCGATGGTGCAGTAGAGCTGAAGATTGCCCTCAATCACTCGCTGCGAGCCACGCTGTCCGGCGACAAGGACGGGGCGCAGGCGCTGCAGCTTCGCGATGACGCGAATGACACGGTGCTGCACTACTCGGACCTGTTTGCCCAGGATGCCGATGGCAAGAACGTGCCGATCAAGATGGCGCTCAACGAGGCCGGCACGGAGCTGACGCTGCAGCTCGACGATCGCGGCGCTCGCTATCCGCTGCAGATCGATCCGCTGATCTGGGCCCAGGTGAACTCTGCGGTGAAGGCCGGTGATCCCGATGCCAGCGATGGCTTCGGCTTCTCGATCTCGTCAGCCGGCGACACCGCCGTGGTGGGTGCGCCGTTTGACGATTCGGGTGCCACTGACGCAGGCGCCATCTACGTCTTCACGATGAACAGCCAGGGCAACTGGTCACAGCGCGTCAAGATGGACAGCGTCTCGGCCGGTGCCAACTTCGGCTGGTCGGTCGGCATCAGCAAGCTGCCAGCTGGCGACTACCGCATCGTCGCCGGTGCGCCGGAGGACTCGTCAGGCGCCGGCTCGGCCAGCTGGTTCCGCGGCCAGGGGGACACCTGGATCGGGGAAGCCGATTTCGCCGGCGCCGGCCGCTTCGGCTACTCGGTGGCCGTGTCGGGCGATCACGTCGTCGTCGGTGCCCCGGGTGAAGCCACCAGCGATGGTGTGGCACGCGTCTACGAGCCGGATCCGCGCAGGACACCGATTGCGTGGGGAGAGGCAGCGCTCTTCGCCGGCATGGCTGGTTCAGCCGGCCAGCTCGGCACTGGAGTCGGAATCGACGGCGATATCGTGGCCATGGGCCAGCCATTCTTTGATGTCGGCGCCACCGATGACGGCCGCGTCGGCATCGCTCAGCGTGACCCAACGGGTGCCTGGGTCGGCGTCGGGCTCGTCACGGCCAGCGATCGCATGGCCAACGCCCAATACGGTTACTACGTCGCGGTCAAGGGCCTGGACGTCATCG
>CAZVMD010000144.1:0-17008 GCA_964628555.1 uncultured Myxococcales bacterium | reverse complement strand
GATATTGGCCGGCTTGATGTCGCGGTGGACGAGGTCGCTGGCGTGGGCGTGGGACAGGACGTCGCAGACTTGGCTGATGATGGCGGCGGTGCGGGGCAGGGATAGCGCGCCTTGCTGGCGCAGCAGGGCTTCGAGGGTGTAGCCGTCCAGGTACTCCATCACCAGATACGGCGTGACCCCCTCGCTGGTGCCGGCGTCAAAGACCGTGACGGCGTTGGGATGGCGCACGCGGCAGCTCGATACGCCCTCCAGCTGGAAGCGCCGTCGCAGCTCGACGGACTCGGCGATCTCGGGATGCAGGACTTTGATCGCCACGGTGTTGTTCAGCACGAGGTGCGTGCCTTTGAAGACGGCACCGAAGCCGCCGCTGCCGATCAGCTGATCGAGCCGATAGCGACCGTCGAGAACCGTGCCGACATCGAGCTTCTTCCGGCTGGCGGGCGGGCCGCTTGGCTCGGGCGGCTTGGCACTCTCTTTGGCCGGCGTCGGGGCGGGTGCGGCGACGGCTAAGCGCGGCGCTTGGCGACGCAGCACAGCCCGCATGCGGGCCAGGAGCACGTCGAAGTCGATAGGCTTGGTGATGTAGTCATCGGCGCCCTGCTCCAAGGCCGAAACGAGGTCGGTGCTGGTGGTCTTGGCGGTGGCCATGATCACTGGCAGCGTCGCGGTGCTGCGCTCGGCGCGCAGGCGACGCAGGACCTCGATGCCGTCCATGCCCGGCATCATGATGTCCAGGACGACGAGGTCGAAGACCTGGCCGCGCAAGAGCTGCAGCGCTTCTAAACCACTGCTGGCCAGCGTGACGAAATAACCGCGCCGCTGCAGTCGGCGGGCCAGCACGGCGAGGTTGTCCTGGTTGTCATCGACCAGTAAGACCCGGAATCCTGGATCTTCTGTCACCTCACTAGAGTACCGAATCGTCGAGGCAATGTGTGCGACCAATGCGGGCACCAGCCAGGCGGGCCGTCGGGGGAGCGGACGGGCGACGGGCCTCTTTTTACCCCGCGCTGGTCGGGGTATCGTATACCGTCAACCTTGCGACAGAATTGACGCGTCCCGACGCCCGAGTCCAGGGCAATACCCTGGACTAATCTGCGGGCAAGTCCGGGGCCGGTTACCGATGGTCAGCACTGCCAAATTCTCCCCACCTGAGCAGTTTGAGGAGTATCGCATCGTGCGACCTCTGGGGGGCGGCGCGATGGGCCAGGTCTTCCTCGCCCACGACACGCTGCTCGACCGTCCGGTGGCGATCAAGTTCATCGCCAACCTGGATGAGGCGGTGCAGCAGCTAGAGCTGCGGGAGCGCTTCTTTATCGAGGCCCGCGCCGTCGCCCGCCTGCAGCACCCCAACGTCGTCCTGATCTATCGCGTCGGTGAGCTGCAGGGGCGGCCGTACCTGGTCTCGGAGTTTGTCCGCGGCCAGTCGCTGGATCGCATGCAGAAGCCGCTGCCCTGGTCGCGGGTGCATCGCATCGGCATCGGTCTGGGGCGCGGGCTGGCGGCCGCCCATCGTCGAGGCGTACTGCATCGCGACATCAAGCCCGCCAACGCTATGCTGACCGACGAAGGCGAGGTCAAGATCCTCGACTTCGGGTTAGCCAAGCTCCTCGATCAAGCGCAGACCTTTCGCTTTTCTGATCCGCACATGCCGATACCGCAGATCCCGGTCTCGGCGCTATCGGCGACGAGTGCTGGTCCAGATCTGGCCGGCGAGTCGGCTCACGATACACATCCCGATGGCAACCAAGCGGCGGCCAGCGGGCTGGCGGCGACCGTGCTGGGGGCGGGCAGCGGGGCTGAGGTGCCGGCCTTGGCGGCGACGCTGGCCTCGTCGGCGGGACGCCGCTTGCGCTTCGACTTGGCGGGAGCGCGATCGGCGGTCACTCCCGCGGTGGCGGCAGGCCAAGAGCCAGCTCTGGGCCGCGACAGCGTGGGCCATAGCACGGCGCGTATCGGTCACAGCACGCTGCCGCTGGTGGCGGATGTGGCGCTGGACGCGACGATGCTGCCGAGTGGCCAGACGCCAGCCAGCCCGCCTGCGCGAACGCCGGTGACCGTGCCTTCGATGATCAGCGCCGAGCGCGCTAGTGCTTCCCTGACCCAGCTCGGCGATGTCTTGGGATCACCGCTGTACATGGCGCCGGAGATCTGGCGCGGCGAGCCAGCCACGCGGCAGGCCGACATCTATTCGCTGGGCACCGTGCTCTATGAGCTCTGCGCCGGGCGGGCCCCGCACGAGGGTGTGCCTCTGGCCGAGCTCCCCCTGCGGGTGCAAGACCACGATGCTCGCCCGCTGGCCGAGGTGGCGCCAGATGCCGATCCGCGCTTCTGCGCCATCGTTGATCGCTGCCTGCGTCGCAACCCCAGCGAGCGCTTTGAGTCCGGCGATGCGCTGCGCGCGGCCCTCGAACAGCTCAGCCCCAGTGCCAACGTGCTCTCGCTGCCTGAAGGCAACCCCTATCGCGGGCTCCTGGCCTTTGAGGCTCAGCACAAGGATCTGTTCTTTGGTCGTGCCGCCGAGATCAGCGCCATCGTCGACCGCTTGCGCAGCGAGCCGCTGATTATCCTGGCCGGCAACTCAGGCGTGGGAAAGTCCTCGCTGGTGCGGGCCGGTGTGCTGCCGCAGGTCGAGGCGGGGGCGCTGGGGCCGATGCGGGTGGTGACCATCGTGCCGGGCAAGCGGCCGCTCTCGGCGCTGGCCAGTGCCCTGGCGCATACCCTCGACCTGGAAGAGAGCAAGGTTCACCGCGATCTTGAGGACGATCCACAGGCCCTGGGGCGGACGCTGCGGCAGCGCAATCGCTCTGGCAGTACGCCGCGCTGCCTGCTGTTGTTTATCGATCAGCTGGAAGAGCTGCTGACCCTGAGCGAGGCGGCGGAGCGGTTTGGCGAGGTGCTGAGCGCGCTGCTCGCCTATGCCCCCGATATCCGCGCCATCTCGACGGTGCGCAGCGACTTCTTGTCGCGCCTGGTCACCATCTCGGGCATCGGTCCCGAGGTGGCGCGGGCGCTGCATCTGATCAGCCCACTGCCCAGCGATGCCCTGCGCGAGGTCATCACTCAGCCGGCTCTGGCCATGGGCTACGCCTTCGAGTCAGCGGCGCTGGTCGAGAGCCTGGTCTCGGCGAGCAGTCAGAGCGATGGCAGCCTGCCGCTGCTGCAGTTCACGCTGTCGCTGCTGTGGGAGGCGCGCGATCCCGAGCGGCGCATTATCCCGGCGGCGGCCCTGTCGGCCATCGGCGGGGTAGGGGGCGCGCTGGCCCGGCACGCTGATGCGGTCTACGAGCGCCTGCAGCCCAAGCAGCGAGCTGCAGCGCGGCGCATCCTCGGTCAGCTGATTACCGTCGAGGGCACGCGGGCTCGGCAGCGTCGCGATGAGCTGATTGGCAACTCGCTGACCCTGTCCGGGCATGCCCTGGCCCTGGCCCACGCCGACGCGCGCGAGGATGCGATCGCCGCCCTGGATGCCCTGACCGGAGGTCGCATCGTCGCGGTACGGGTCGATGAGTCGGGCGAAGGCAGCGCCTACGAGATCGCGCACGAGTCGCTGCTCAGCAGCTGGGGCTCGCTGCGGGTGTGGCTGGCCGAAGATGCCCAGCTGCGCGCGCTGCGACAGCGGCTCAGTCAGGCGGCCAGCGACTGGGAGCGACTGGGACAGACGCGGGATCTGCTGTGGCGGCGCCGGCAGCTCAATGAAGCGGTGGCGCTATCGCGGCAGATCCTGCCGCAGCGCGAGGCCCGCTTTCTCAGCGCCAGCCGACGAGCTCTGCGCAATCGGCGCATCTTGAGCTTCTTTTTGGCTGCGGCGGTGCCGCTGGTGCTGGTGCTGCTGTATGTCGCGGCGACGCTGCGGGCCCGCGAGACGCTGAACAGCCGCATCCACGAGCACGCGGCCTCGGCCCGCGCCGCGCTGCAGAGCGCGCGCGAGCTGTCGGCCAAGAGCGAGAGCCTGCGCCAGAGCGCCTATCGCGCCTTCGACGATCGCAAGCAGACCGAAGGCGAGCAGCTCTGGGATCAGATGCGCGCCACGCAGAGCGAAGTGCTGCAGCTGTTCCGGCAGGCAATCGGCAGCGCCGAGGCCGCCTTTCTGATCGATAGCCGGCGCAGTGACATGCGACAGCTGGTCGGCACCATCCTGTTTGAACAGGCGGTGGCGGCCGAGCGCGATCTGTCACCGGCGCAGCGCGATGATCTGCTGCAGCGCCTTGGCCTGTACGATGTTGATGGCACGTTCCGCCGCCGCTGGGAGAGCCTGGCCACGGTCGCGATCGACACCGAGCCGGCCGCCGCCAGCGTCACCATCACGCCGATCGATGCCGCCTATCAGCTGCGCAGCGAGCGCAGCTACAGCCTGGGCGTCACGCCGATCCGCCATGCCAAGCTGACGCCCGGCGTGTACCTGCTTGTGCTCAGCGCACCGGGCCGCAGCGACGTGCGCTATCCCCTGCGGCTAGAGCGCGACGAGTCGCTGAACCTGCGCATCTCTCTGCCGCAGCCGGAGCAGGTGCCGGCCGGATACGTGTATATCCCAGCTGGTCGCTTCCTGTTCGGGAGTACTGCGGAGGACGACAGTCGGCGCGTCTTCTTCAGCCATGTGCCGCAGCACAAGGTGTGGACCGACTCGTACCTGATCGGCCGCTACGAGACGACGTTTGCCGACTGGCTGCGCTTCCTGCGCGCCCTGCCAGCCGAGGAGCGAAAGCTGCGCATGCCGCGCACCGGCAACATGGGGGCCAGCGGCTCGCTGCAGCTTACGCAGGGCAAGGACGGCGTGTTCGAGTTCGCCGAGCAGCCGAGCGCGCAGCTGTATCGAGCCCGCGAAGGCGAGCTCATTTACTATCCTGGCCGCAGCAAGCTGGCGACGCAGGACTGGCTCAAGATGCCGGTCACGGCGATTACCAGCGACGACGCTCAGGCCTATGTCAGCTGGCTCAACAGCAGTGGCCAGCTGCATCGGGCCCGCCTGTGCAGCGACTATGAGTGGGAGCGTGCCGCCCGCGGCGCGGACGGTCGGCCCTATCCACATGGCCGGCGCCTGGCCGCCGAGGATGCCAACTTCGACATGACCTACGGGCAGGCGCCACTGGCCATCGGGCTTGATGAAGTCGGCGCCCATCCTGCCTCGCGCAGCCTGTTCGGCATCGAGGATCTGGCGGGCAACGCCTATGAGTGGGTGACCAACGTTGCCTCCGAGCAGCCCTTCGCCCTGCGCGGCGGCGCTTTCTACTACGACGCGCTGACGGCCCACAGCGATAACCGCCATGTGCCCGAGCCCGGCCTGCGTAACTTCACCGCCGGGCTACGTGTCTGTGCTACCATCAAGTCGCTACCCTAAACTCACATGCTGAAGGGGACCTCCTAGCCATGCACAGGCTGCCTCGTATCTGGGCTTCTGCTGCCCTCGTTTCTGCCTTCACCTCTGCAGCGGCAGTACAGGCCGATCCGGTGCCCGCACCGCGGCCCGCTCCGCCACCGCAGGCCAAGTGTCGGCAGATTCGCCCGAATGGTCCCGAGCTTACGGGCACCAACATCACGGTGAACGCCGCCTGCGGCACCAACGTTCAGCTGCGGCTGGCGCGCCTCAATCTGGGCGTCACTCTCGACGGCAAGAAGCTGCTGCCAGGGGTGACGCTGAGCGAGGGCGGCCTGGTGGTCGCTGCAGCGCCGGCCGCCCCGGGCCCTGCCAAGCCAGGGGCGGGCAAGCCGGCGCCAGCGGCTCCGGCCGGGCCGGGTACGCAAGCGGCAGTGGCCGTGGCCCCGGCGGGGGCGCAGCTTGCCGGCGCCATGCTGCTGGGCGAGACCGAAGACGGCGAGCAGGTGCGCCTGCGCATCGACAGCGTCGCCACCGCCGACGACCCCAACCCCAAGACGCCGGTCAACGAAAACGCCGATACCACGCAGTATCGCGTCTCGGTGCAGCGCGGCAACGGCAAGAAGGCGACTAGCCCCCTCGACAGCCAGTTCCGTCCGGCTGCCCCGGGCTTTGTGCCGCTATGCAAAAACGGCGGCGCCGCGATCGTCCTATCTGGTAGCTGGAGCATGCAGTCCGGCAATCCCGGCGATGCCCGCAAGGAGCCGGCGCAGAGCGGCGAGATCACTTTTGCTTGCCTCGGCTCATCGCTGGCCAAGTGCGCGGTAGTGCTGGGCTATAAGCCATGGCGCAGCGTCACTCCAGCCACTGCGGCGGGTAGCCCAGCGGCCAAGCCGGTCTCGCTGGATGGGCTGCATCAGGCCTGCGTGCGAGCCGTGCGCGCCGACTACTGCGGCAACGGCTTGTCGATGACGGCCGAGGGCACGCAGGTGAACTTCTACGACAGCCTGGGCATCCAGAAAGACGAAGCCAGCTGGCCCATGGAAGCGGTCTGGAGTGCCAGCGGTGCGCTGTGTGTCAACGTGCCGCGCCTGGTCACCGCACCGGCCGATCCGACGAGCGGCCGCCCGGCCATGAAGACGCGCGACTATCTCGCCGGTCGCTGCCCGCAGCTGACCAAGGCCGCGCCCTGCGACAAGGTCAGCTCGCCCGATGGCGTCACGCTGTTTACCGAGGCCAACCCCGCAGCTCCGGCTCCCTCTGCTGCCCCGCCCACTGCTACGCCGCCGCCGGCCGCTCCCTCTCCTCCGGCCACGCGCAACTAAGCGCGCCCAGATTCTCGCCTAACGGCTTCTCGCCTAACGGCTGCCCGCCTCACGGCTTCTGCTAAGCGCTCCCCGGGCGGAACACTGTGCCGTAGCACTCGACGATCGAGGGGTTGAGCTGCACCTCGTGATCGGTCTCGCTGCAGCGGATCCACAGGCGCCAGCCAGCGCTCACCGCCGCGACGGCGCGGTGCAGTGATAGGCCGTCGAAGGCGACGATCGAGCCGGCCGGCTGCGACACACACGGCGGATCCAGCTCGCGCACTCGCCGGTCCAGATCGTCGAAGTTGGCAATCAGCTCGGGCATGCGCAGCGACAGTGGGGCCGTCGCGAACTGGGTCGCGCAGTGCGCGGACGACTGATAGGCCAGATAGGTCGGCGGCGCCGCCGAGCCCTCCAGCCGGGCGCGCATATCGTGCAGCAAGCGATGCCCCAGCGCCTGCACTCGCTCGTCGCGTACGGCGATGCTGCCGTCGACGTGCCAGTGGCGGCTATCGACCGGCGTGTCACCCGACTCGAACCACTGGATCTTCGAGTCGATGTAGACGAAGCGCTTGCGGCGCTGCAGGTGCTGGCTCATCGCTTCCAGCACTCGCCGCGTCACCGGCCCGGCCGCCGCGATGGCCTCGTCGATCAGGCACCAGCAGAAGGTGACGCCGTCGTTTCTGATCTCGTCCTGGCTGGGAATCGGCAGCTGGGCGCGCACCTCGTAGTGGTTGGGGAAAGTGGCCTCAAATGAAGCGATGCTGCGCGCTCCGCTGGCGGCATAGGCCTCAAGCGTCGTCGGTCGCATCTCGTCGACTACGGCGGGTGGCGCCGGACGGGGGGAGGCCGGGCGCGGCTTGGTCGAGCCGTGATAGGCCCCCTCGCCAGTAAACTCGGCGATCTTTTGTTCGCCGATCGAGTGGCTGCGTTTGACGATGGCGTCGTTCATGTGAAGTGAAACATGGTCTGGAAGTACTGCAGCTTGGCGCGCGGATCCTGGGCCAGACGGATCACCTCAGGGACGCGGTCCAGCAGGTGGAACTCGGACGGACGAGCCGGCGCCTTGCCGCCCTGGTAGCGCTCAGGCAGCCCGTACGAGCGGTTGTACTCAAGGTTCGAGATCGGCCGCCCGTGGTCGTCGTAGATGGTCGGCAGCGGCGCCCAGTCGTGCTCAATGAAGAAGCTCTCGGCGCCAAAGCGCAGCTCGAAGCCCAGGCGCTCCATGCGAGCCAGCCAGGGCGGGTCGCCGATCTGCCAGAAGCCGCGGCCGCACAAAAGATGCTGCGAGTGCTCGATTGCGCGGCCCTCGGCGACCATCCGATCGCGGGCGTACTTGGTCAGCAGCGCGTCGAGGAACAGCCGCGACAGCCGCTTGCCGCGATGCTCCTTGGCCACCACGAAGTTGGCGATGTGATGGAAGGCCGTCGGCTTGAAGTGCAGCGGCGCAGGGAAGGCAAACTGGGCAAACCACTTCTGCGCTGGATGGCTGGCGGCCGGCTGATCGAAGTCGACGGTCTGCTCGATCGTCGAGTGACGCACGTTGTTGTAGCGGCCGGTAAAAAAGAAGATCGTGCCCTTGCGCCGAGCCACCAGCATCGTGGCAACTAGCTCGCTGGTCGTGGGGTCGACAGGCCGCGACAGGACAAAGCGATGGCCTTCGGTGCCCCACAGGTGCGCCACGCCGTGCGGCGAGATGATGTCGAGCTGGACGCGCTCGACGATGCGAGCCGGCAGGTGGCCCCCGTGCTGGTCCTTGGCATCCTCCAGCGAGCGCGAGAGCAGCGACGAGACACCGCGGGCGATCGCCGGCACATCGCTGTGTACGATGCCCAGCTCATAGCCCTCCGGCAGCGTGACAAACGGCGGCGCCGACGGGTTCTGCGACTCGGCGTAGTGGATATAGGCGCTGCGCAGCACCGCCGTGGGCACGAAGCGATCATCGCCGTGCAGGTTGATGATGCGCGGAGTCGACTGCTCCGCGAGCGCCGTATCCATCACACCAAGATAACAGGGTGGGGACGCCCGCTGGCGATCGAGTCGGCTGCGTCTTGCCCGGCTGAGGGGGCACCGGTTCGGGCGCCCCGGTCGGAGACCGAGAGCGCGTCGGTCGTAGAATTAATAACCAACGTAAATTAAAGAAAGAAATCGCCCGTTTCGTTTTATTGTTTAATTATTAGGTAATTATCGTATAAGCCTAAGGCGTAACCCGGGTACTGAGCGTGGCGGCTGTGCTGGCCGGCAGGGCGCTGCGCAGCGGGTGCGCGCTGTCGTAGCCGGGGCGGGCCTGGGCGGCGACGCGAAAGACGTAGGACTCGCCGCTCTTGAGCAGGCCCGGCGGCAGCGGCAGGCGGGTCTGCGTCGTGTATAGCTGGGCCAGCAGCCGCTGCCCGGTCTGCGTGCTGGAGCGCAGGTACAGCTGATGCACCGAGACGACGTAGTGACTCGCGGTGCCAAGCTGCGGCGGGCTCCAGCTCAGCACCGGCTGCGTGCTGACCGCGGCGGCGGTCGTCTGCGCGTCCTGGCCGTTGATCTGAAAGGCCGAGACCGGGCTGAGCTGCGGTGCGACCGGGCCGCTGACAAAGGCCGCGAGCGGCGCGGCGTAGGTGAGGGCGGCCGACAGCTTCACGCCGGACGTCGTCCCCGGCAGGCTGTAGCTGGCGCTGGTGGACAGGCTGGCGTAGCCGAACAGGCCATAGCTGGCCGGAAATGGACTGCCGATTGTGATGTCGGCCAGGCTGATATCGGTCGCGCCGCTGCTGTCATAGGCCATGACGTCGGCCGAGTTGCTGTAGAAGCCATAGCGCAGCTGGACTCCGCCGAGCAGGGCCGAGACGTAGAGCTGATGGCTGCTGCCACTTAGCAGGGCGCTGGCTGGCGCGGTGCTGCTCCGCCAGGCTTCGAACTGCGAGCGGCGATAGTCGAAGGACACGATGACCAGCGGCGGCTGGCTAAAGCTAGCCTGGGTGTTGCTGATCGTCGTCGCCACGCCGTCGGTCATGTCGAAGCTGGGCAGCTTGAGGGCCCGGCTCACCGTCTTGAGCGGCGAGCCATCAAAGAGCCCACGCTGATGAAGCTGCATGACGTACAGCGCATCGCCGCGCGCGCCGCTTAGCAGCGGCTGACCCAAGAAGCTCTGGCTGAGGCTTAGCGTCGTGGCGCCGGCCGCCGGCGTGCTGCCGTACAGATACAGCCCATTGTCCGACGAGAAATACAGCAGCAAGTCGCCGGCGGTCCACGCCTCCAGGCCGGCCACATTGTCCCAGGTCAGCGCGCTGCCGCTGGCGCCGCTGACCACGCTGCTGCGCTGTCCCGAGTACTCGCCCAGGTCGAGGCTGGAGGCCGCGGTGTGGATATAAAGATGCTGCGGCGACTCGTTGGCGGCGGTCAGGTGCAGGTAGTACGCGGTCTGCGCGGGCAGGCCGGGGATGGCAAAGCTGCCGTCGCTGCCGCCGCTGCCCGGCAGCGTGGTCCACTGTCCGCTGCTGTCGTCGAGGACCAGGGCTTCGATGGCGGTGCTGCTGAGGTCAACGGCGCGGTCGGTGCGCGTATCGGGCTCGGCGATATGGGTGCGGATGCGGGTACCGGTGACGGTGATCGGGCTCGCATTCAGGTCGGCAGTCGGTGTCCCAGCGTCGGCGGGGGCCTCACTGCTGTCGGGTGAGCTGCAGGCCAGCAGGCTCAGGCTCAGGCCTAGGCCCAGCAGGACACGGGGGGCGGCGGCGCGACGGAGCGACGGGACAGGCAGCGTGTACATGGCGACCTCTCTCTACTCTGATTGGACCCGCCAGGCCGGCAGCCGGGCAAGATGGCTCGGGGCGGTCACGCTTGCCCAGTCCAGGGTCGCCGGGGGGCACAGAGGCCAGGAAGCCTTGCCATGCGTCGTCATCCGGTGCTCGCTTCGCTCCTGCATGCTCTGCTGACTGCCTGCACCTCGGCCCGCTCCGGCGCCGGCAGCTCGCCCCTGTACTGCTTCGAGCAGTCGCTTGTCGCCGTCCGTCCGGCCATTCCCCGTCGGGCCACAGCCGCTCAGCGACGCAGCAGGTTCGACAGCAGGAACCAGACATTGGCCGGTCGCTCGGCCAGTCGGCGCATGAAGTAGGGATACCAGTGCGTGCCGTAGGGCACATAGATGCGCACCGGGTAGCCCTGCTGCACCAGTGCCTCCTGCAGATCGCGGCGGATGCCGTACAGCATCTGAAACTCGAAGCGGCTGTGGTCGATGCCCTGCTCGCGGGCAAAGCTCTGCACGGCGGCGATCATCTTTTCGTCGTGCGTGGCCAGCGCGGCCAGCGGCGGCACGCGCCCTCCGGCCTCGGCACCGGGGCTGCCTGGCTGGGCGCTGCGCTGCAGCAGAAGCTGCGCCAGCTTGACGTAGTTGCGATCGACATCCGCCTTCTTGGGGAAGGCCTTGTCCGCCGGCTCCTGATAGGCGCCCTTGCACAGTCGGATGCGCGTGCCCGCCGCAGTCAGGCGCAGCAGATCCTCCTCGCTGCGATACAGGTAGGCCTGCAGCACCACGCCAACCCAGTCGCTGCTGCGCCGCAGCTCTTCGAGCACGGCCAGCGTGCGATCGGTGTGCGGCGTGCCCTCCATATCGATGCGCACGAAGGTGCCGGCCTGTCGCGCGGCCTCGACGACAGCCAGCACGTTTTCGCTGCACAGGCGCTGATCGATATCCAGCCCGAACTGCGTCAGCTTCAGCGATACATTGGCCTGCACCGCGCTGTCGGCGATGTGGCGCAGGGCCAGCCGGTACTCATCGCGGGCCCGCTGCGCTTCCTCGGCCGTCTTGACGCTCTCGCCCAGGAAGTCGAGCGTCGCGTACATGCGCTTTTGGTTCAGCCCGCGCAAGACCGCGATCGCCTCTTCGATCGTCGAGCCGGCCACAAAACGCTGCGCCATCTTGCGGCCCAAGGACAGGCCGGTGACGGCTCGCTGCGCCCACGCCGCCTGCGACAGATACAGAAAGAATTCACGCAACATCAGGCTGATCCTTCGGCTGACTTCTTGGCGCGGTTTCCGCCGGCTGCCCGGTCTGCCTCGGCCACGCTGTCTGACCCGGCCGCTTCGTCCGCTCCATGTTCGAGCTTTACCAAATCCGCGGCATCCGGGGCGAGGCCGTAAAGCGGCCCATCGCTGCCGCGGCCTGGCCAGTCGATAAGATCGATCGCCTCGGGCTGGCTGGGGGCGCTGCGGCTGGCTCGGTTTTCGCCGCGTAAGGCCTCGACGATCAGCCCGTTCAGCTGCGCATCGTGCTCAAAGTAGGCCAGGCTGCCGGGGAGCCGCGTGGCCAAGAGCGACACCAGCTGATGCTGCGGCGCAGCAAACACCTGCGCCAGCCGCGGCCACAGCGATGCTTCGTGCGCCAGCCCGGCGCGCGACAGCAGCAGCAGGGTGTGCGGCCGTCGCCAGATCGACTGCAGCGGTCCGTGCGCCACCTGCAAAAGATCCCAGATCGGCGGATCGGGCAGGTGCAGCCCTTCCAGGATCTTCCAGCGCAGGCCAAAGCAGGCCGGCAGGTAGCGGCCGCCCGCGACCAGAGCCACCGGCGGCAGCGCCTCGCCCAGCCGCAGGCTAAGCGGCGGCGCGTCCTGGGCATAGATCGCGGGCAGCGCGTCCAGCGTGCTCGGCGCCACCCCGGCCAGATAGGCCGCGGCCAGGCAGTGTACCGCCGGCGAGATCACGCGGAGCAGCAGGCCTTCCTCCTCGGCCGGTGGCAGCGTCAGCACCTGCACGCCCGCCGCCTGCGCCGAGGCCGCGATGCGGGCCGGCAGTGGCGCCTGGGCCGCGGTCTGCGGCTGTACTCCGGTGACCAGTACGCACCGCCGGAAGCGCAGGTGGTGCAGCAGGGGAAAGCGGGCGTTGGGGGCCAGGCCCTGGGAAAACAGCACCAGCGTGCCGCAGCGCGGCGGGCGCGCACCCGGCGCAGCGGCGGCCGGTGGGTTGATTGGCGTCAGCTGGAGCTGGCTGGCGACGAACTCGGACAGCGGCAGGTACTCGGCTGGCAGGCCGCGCTCGGTAAGCAGCGCACATAGAAAGCGCGCCGGGCCCTCGGACATGCCGCCGCCGCTGACCCAGATCGGCGCATCCTCCGGCGAAAGCGGCGGGATCGGCGGGCGGTGCTGCAGCAGCGACAGGGCGGCGCTCAGCTCAGCGGGTAGCTGCTCGATGCGGCGCTGCAGGTGATCGGCTGAAGCCTGGCGCCGGGGCGGCTCGCCGAGGGTCACGGCGTGGCCGGAGCGCGCTGGGCGGCGCTGGCATCGGGGTCGAACTTGCGCGACTGCATGGCGGCAAAATAGGCCAAAAGCGCGTCGAGGTCAGCCGCCTGCAGGTGCGGATGGGCCGGCATGTTGCTGTAGCGGAAGCGGCCCGGATTGACGATGTAGGCGCGGATCTGCTCGACCGGCCGATACTCGACGATGCTCTGCGGCACGTTGAGGTCCGGGCCGACCCGTCCGCCCTCGCGGTTTATGGCATGGCAGCGGATGCACTCGTTCCGAAACAGGCGCAGGCCGGCCCAGGCCGGGTCGCTCGTGGGCAGGCCGTGCGGCGCGACATGGGGAAAGCGCTGCTCGAAGCGCGAAAGCTCAATCGCCACCAGCTGCCAGGGCCGCGGGTGCGTCTCTAGCCGGCCTTGCTCGGGTCGGCTCCAGAACAGATAGAACGGTCGCGGGTCGGCCTGCTGCGGCCCGATCGGCTCAAAGCGACCGGCAGTCGGCGTCGTCGGCGTCGTCGCGACGCTCGAACCGCCGGGCAGCGACAGATCGGCGAGCGCTAGGTAGCCACCGTCCTCGAACAGCCGCTCGATGGCCAGCGGCACGGTGTAGCCATCTTTGGCCCGCAGCAGGACCTCTTGCCCGGCGAGCTCTTGCCCAGCAAAGCCGGCTCGCAGGACCGGCGCGAGCGGCACGGCCAGGAAGGTCTTTGGCCGCTGATAGTAGGGATCCCAGGCCGTCACGGGCTGCGGGCTGCCCAGCTCCGCCGGGCGCAGTCGGCGCAGCAGCTCTCCGTCGCGCAGGAAGGCCAGCTCGCGGTCGTCCGAGGTCGCCTGGCTGGGCCGGCAGGCGCCCAGCAGCGAGGCCAGGCCCAAGACCCAGAGCAGCCCATAGCTACGCAGAAGAGGAAGCCCCCCAGAACCTGTGCACGGGATCATGCTTAGACTGCCAGAGAGGGTGTCTCGTCGAGATCTGGGCTGCTCTGCAGCGAAGATGACGACTCGGCAGGCAGAGTTCCGTATAGGGCTGCGAAGCCTGCGAAGCCTGCGTAGTACAGCGCGTTCGGCAGCAGGCGCAGCGCGTAGCCCCAGTCGGCCCAGGCCCCGGCGAACAGGATCCACAGATCGGCGGCCACCCACAGCCCGTACTGCGTCAGCTCAAAGCCGGTCAGGCGGCGCTGCAGCCGACGGAGCTGGGCCGACGCCGGTGGCAGGAGGCGCGGCAGCAGCAGAAGCAGGCCGACGAACAGCGTCTCGTAGGTCAGAAACAGGGTCCGCGGCGACTGCCAGGCGGCCGGCAGGGCATGCGCCAGGCCATAGGCCAGCAGCGAAAAGCCGGCGCCCAGCAGCAGCGCCCGGCTCAGGTGGCGGCGCCAGCTGGGCGATGACAGCGTCGGATCCTGCAGCAGGAAGAAGTAGCGCGCATCGCCGAGGATGACGAACAGCACCACCGCCGCCGTGTGTAGCCCCGGCCGGCCAGCCAGGGGCGACCAGGCACCTGTGCACAGCGCATCGAGCGCCGCGACCAGCTGCAGGCCCCACAGCAAGCGCCGTCGAGCGCCAGTCAGCGACGGCAAGAGGGGCGAAAGCAGGCAGACCAGCAGGGTGGCCAGCCAGGCCAGGCCAGGGTGATGCCAGGGAGTCTCATACCAGGATGCAAACGACATCGGCTCTTTGGATGTTCTCGCGGGGAAGGGGAAGTCAGGCGCGCCGCCGCCAGCCGCAGCCAGGGCAGCGAGCGCCATCGCCGTAAAGAGGCGCGGTAGTCTATCGCATGAGCTATCGAACCGCGCTGATTACCGGGGCCTCGTCAGGCATCGGCCGCGGCCTGGCCAAGCAGCTAGCCGGGCAGGGCACGCACGTTGTCGCTTGCGCTCGTCGAGAAGCCGAGCTGAACAGCCTGCTCGCCGAGATCGAAGCCGCGCACGGGCCGGGGCGGGCGCGGGCCGTGGTGCTGGATGTCGCCGACGCGCAGGCCACGCTGCAGGCGGTGCGGCAGGCCGATGCCGCGCTGGACGGCCTGGATCTGGTGGTGGCCAATGCCGGGGTCGGTGCGCCGCCGGAGGTACCCGCCTGGTCGTGGGAGGCGCTGGGGGCGGCCTGTCAGATCAACTTCGTCGGGGCCGCAGCCACCCTGACCGCCGCGCTGCCGCAGATGGTGGCGCGGCGGCGCGGGCACTTGGTCGGCATCAGCTCGCTGGCCTCGTTCGGCGCCCTGCCGGGAGCCGCCGCCTACTGTGCGCCCAAGGCTGGCCTGTCGATGCTGCTCGACTGCCTGCGCCTGGATCTGCGGCGCAGCGGCGTCGCCGTCACAGCGATACACGTCGGCTTTGTCCGCACGCCGATGCTCGACCAGGCCCGGCACCCGCTGCCGCAGCTTATGGAGGTCGATGCCGCCGTCGCCGCCATGCTGGCTCGCCTGCCTGCCCGCCCGGCTGAGATCAACCTGCCACAGCCCCTTGCCGTCGCCACCCGCCTGTTCGGCCACCTGCCGCGCCCGCTGCGCGACCTCGTCCTGCGGCTGGGGCGAATCTCGACCTAGCCCCTGTCTCCGTCGAGTTGCAGAGCACAGCCGGGGGCGCGGCGGGGCGGTGAAGCTCTGCTCTTTATCGCCGGGCTGTGATTTGGTATGGCTGGACGCTGGTAGCTGCGGGTCGCGACGTCCGAGCCGACGAGCCAAGACGGCCAAGCGGGGCGGTAGGTCAGGGCCCGGCTGCCAGCTTCCGGTTGCTCTTCCCACGCCCCTATCCCGAGAACGCCCATGCTAAACCCTGAACTTCTGGCCATTCTTCGCTGTCCCAAGTGCCGCGGTACGCTGACTGAAAAGGCGGCCGAAAAATCCGGCGGCAGCGACGGCGGACCAGCCCTGATCTGCGCCGCCTGCGAGCTGGCCTATGCCATCGAAGACGGCATTCCCAACCTGCTTATCGAAGAAGCCAAGCCCGCCGTGGCGGCCTAAGCCAGAAGGCAGCGCGTGAACTCTTCGCAGGAGGCGGTCTTCCATCGCCAGGCTGGCTCGCTGTACATCGAGGGTGTGCGCCTCGCCGACCTGCTTGTGCGCGGGCTGCCGACGCCGTTTTACGTCTATAGCCGGCGGCAGCTCTTGGCCGACTACGAGCGCTATGCCCAGGCCGCGGCGACGCTGCCAGCGGCGGGGCTGCCGGCTCCGGTTGTGGCCTACGCGGTCAAGGCCAACCCCAGCCGCGAGCTGCTTTCGATCCTGGCGCAGAGGGGAGCCGGTGCGGCGGTGGTCAGCGCGGGCGAGCTTACCCACGCGCGCAGCGTCGGTTTTCCGTCGAGCCAGGTGCTGCTGCACGGCAACGGCAAGCGCAGCGCGGACATTGACGCAGCGCTGCACTTCGGCGCGCTGATCTCGATCGACAGCGAGTTCGATCTGCAGCATGTGCAGGCCCGGGCGCTGGCGCTGTCCACGTCGGCGGCGGTGCTCTTGCGCGTCAATCCCAACATCGATCCCCAGGTCCATCCCTACATCTCGACCGGCCTCTTAGAGTCGAAGTTCGGCATGGCCGAGGCCAATATCGAAGCGCTGCGCCCGACGCTGACTCGGCCCCCAGCCGGAGGCCCAGGGATCGCGGTGCGCGGCCTGCACTGCCACCTCGGATCGACGCTGAAGTCGGTGCAGCCGGTGCTTGATGCGGCCAAGCAGCTGCTGCCCCTTTTGGCTCGACTGCGCAGCGATGGACACCCGATCGATACGCTGGATCTGGGCGGTGGCCTGGGCATCGACTACAGCCATCGCAGCACCGCGCCGGCCCCGCCCGAGCCGCGCGACCTGCTGGCCGGGCTGCTGCCGCTCTTATCTGGGCAGGCGCTGCGGCTGTGGCTGGAGCCGGGGCGCAGCATCGTCGGGCGCTGCGGCGCGCTGATCGGTCGCGTGATCGGCATCAAGCGCCACGGCCAGGGCGCAAGCGCAGTCGCAAGTGGCGAGCGCAGCTTCCTGTGCACCGATGCCTCGATGGCGCAGCTGATCCGCCCCTGCCTGTACGGTGCCTATCACCACATCGAGCTGCTCACCGAGCCGGCGCCATCGGCCGATGCGCAGCTGCGCTTGTATGACGTCGTCGGGCCGATCTGCGAGTCGGGCGACTTCATTGGCCAGGGCCGGCTCTTGCCCACCCCGCGCGAGGGCGACGGCCTGATCATCTACGAGGC
>CAZVMD010000143.1:0-17062 GCA_964628555.1 uncultured Myxococcales bacterium | reverse complement strand
CGAACAGCTTCTTGCCGGCGATGCCGACCATGCCTTCGGCGCCCATGACGCTGATCTCGGCCCCGGGCCAGGCGACGAGCAGATCGGGCTCGTAGGCTCTGCCGGCCATGACGTAGTAGCCAGCGCCGTAGCCCTTGCGCACCACCACGGTCAGCTTGGGCACCGTCGCCGAGGCCATGATGTGCAGCATCTTGGCACCGTGACGAATGATGCCCTCGTGCTCGACCTTGCTGCCGACCATAAAGCCCGGCACATCCATCAGGAAGACCAGCGGAATGCCAAAGGCATCGCAGATCTGCATAAAGTGCGCGGCCTTGTCAGCGCTGTTGACGTCGAGCACACCGCCTAGGCCCTTGGGATTGTTGGCGACGATGCCGATCGGATAGCCACCGATGCGGCCCAGGCAGGTGATGATGTTTTTGGCCCAGCGCGGCTTCAGATCCAGGATGTGGCCATCGTCGACCAGGGTCTTGACGATGGCGTACATGTCATAGGCCTGGCGCGGGCTGTCGGGCAGGATGTCGAGCAGGCTCTCGTCGCGGCGATCGACGGGATCGCGGACATCCTTCCTGATCGGCGGCCGCTCTTCGCAGTGCTGCGGCATGAACGACAGATAGTCTTTGATCAGCGCGATGCAGGCCGCTTCGTCGGGCACCTCGACATCGCCGACCCCCGAGACCTCGGCATGGACGCGCGTGCCGCCCAGATCCTGCTCGCTGATGTCTTGTCCGGTCACCGCCTTGACCAGCGGCGGACCGCCGAGCGCCATCGAGCCCTGACCGCGCACCATCGGCACAAAGTCAGCCAGGCCCGGGATGTAAGCGGTGCCGGCCGCGCCCGGTCCCACCATCGCCGCCACCAGCGGCACGACGCCGGACATGATCACCTCTTCGCGGAACAGGTGGCCCGAGCCGGCGAACAGCGAGATGTTGTCGCCCGACAGCGCGCCCTGCGGATCGATGCGCGCTCCCGCCGAGTCGATGAACCACACCATCGGCATGCGGCAGCGCAGCGCTAGCTCGCGCATGCGGCTGACCTTGACCTCGCCGGTCTGGCCGATCGAGCCGCCCTTGACCGTAAAGTCATAGGCCGCCGCAGCGACCAGGCGGCCGTTGACCGGACCGTAGCCGCAGATCACGGCATCGGCGGGCGGCTTGTCGGTCTCGCCGGCCGCGCCCATCTGCGTGCCGTGGATGCCGACCTCGAAGTACTCGCCGCCGTCGAAGAAGCTGGCCAGGCGCTCGCGGGCGGTCAGCTTGCCGCGCTCGTGCTGCTTGGCCACCTTGTCCGGCCCACCCATCTCGGCAATGCGGGCCCGCTCTGCCGCGAGGGCCGCCACTCGTTCGCGCATCACATTTCCCATGGCGGCAAGATATCAGACTTACTTTGGCGCAAGAATCAGCGTGTGCTGCGCCGGGCCGGGCAGAAATGGCGTCGGTTCACCGCGCGCCCAAGCGGCGTGACCGGCCAGGAAATACGGGCTCAGCGGATGCCCGCTCTGGCCGCCCGGCATGTTGAGGATGCCCTGCTCTTCGTGTCCTGGGCTGACGCTCATGCGCTCGGACTGACCGCCGGTGGGATAGGACACGTGCGGCATGTTTTCATCGCCCGCCTGCGGCTCGGCCGGGGCGGCGAGCCAGCGCTTGGCAAACGGAATCTGCGACGCAAAGGGATGGGCAAAGCGCGAGGTGTTGTGCGCACCCCAGGTGGCGGCCGAAAGCGGCTTACCACCCGCCGTCAGCTTGGCGATGCTGTTGTCGATCGCGGCCAGCTCGACCTGGCGAAAGTCCTTGAAGCCCGACGGCAGCCAGCCAGCCGGCTTCTCGTCGATCAGGCGGGCGACGACCACCGGCCAGCGCGAGCTGGCGGTATCGAAGTCGAGCCCCGGCACTAGCTGCGCAAGCTCGGCATCGAGCCCACCAAAGAAGATCTCGTACAGGCCGTACAGATAGCTGCGGGCCAGGCGATAACCGACTGAGCCAGGGCTGGCGTGACCGTCCCAGCTCTGCTCCAGCAGGCGACGAAACTCGGCCCGGCTGGGCTGCTCGGCTAGAGCGGCGGCGTCGAGGGTACGCAGCGCGCGATCGCGGAAGCTGGCGAGAAACAGCGCGCGATCGTCGAGCCCGATCTGATACACGGCGGCCTCGTTGGCCTTGCCGCCGGGGGCGCTCGACAGCGCGCTCAGGTCATCGCGGATCTGCTGCGCCCGCGCGCCCAGGTCAGCGCCGCCATCCCCCAAAGTGGTGTAGCTGGGGCCGGCCAGCTGGCGAGCGTTGGCGGTCCAGACCTGACCGCTTGGCGGATCGACGACGCGCGGATAATCGGCCGGAGCGCGACGGCCAGCGAAGGTCAGCGCCCCCTGATCGGCGCGCAGCGGGAAGCTGGCGGCGGGATCGGCGCTGCGAGCCGGCAGCGGTCCGCTGATCGTCCAGCCGATGTGGCCAGCCGCATCGCCCGCCACAAAGTTCTGGGCCGGCATGCCCACGGTGTTGGCCACGGCCTGCGCCGCCGCCAGATCGTTTACGTCTTCTAGCTGCAGGAGCTTGAGGTTCACCGCGCCGGGATCGTGCGCGATCCAGTGCACGACATAAGCGCGACCAGCGACGGTCCACACTGGGCCCAGCGAGGTCTCCAGCACGGTCAGGGTCTCGCTGGCCCCGCCTTTGATCTGCAGCGTCTCGGGGTGGGCGGTCGCGGTCTCCCAGCCGGCCGGCGTCTTTATGCGCTGTGGGTTCTGTGGGTCGCGCTCGACCTCGATGAGGTCCAGGTAGTCGCCATAGCTGTTGGTGAAGCCCCAGGCGACGCGGCCGTTGCTGCCTGCCGCGATGACCGGCGTGCCGGGCAGCATGACGCCGGTGGTGCGACGACGCGTCCCATCCGCCGCCACGCGCTCAAACGAGCTGCGAAACCAGACGTGCGGCAGGCGAATTCCTAAATGCATATCATTTGCAACAATGGCTGCGCCGGTGCTGCTGCGGCTGCCGGCTACCGCCCAGTTGTTGCTGCCGATCGCGGCGCGCAGCCCGGGCGGCGGACGAAGCAGTGCCTCGCGGTCAAAGACCGACGACGACGACGGCGACGGCGACCCCAGCGCGGCTTGCATCAGGCGCGCCGGACGCGGGGCGACAAACCAAGCTGGCGCGGTCGCGGGAATGGCCGCCGGGGCCTCGACGATCTCGGCGGCATCAAGCGGCGCATCCCAGCGGCTCGACGCCGGCAGCAGGAAGGCCAGGTGCTCGGGCGCGGCGTGATCGCGCAGCCAGCCGCGGGCTAGCTCGCGCCCGGCCAGGTTGCCCTGCAGATCGAAGTACATGGCAAAGGCGGCCAGCACGGTGTCGGCGGCCTGCCAAGGCTGCGGCTTCAGACCCAGCACCGCGTACTCGAACGGCCGGGCCGACAGCGCGCCCAGGCCGTCGTTGACTCCGGCGACATAGCGGTCGAGCAGCGCGCGCTCGGCGGCCTCTAGCTGCGTAAGCCCTGCCTCAGCGCGGGCGCGAAAGCGATGCAGGCGGTGATCGCGATCGACGCGCAGCGCCACCGAGCCAAACAAGGCCGACAGCTCACCCGCCGCCATGCGCCGCAGCAGATCCATCTGGAAGAAGCGCTCCTGGCCGTGGACAAAGCCGGTGGCGTAGGCCAGATCGCCGCGGTCGCTGCCGCTGATCGTTGGGATGCCCAGCGCATCGCGCGTCACCCGCACCTCGCCGTGCAGGCCCTGGATCGTGACCGTGCCGTCGAGCTTGGCCAGCGAGCCGCGCAGATACAGCCAGAGCGACAGCGGCAGCAGCGCGCAGCCACCGAGCAGGACCAGCAGGCCGCGCCACAGCCAGCGGCGGCGAGTATGCGGGCGAGGAGGGGAGGAGGAATCGGTCTTGGGGGATGCCGTCTCGGGGGTAGCCATGGGCGAAGGTCTCCGCCGCATGAGTATCGACGATTCGCCGGCCAGCGGGGACGGCGTTTTCAGCTATAGGCGGGGGGCGGTGCGGGCCCGGCTCTGCGCTTCCAGGCCGAAGGCCGCCTGGATCAGCTTGGCCTCCTGATACTTACGCGCGAGGAAGATCAGGCCCACCGGCGCACCGCTCTGCGGATCGCGGCCCATCGGCAAGGTCAGCGAGGGCAGGCCGGTCGGCGACGACAGGATCTGGAAGCCAAACCAGCCAGCCGGTGGCTTCTGGCCGGCGGCAAACGGCATCTGATTGGCGGCGGGATAGACCAGCAGATCCAGCTCTTCGCGATCCATCAGCGCCGTGATCGCGGCGGCGGTGCTCTCTTTCTTGCTCAGGTAGCTCTGGCAGGCGCCGCTGCTCATGACCGTGTCGCTCTGCCCCTGGGCCGACTCCAGGAACGATCGCGCCGACGACAGGAAGCGACCGCCAGCGACAAGCTCGGCCAGCGACTTGACAGGAGCGCTGTCCCCGCGGGCCTGCAGATAGGCATTGAGGCCGCCCTTGAAATCGACGGGCATGCAGGCAAACGAGGCATTGGTCAGCTCCTGCAGCGCGGGCAGGAGCGGCATCACTGCGCTCACCTGCTTGGTGTTGACGCCGGCGAGCGTCAGCTGACTGATGCTGCTGTTAAACAGCGCCGCGACATCCTTGTTAGGCAGCCAGCCCAGCGCGGCGACCTCCTGCAGGACCAGCGGATCCCAGCCGATGTGCAGGTAGCGCAGCCCGTCGAGCTTGAGGGCCTTGCTGTAGTCCTGCGGGCCCTTGCCGGACTGCGCCTTGTCGACCAAGAGCTCTAGCGCGATGGCGGCATCGCTGACCGTGCGCGTCATCGGCCCGGCCATGTCTTGCAGCGTCATCAAAGGCGCGATGCCAGCGCTCGATACCAGGCCTTGCGTCGGGCGAATGGCGACCAGACCCGTCGCGCTGGCCGGCTGCACCAGCGAGCCATAGGTGTCGCTGCCCAGACCCAGCACGCCCAAGCTGGCAGCGATGGCCGCTGCCGTGCCGCCGCTTGAGCCGTACACCGTGAGCTTAAGGTTGTAGGGATTCTGCGTCTGTCCCGCGATCGAGCTGAGGGTGTTGGTGCCATCGAGCGCGAAGTCCGGCAGGTTGCTCTTGCCGAGGATCAGCGCACCGGCATCGATCATGCGCTGCACGATCTCGGCGTTCTTGAGCGCCGTCGTGCCGCCGAGTCCCGTCGCCCCGACCGAGGTCGGCAGGCCAGCGACATCGATGTTGTCTTTGACCACCACCGGCACGCAGTGCAGCGAGCCGCGCTGCCACACCGGGATGCGATCCAGGCGCTCGGCCTCGCTGCGCAGGCCGCTGTTCCAGCTCACCAGCGCGTTGAGCTGCGGCTCTACCTGGTCGCGCAGCTCTTCGTAGCGCTCGACCACGCGGCGGCACGAGACCGCGCCCGACTTGACCTGACTGCGCAGCTCATCGACGGTCGCTTCCTGTGGATCGAAGCTGTGCCAGCCGCCGCAGCCCACGGCCGACAGGCTGCCCAGCGACAGCGCAAACAGAGACAGGGTCAGGGAATCAGAAGCAGACAAGGTGCGGATCTTCGACATCGCGGACTCCTTAGGCAGAGGGCCAAGCAGTGGCTCCGGTGACCAGCGACTAAGTCACCGCCAGCCACCGTCGTTCTGTCCCTGCAACACCGCAGGAGTGGCGATCTGTTACTCGAAATAAAGGACGCGAACCGGGCTGCCCGATTCGCCTTAGCGCCCGCCGTAATACGAATGCAAATAGGTTGCAATTCGCTGCGCTGCCGGGTCGGGCACGACGGCGCCATAGGCGCTGCGCATCTTGTTGACCTCGGCCTCCCAGCTGGCGCGCGACAGCGGTGGCTGGGTGGCGATGTACGCGGTGCTGTGGCAGCCGATGCAGTAGACCTCTAGCAGGTGGCGATCGTCTTCTGGGCCGGGGCGCAAGCTCGGCGGATTGGGCGGCAGCTCGCCGATGCTGTACACCGCACTCGCCGCGTCCTTGTCCGCCAGGCGCACCACCTTGGGCTGGCGCAGAAGTCCCAGCGCTAAGCGGTCACTGGCCAGCGGCGGCGGCGGCGGCGGACAGACGGGCGCGACGGCAGCAGCCTCGGCGGGCGGGGTCTGCGCCGCTGGCTGCGGGGGAGGCGTACCGCGCTGACATGCCCCCAGAGCGAAGAGCACACCGGCAGCAGAGCGGACCCGCCGGACCGAGATCTTTTCGCTATGCGTCGCCAATCGACACCTCCTGCCGCTCGGGGCGGTTCCACAGATAGCCGCCGGGGTTCCAGATCGGGGTGTCGCTCTGCTTGCCGCCCTTGCCATCGCTGGCCCGCACCGCCAAGAGCAGTCGGCCGGGCTGGCTGGGGGTAAAGCGGAAGCTGAACGGGCGAAAGGCGTAGCGTCCCAGGTCTTCGCCCAGCAGGGCCGGCGCATAGCTGCGGCCATCATCGGTCGAGACCTCGACGCGAGTGATGCGATCGTGGCCAGAGAAGGCCAGCCCGCGCACGGTGATCGGCAGGCCGCGGATCAGCTTGCCGGCCCCATCGCCCATCGGCGAGACGATGAACGAGCGCACCGGCATGCGACCGATCGGCACCAGCTTGACGCTGCCGCTCTTGATCGCTTCCGGCGTGGTGCTGCCATCAGGCGTCTGCGGGATGCGATAGGCCGTCTTCATCCAGAAGTTGTCGTCGGGCGCCGCGAGCACGCGCAGGCCGGTCAGGGCCTTGACCCAGTAGGTCGCGAAGTAGCCGGGCACCACCACGCGCAGCGGAAAGCCATTGAGCAGCGGCAGCGGCTCGCCGTTCATGGCATAGGCGACGATCGCCTCGTCGAGCATATCGCTGTCGAGGGCCAGCGACTTGATATACGCCGAAGAGCCATAGCCCTCTGGCCCCATGCCGCGATCGAGCGCCAAGAGCTGCACCGCCACCGCGCCCGGCTGCACGCCGGCCCGGGTCAGCAGATCGCGCAGCCGCACCCCGGTCCACTCGGCGCAGCCCATCGCTCCGTTGCCCCACTGCGAGCCGGGCACGCGCGGCGCAAAGCGACTGCGGCTATTGCCGGCGCACTGATTGACCGCCACCACGGTCTGCGGCCGAAAGTCGCGCAGCAGCTCCGCAAAGCGCAGCTGCAGCGGCGCCTTGACGTGCCCCTCGACCCGCAGCCGAAACTCGGCCAGATCGACGCTGCGGGGATGCAGCGGCAGATGCCAGCGGACAAAGAAGGCGGCGTTGGGGGTGCGCGGCGAGAAAAAATAGCTGCGCGGCGTCTCTAGCTGCAGCGGGCGATCGGTCAGCTGAATCAGCGGCACTTTCTGCGGCAGCGAGACCAGCGGTCCGGGCGCATTCCACAGCGCGCTTGGACCCGGCCCGGCCTCAGGCGACAGCGGCTGATCGACCTGCAGCGCCGGCTGCGCGCTGGCCCGCCCCAGCAGGGGGACGCCGAGCGTCGAGGCCAAGAGCTGTACGACTTGCCGTCGCGAGGCCTGCCGTTGCCAGAGCGGGGAAGCGGAGGCGGGAGCGGAGGACATCGCCGCGTTTTAGCACCATTCGATGTCGGGCGTGCCGCCGTACAGCAGGACAAAAAACAGGCAGGTCTCGTCAGAGACCGCGGTCACGGTGTGCACGCTGCCATCCGGCATAAACAGGATGTCGCCGGGCAAGCCGAGCTTGCCGCTGCTGTCGTCGCGCAGCGTGCCAGTCAGGACCAGGCCGTGCTCGTCGCCGCGATGGCGGTGGCGGGGAAAGGTCATGCCCGGGGCCAGGCGCACCACGCCGGCTTCCGCGACTGTAGCCAAGCGCGCACCGGGCTGAAAATGAAAGTAGGCGATCGGGCCCGGCAGCTCCCAGGCGGTCTCGCCCAGCGCATCGACGAGCAGCTTCTGCACCGTCGCAGCGTCGAGATCAAAGAGCAGACCGATACGCCGAACAAAGCCCTGTAGCGCCGCCGGCGAGGTCTGCGGTGCGGTCGCCTGCAGCACGCGATCTTTGAGCGGCGGCGCCGCGGGAGAGGCAGCAGGGGCGGGCGGCGCGGCGTCTGCGGTTGACTGCAGCAGCGACTGGGTCAGCTCATCGCGCAGGGCAGAGAGCCGCGCCGCGCAAGCGGGGCAGCTCGAAAGGTGCTGCGCCCACATCGCATCGCTGACCGGC
This sequence comes from uncultured Myxococcales bacterium, assembly GCA_964628555.1. Lineage (GTDB taxonomy): Bacteria > Myxococcota_A > Polyangia > Palsa-1104 > JAEUJZ01 > JAEUJZ01. The sequence continues at coordinate 8,971 of CAZVMD010000143.1, read as the reverse complement.
CCCGCGGCCGAGCCCGCCGCTCCGACCCAGGGATCGGCATGTAGCGCCAGCTGCAGCAGCTGCTCTTCTGCCAGATGTTCGTCCATTCCCTTCACTCTTCTGCCGTAGCGCGCAAGGTCCGGAGCGCGCGATGGATGCGCGACTTTACCGTTCCAAGCGGCAGCTTCAGCTCCGCTGCGACCTCGGGCAGCGACCTGTCTTTGAAATATACGAGCTCCAGGATGGCTCTGGTTTCATCGGGCAGCGTTTGTAGCGAAGCTTGCAGGCTGCGATGCAGCGGCTCACGCTCGCTCTCGGCGGTCACCGCCTCGGCCGAGAGGCAGGGCTCGGCGGACTTGGGCGCGCTCTCTAAATCGACGAAGCGGCGGTAGGCGGGCGAGCGCAGGCGGTCAAGGGCCCGACTACGCAGCCGCAGCACCAGCCAGCTAGCGACGCTGCCGCGCTCGGGGGAGTAGCCATGCGCCTGCTTGCCCACCTCGATGAAGAAGTCGTGCAGCAGATCCTCGGCATCGCTGCGTCGCCCCAGGATGCGCTCGGCCAGTCCCAGGAGCCGGGCCGCGTAACGATCGTACAGCTGCGAGAAGGCTTGGCGATCGCCCTGCGCTGTGGCCTGCACCAGGTCGGCATCGCTGCGTGGATCGGTGCTCAATCCGCTTCAGCATACGCGCAAGCGGCAGCAGGGGGAATGCCGGAATCACCGCAATGAACCCGGGTTTGGCTGATGACAGCGTGGGCGAATCTAGATACCTTGTGACCGCCATGAGCACCTCTCCCTCTGATCGTCCGACGAAGACCGCTGCCGGTGCAGCCCAGAGCCCAGCCAAGCTGACCCCGCTGCAGATCCTGGAAGCCAAGGAAGCGCAGGCCCGCGAAGGCGGCGGTGCGGCGCGCATCAAGCGCCAGCACGAAGGCGGCAAGCTGACGGCCCGCGAGCGCATCGAGCAGCTCTGCGATCGCGGCAGCTTCGTCGAGCTCGACAAGTTCGTCACCCATCGCTGCACCGACTTCGGCATGGCCGAGCAGCGCGTGCTCGGCGACGGCGTGGTCACCGGCTATGGCCTGGTCAACGGCCGCCAGGTGTTCCTGTTCGCGCAGGACTTTACGGTCTTTGGTGGCAGCCTGTCGGGGGCTTACGCGCAGAAGATCTGCAAGGTGATGGACATGGCCATGCGGGTCGGAGCGCCGGTCATCGGCCTCAATGACTCGGGTGGCGCGCGCATTCAGGAAGGCGTCGAGTCGCTGGCCGGCTATGCCGAGATCTTTACCCGCAACGTGCTGGCCTCTGGCGTGGTGCCGCAGCTCTCGGTGATCCTCGGACCATGCGCTGGCGGCGCGGTCTACTCGCCGGCCATGACCGACTTTATCCTGATGGTCGACAAGACCAGCTACATGTTCATCACCGGCCCAGATGTCGTAAAGGCCGTGACGCATGAAGAGGTCAGCAAGGAAGCGCTCGGCGGGGCCCACACGCACACCGGTACCTCTGGGGTCGCGCACCTGCGCTGCGCCGACGAAAAAGCCGCGCTGGCCATGCTGCGCGAGCTGCTGTCGTATCTGCCGGCCAACAACGCCGAGGATCCGCCGGTTGTGGCCAGCCGCGATGCCAGCGATCGCGAGGATGCCGCGCTCGACTCTCTGGTGCCGATCGAGCCGACGCGCTCGTACGACATCAAGGACATCATTCAGAAGATTGTCGATGACGGGCGCTTTCTGGAGATCCAGCCCGAGCACGCGCAGAACATCGTCATCGGCTTCGCGCGCATGGACGGACGCAGCGTCGGCATCGTCGCCAACCAGCCGGCGGTGCTGGCCGGCGTGCTGGACATCGATGCCTCGGTCAAGGCGGCTCGCTTTGTTCGCTTCTGCGACTGCTTCAACATTCCGCTGCTGACGCTGGTCGATGTGCCGGGCTTCCTGCCGGGTAAAGATCAGGAGCACGGCGGCATCATCCGCCACGGTGCCAAGCTGCTCTACGCGTTTGTCGAGGCGACGGTGCCCAAGGTGACGCTGATCACCCGCAAGGCCTATGGCGGCGCCTACGACGTCATGGCCTCCAAGCATGTGCGGGCTGACATCAACCTGGCCTACCCGACCGCTGAGATCGCGGTCATGGGTCCCGAGGGCGCGGTCAACATCATCTTCCGCGAACAGATTGCGCAGGTAGCGGCGCAGAACCCCGGCGATCCCGCCGCAGCCGCCGCCGCCGCATCGCAGTATGCGGCCGAGTATCGCGAGAAGTTCGCCAACCCCTACACCGCCGCCGCTCTGGGCTACGTCGACGAAGTCATTCGCCCGCGCGAGACCCGCAAGAAAGTGATCGCCGCCCTGCGTATGCTGCGCAATAAGCGCCAGCAGAACCCGCCCAAGAAGCACGGCAATATCCCGCTGTAGTTGTCGAAAACGCAACTTCGGCGGCGCGGCCGGTAGTTTTTTCGCCCGCTGATCCGCAGTAGCTCGACGCTGCGTCGGAGCGCAGCTTGGAATCGCTCTTGCAAGCTCCCTTCCCTGCTGGGAGGGCGAGCGATGCTCAAGCATGAAGCGATTCCGCAGGTGCCGCGGGTCTTCGATGGGTTCGAGATCCTGCGACAGATCGGCTCAGGGGCCATGGGGGCGGTCTATCTGGCCCGCGATATCGCGCTTGAGCGTCGGGTTGCGATCAAGCTGATCTCCCCCCGGCTGCATGACCCCATCGCCCGTCAGCGACTGGTGCGCGAAGCGCGCGCCATCGCTCGCCTGCAGCACCCCAACATCGTCGCCATCTATCGCATCGGCGAGGTCGGCGGCCAGCCCTACATCGCCTACGAATACGTCGAGGGCACCTCCCTAGACCAGCTCCCGCGCCCGGCCGAGTGGCTCACCGTGCTTAAGATCGGCATCGGCTTGTCGCGCGGCATCGCCGCCGCCCACCACCGCGGCATCCTGCACCGCGACATCAAGCCGGCCAACGTCATGCTGTCGAGTAGTGGCGAGATCAAGATCCTCGACTTTGGCCTGGCCCAGCTGGGCGAGCCTGAGGTGCCGGTCGATGAGAGCAGCCCGCCCTCGTCGATAAGTGGTCGCGAGATCACCGAGCCGCGCATGCCGATCGACGCCATGATCACCGACTCGACCGAGGAGATCACGCGCAGCCTGAGCCAGTCAGCGACGCTGTCGCGCGAGGTGCTGACCTCGATGCGCTCGCAGCCGGAAAAGGCCCCGGGCCGGCCAACCCTGGAAGGGCTGTCGCTGCAGGGACAGCTGGCGGGCACACCGCTTTACATGGCGCCCGAGCTGTGGCGCGGCGTCTCGGCGAGTCGGGCCAGCGATATTTATGCGCTGGGCTTGGTGCTGTATGAGCTGCTGGTTGGTCGCCTGCCGCACGCCCATCTGCGCATCACCGAGCTGCCGCGCTTCGTCGCCCAGAGCGAGCTGCCCGCTCTGTCAGGTCAGCTGCCCGAAGTTCCGCAGGGCCTAAAGACGCTGCTCGATCGCTGCGTCGCTCGCGAGCGGCACCAGCGCCCGCATCACGTCGACATCGTGCGCGATGAGCTGGAAGCGCTGGCGGCGATCTATGTGCCGCTGGGTCAGGGCAGTCCGCTGATCGGCAGCGGCGATGTCGATATCGCCCGCGTCTCAGCCTCGTTTCTGCGGGTCAGCCGCAAGGGCGATCATCTGGCGCAGGTCTTCTATCAGCACCTGTTTCGTCTGCAGCCGCAGCTGCGCTCGCTGTTTTCTGAAGACCTGGCGGTGCAGCACCGCATGCTGATGGCGGCGCTCAAGCTGTGCGTGGAAAACCTGCGGCAGACGCAGCGGCTGGTGCCCTATCTGCTAGAGCTGGGCCAGCGGCATGCGCGCTATGGCGTGCAGCCGGAACATCTAGGCGTAATGGGGCGGGCGCTGCTGGATGCCTTGGCCTCGATCGATGAGGAGTGGGGACACGAGATCGAGGCAGCCTGGGGCCAAGCCTATGAGCACATCGCCAAGGTGATCGTGCAAGGCATCGTCAAAGAGAGCCCAGGCGACAGCCACCCCAGCGCACCGCGGCCGCGCTGGGAGGTGCCGCTGGTGACCTCGCTGACCCAGTGGGCGCCGACTGATGAGGGCGAGGTGGCGTATCAGCGCCTGGGCGTGGCCGGCATGGACCTAGTGGTCTGTGGCGAGTGGCTGACCCATGTCGAGCAGGGGATGCAGTTCCCGGCGGTGGCCAGCTTCTATCGGCAGCTGGCTTCGTTCAGCCGGGTCCTGCTGTTCGATCGGCGCGGCTGCGGCATGTCGAGCCGACTGCCCCTGGCCTCGATCGATCATGCGGTGGCCGACATCCGCGCGGTGATGGATGCGTCTACTGCCGATCGAGCCGTGCTGCTCGGTATCGGCGATGGCGGGATCGCGGCCACGCTGTTCGCGGCCCTGCGGCCCGAGCGCGTGCGGGCGCTGATCCTTTTCGGCCACGGGCGCCTGCTGGCCGAGAGCAGCGACGGCGACAGCGCGGAAGAGGCGCTGAACAAGCAGCTCGATGCGGTGGCCAATCGCTGGGGCCTGCCGCTGTTTGTCGAGACGCTGGCCCCCTCGCTGGCCAACGATGCCGCGTTCCGACGCTACTGGGCCACACTGCTGCGCTATGCCGGCAGCCCCAGCGAGGCCGGGCGACTGCTGCGACTGGCGGCCGGATCGAGCATTCGGCCGGTTCTGGCGGCGCTGAACTTGCCCACGCTGATCCTGCATCGGCGGGGCGACCGGCATCGCGCCATGGCCGACAGCCAAAAGCTGGCGACGCTGATTCCGCAGGCCCGCTTCGTCGAGCTTCCGGGCGAGGATCACCTGATCTGGGCCGGTGCTGGCGACAGTGTGCTCGACGCCATTCAGCGCTTCTTGGCCGCTGTGCCGAGCGAGCCGCGCTCGGGTCGCTATGTCGGCTGTGTGCTGTCGATCGGTGCCCAGGGGGGTCACATCCGGCCGGAGCTGCGCGAGCTAGCCGAGCGACTGATCAGCAAGCACCGCGGCCTAACGACAGACACGCAAGCGGACCGCGCCGTGGTCGGCTACTTCGACGGACCAGCCCGCGCCCTGACCTGCGGACTGGCCATCGTGCGCAGCGCGCTGGCCCATCACCTACCGGCTGCCGCGGTGGTCGAGGTCGGCGTCATGTCCTCGACCGCGACGCTAAACAGCGAAGCGGTGCAGCGCGCCATCCAGCTCTCGCACGCCGCCAGCCCGGGCGAGACGCTAGCCACTGAGGCCGTCTGTGAGCTCTCGGCAGCCTCGGGACTGCAGTTCATCACGCACGCGCCGATCCTCAGTGGGACGATTAGCGAGACCGGCGCGCTCTACGAAGTGCGAGCCAGCTCTGAGTAGTCGGCAGCGACGACTTAGCGAACCTCGAAGGCGCCGATGTCGTAGCCGCTGCCCTTCGGCCGAGGATTGCCCGCTGCGTCATAGCTGGGGAAGGTCTCGCCGGCCCCGGGCATGGCCTTATCAATGCAACAGCCGCTGTTCACCGTCGAGTTGCTCTTGAGCACATAGCCGGTGTCGAGCTCGAAGTCGGCCTTGCTGATGCCCGGCAGGCTCACGGTGTCGGCGTTGTTCACCACCACGTCTTTCCAGGTGATGACGTCCGCGGTGCTGAACTGCGAGCCGCTGCCCATCGCGCGGAAGTTATTGAACAGCGACTGCGAGACATTGATGACGTTGGCTTCGCCCATCCGCGGCGGCCCCAGTAAGCCACCGATGCTGGTGCTGCGACGACCATTGCCCACGACGGTGTTAAAGCGAATATCGATCGTCCACAGTGCGCACTGGAGCCCGCCCATGTCGATGCCGGTGAAGATGTTGCCGGCGATCACGTTGTTGTAGATCTCGGCCCGGCCTTCCTTGCGGCAGTACAGGCGCGAGCTACCCAGCGCAATGCCGGTATCAAAGGCCGGTGCCTTGGGATCCTGCAGCGCGGCCCACGACTGGATGCCGATGATGTTGTTAAACACGTGCAGATTGCAGCGGTCGGCGATGATGCCGAAAGACAGCGTGGTGGTGTCGGCCGGCAGGTGCGAGCCTTCGAGGGTGCTGTTACGCACCGTCATGCTGGGCAGCGGCACCGTGTAGTTGTCGATCGAGCCGTTGCACTGCAAGAGGTTGTCGCGGGCCTGATTGAGCACCAGCCGGAATTCATCGAGGGTGATGTTGCCGCTGGTGCTGGTGCGGAAGCTCGATCCCTGCGACAAGACATAGGCTGGCCGATTGACGCCCAGGGCCGGCGAAGGAGAGCCAATGAAGACAAACTTGCCCGACGAGATCAGGACCGTCATCGCGTCGAAGTGGGTCACCGGGTTGTTATCGCCGATGACGCGGATGTACGTGCGGTTGGTCTGGGTGACGGCCGTGGTGTAGCCATCGTCAAGCGTACAGACCGGCGTGGTCGGCGTCGTGCCGACGTCGGTGCTGGACTTGCAGCCATTGTCGCGGCGGACATAGATGACCTGGCCGCGATCGCCGTTGAGCGCGCAGCGACCGGCGGTGCCTGGGCCTAGCTCGCCCTCGCCGATGCAGACCAAGGAGTCCTTGCACAGACTGCCGTCGTGACACTTCAGCGTGCCTTCACAGTCCGAGTGCTTGTTGCACTTGCGACAGGTCTGGTCCTGACAGATCGGAGCTGCGGCCGGGCAGTGGCTGTTCTCGCGACAGGCGACGCAGCGCGTGGTGCTGCCGCTGGCCGAGCCGCAGATCGGCGTCGCAGCAAAGCGGCTGCAGGCCTGGTCGCCGCTCTCGCCCAGCACGCAGGGCATGCAGCGCTTGAGGCTGAGATCGCAGTACGGCAGCGACAGGTCGGTGCAGTCGTCGTTCTTGCTGCAGCTGTTGACGGTGCGCGGCATGCAGGTCTTGAGCGTGCTGCTGCACATGTAGTCGCTGCCCTTGCTCTGCTGACAGACCTCGTCACTGTCGCAGTAGTCGGGATCGTCGACCACGCAGCCGGCCCCGACCGCCATGCCGAGCAGCAGACTGCCGACCACGCTGGTCAGAAACCAGGCGATGAGCTGCCGCTTTCTGTTCGCGTACGTTCCGTCCGTCATCGGCTGTCTCCCTCCTGTGTCCACGCTATCACAGGACCTTCCGACGGTGGACCCAGTAGATCGAGCGGATCGGAAAATTCTCCGTCAGCCGGAGGCGCCCCCGCCCTGGGACGGTGGCGCTTGCGGTATTCGCTCGGCCAAGACGCGAGCTTGATATGATAGGACCGTGACGACTCAGAGCCGAGAGACAGGTCCTACCCTAGAGGGTCGCTTCAAGATCGGGAAGATCATCGGGCGCGGTCCCTCTGGTGTGGTCTATGCCGGAACCGACGTCCAGACCGGGCAGCCCTGTGCGGTCAAGCGCTTGCATGCCCACTTCTACGTCAAGGACGTGCTGGCGCGGGTCAAAAAGGACGCGCTGGCCGCGGCGGCGCTGGGGCATCCCGCCATCCTGGCTCCGTATCACGTCGGACAGGAAATGACCGGGACGCTGTTTCTGGTCTGTCGTTTCGTGCAGGGCGAGTCGCTGGCCACCCGGCTGCACCGCGGCCCGCTGTCGTTTACCGCCACGCTGGCCATCTTGGACCCGCTGTGCGCGGCGCTGCAGATGGCGCATGACTCAGGGGTTGCGCACGGGGGTATCACGCCGACCAATGTCATCTCGGTCTCGTCGGGGCGAGTGGTCCTGACCGACTTCGGCATGTGCCACCTGCGCGGTACGCCCAAGATCAAGTGGGGCGGGGCCGTCGGCTACGCCGCACCAGAGACGCTGCAAGAGGGCGCGGCGCTAAGCTCGCCGCGGGGCGATGTCTTTGCGCTGGGCGCGCTGGTCTACGAGTGCCTGACCGGCCAGCGCATGTTCACTTCGACCAGCGTGGCGGCCTTTGTCGCCTCGGTGCAGAATCCGCCGCGCCTGGGAGCCACGCAGGCACGCTACGAGCACCTGGACGCCGTGCTGGAGATGGCCTGTGCGCCGCAGCCGGATGAGCGCTTCGCCACACCGGCCGCGCTGTGGCGGGCCCTGCAGGCTTCGCTGCTTGACCACAGCGAGAGCGAGCCCGCCGAGGCAGGCAGCAGCAAGGAGGTCGCTCCGGTCGAGGTCGTCGCGGCTCCCAGCCCGGCACCGGTACCGGCCAAAGTCGTCGAGGTGGTCGATAGCCAGCCGACCGCCGTGAGCAGCAAGCCAGCCAGTCCAGCCCCGGCCCTGCTTGACGAGACCAGCTTTGCCGATCTGCAGCTCGATGAGGAGCTGCTCAGCGGGACCGATCCCATGGGCCTGCCGCCGAACAGCCGACCGCCCAAGCGCTCGACGGCCAAGCCGGGCACGCTGCCCTCGTCGGCGCAGCTTCAGTCGGCGCAAGCCAAGCCGACAGCGGCCGAGGCGCCCCCCAGCCTGCCGCCCGCCCGAGCGACCGAGGCCAGCGCGCCGCTGCCGGGGACGCGAGCGCCGGTGCGAGCCATCGACATCCCGATTGGTGAGTCGAGTGCCGACCTGCATCCCGTCTCGCTGCCACCGCCACCGGCCCTCAGCACGCCGGTCCGCGATGCCCCCCGCAACCTAGAGCCGATGCGCGCCGCGCGCAGCGGTCCGACGAGCAAGGCCGCGCCCGCCCGGCCGCAGCAGCCACCGGCTCAGGAGGATGCGCCGGTCAACCTGCACAACATCCCGGCGTCCGGACGCACGCTGCGCCCGATCTCGGCGCTGCCCGCCAGCAGCCCCAGCGAGACGCCAGCGCCGGATGCCCGAGCTGCTGAGCCCAGCGGCCCCAGCCCGGCGCGACCGGCGGTCAGTGAAGCCACGCCGGCCAAGCCAGCCGCCCGCGTCCCGCAGCACTCGCCCGTACCGCTGCCGCCGGCTCCTGGCGCGGCGCCGACCCCAGCGGCCCCGGCGGAGCGTCCCGCCCCAGCAGCGGCGACGGCCCCCGCCGCCGCCCCGCCCGCCCGCGCGCCGGCGGCCAGCAACCCCGCGAGCCCCGCCGCGCCGGAGGGCG
>CAZVMD010000142.1:0-17196 GCA_964628555.1 uncultured Myxococcales bacterium | reverse complement strand
GGGGCGCGCGCGGCCAGGGTACAGCGGCTGCGGGCCGTCGCGCTGACGGCACCCGAGGCTGCTTTCTTGGTGAGACCGGGCAAGGTAGGATTGCCGGTTATGCTGCAGCCTGCAGACCGACCTAGCGTGCAGCCTCTGCGGGACGCCGCGCTGGTATCGGCAGCTATCCTGCTCGTCGCCATGGTGGGCCTGTGCTCGCTTTACACCAGCGCGCGGAAGATGCAGATCGCGGCGGTGCAGAGCGAGCTGTCGCAGCTTTCAGCGACCCTGGCGGCGCAGATCGATGGCGACCTGCACCGCACGATTCGCTCGGAGTCGCAGGCTGGCTCACCGGAGCATCGCCGCGCCCTGGTCCCCATCGCGCGCTTCCTGGGCAGCGCCCACGACATCATCTACGCCTATACCGCGGTACTTGAGCGGGGCGAGATCCACTTCATCCTGCAGAGCGAGTTTATTCGCCGCGACCCCGAAGACACGCTGCCGGTGGATCCGATAGGTCACCGCTATCCCGGCTCTGATCCGCAGTTCTTCCAGGCCCTAAAGACGCAGCGGGCCACCGTCAATCCAGTGCCCGTGCGCGAGCGATCTGGGCGCCGCTACATGAGCGCCTACGCGCCGTTTTATGACACCCAAAAGCAGTTCGTTGGCGTGGTCGGCGTGGACATGTGGACGCGCGATCTGGATCGGCGGCTGAGCGAGCTGTCCCGCGCGCTGCGGCTGCGGGCGCTGAGCATGGCCTGCCTGGCGCTGGCGATTGGCTTTGTCGTCCTGCGCCTACGGCGCGTGGCCTACCGCAACCAGTGCGAGCGGATCTTGGCCCTGGCCGAAGCCAAGCGGCATGCCGATGCGGCCTTGGCGGCCGATCGCGCCAAGAGCACATTCCTGGCCATCATGAGCCATGAGATCCGGACACCGATGAACGGCGTCGTGGGGCTCTTGTCGCTGCTGCGCAGCACGCCGCTTAGCCCGCAGCAGGCCGACTATGTGCAGACCATCCAGGCGGCGGCCGAGACGCTGATCCGGCTGATCAATGACATCTTGGACTACTCGAAGATCGAGGCGGGGAAGCTCGATCTAGAGCAGGCGCCCTTCGACGTGCGCGACTGCATCGAGGAGACCTTGGCGCTGTTTGCGAGTACGGCGGCGGAAAAGGGCCTGGCGCTGGAGTATCTGGCGGCTGCCGAGGTCCCCGAGCAGCTAGTGGGTGATCGTCTGCGCCTGCGCCAGATCCTGGCCAACCTGATCAGCAATGCCGTGAAGTTCACGGAGCAAGGCGAGGTCTTCCTAGAGGTGCGGAGCGAGAGCATGAGCCCGCCGCAGGGGGAGCATGGGCCGGGCAGTGTGGTGCTGCACTGCACGCTGCGCGACAGCGGGATTGGCATTCCGGCCGAGCGCATCGCGCAGCTCTTTGAGCCCTATGCCCAGGGGGATGCGGCGGTGAGCCGACGCTTTGGGGGGACGGGTCTCGGCCTGGCGATCTGCAAGCGAATCGTAGAACAGATGGACGGTCGCATCGCGGTGGAGAGCACGCTGGGGCAGGGCTCGGTGTTCACGTTCTGCGTCCGCCTGGGCTGGCCGCCTGGCCAGGCGGCAGCGACGGAGCCAGCCGAGTCGGCAGGGTCTGCCAGTCCGGCGGGCCTGCTGCTGCTTCAGCTCAGCCCGCTGTATCGTCGCATCGTCGCGAGCCTGACCGCGGCCAGCGGAAAGCCCTGCCGCGCCGTCGATACCTTGGCAGAAGCCGAGGTCGCGCTGGCCGCGCCGCGCCGCTACGACGCCGTCCTTTTTCCAGCGGCCCTCCTGCACGCGCAGGGCAGCGAGCTCTTGGCTCGGCTGAAGACCGCGGCGGCCGGCCAGCCCCTGCGGCTGCTCTTGCTGGCTCGGATCGGCGAGCCGCTGGCGCTGCCCGCGGCGGCGGCTGTCCAGGTGGTCTTGACGCCGATCCGTCGTCGCGGGCTGGCGGCGGCGCTGGCTGCTGCGGCGGCCACCGACTCGCCCGGCGGACCCCAAGCACCGGAGCCAGGGCACGGCGCTGTGCAGGACGAGGGCGGGGCGACGCCTTCTGCCGCTTTGGCACCACCGCCTGCGCCTCAGCCTGCGCCCCCGCCGGTCCCCCACACTGAGCCGCTGCAGATCTTGGTGGCCGATGACAACCTGATCAATCGACGCGTGCTGTCGGTGTTCTTAGAGAAGCTGGGATACCACCCGCTCTTGGCGGAGAACGGCCGCCAGGTGCTGGAGGTCTGCCGCCAGCAAGCGGTCGATGTGATCTTGATGGACGTGCAGATGCCAGAGCTAGATGGGCATCAGGCCGCGCTGCAGCTACGCCAACAGCTGGGCTCAGCGTCGCGTCCGTGGATCATCGCGCTGACCGCCAGCACGGGCACTGAGGACGTGGCCGCCGCGCGAGCCGCAGGCATGAACGACTTTCTGACCAAGCCGCTTCTGCTCGACACGCTGACCGCGGCGCTGCAGCGCGCCACGCAGCACCTGCAGCACGGGGCGGCTGATGCCGCGGCCCCGCTCCCGCCTGTCGGCTAAGAGCGCCAGAGCTGGCTACAGCTTGGCTGCCTGCCGCGCCATTTACGGTCCCCCTCGCGTTCTCGATCCTGCGTCCGCCCGCCGTGGTGGGGCGCACAGATGACCGGGCGGTCACATGGGGTGGAGCGTGTGCTTGTGATGCAGAGAAAGGGACGCTAGCCGGTGGCGAGGCAGCGCCTGGACGCGGCGCTGGGGGAAGCGGCGGGCGGAGGGCTAGCCGACGACCGGCGGGGCCGAGGGCGGGATGAGGATGATGACATCGCGCTGATCGAGATCGGTGCAGCCGCCGGCCAGGATGCGGATGGTGGCGTGGAAGATCTGCGGCTTGTCGATCGGCTGCTGGAAGTCGTTCTTGGCCTCGATCGTGAAGCGCACCACCGCGCCCGGCACCACGCCCGAGAAGCCGGTCATGGTCTTCATCGGCGTCTTGCTGGTCGGCGGCGGCGAAGCCGTGGCATCAAGCGGCGTGATCTTGGTGATGAAGTCGGCAGTGGTCTTGCCGGTGGCCACGGGCACGCCGCCTTCGCCCATGGTGGTGCCGTTCTTTTCGGTCACGACATCGAAGCTGGCGTAGAGCGCGACATTGCTGATGCCGGACACCACCTGGTTGCCCAGGCCGGTGCCGTTGTTGGGGATCTTAAAGACCAGCGGGCACAGGCCGCTGCCATCTGGAGCCTCGCCGACGCCGCCCTGGCCGGTGCAGCACTGCCCGACGTTGCAGCCCGCTGGACGGCTGCCTGCCGCGCCCCACGACTCGGGTGGCACCATGGCGCCGGTTCCCTTGGCGAACGCGATCAGATCCGGAGTCGGCGAGCAGCCAGCCGGCAGGCCGGGGATCTCGGCCGCGACGCCAATCACCTTGGCGCAGATCTTGTTCAGTGCGGCCATGGTCTGGGCTCGGTTGTGGGCTCGCGCTGCCACGGTCCCGCCGTAGTCCACGGGCTGGCCACTGCAGCTGGTGGTCTCGCCTTTGGCGTGGAACACGATGTCGGTGACCATGGTCACGACGGGGAAAGCGCCGGTGCGGAACTCGACGCCGCCGACCGTGCCGGGCGTCTGGTGCTTGGGAATATTGACCACGCCGGCCTGGACGTTGCCCTCGCCGGTGGCGATCTGGTACAGCGCCTCCATCTGGCCTTCGGGACCGTCGCCACCGCTGCCGCGCGGCCGACCGCCGTTCATCAGCTTGTCGACCGACTGCTGCGCCGTGGTCACCGAAGCGTTCATTGGGCTGAGCAGGATCAGCGGCTGATCATCGAGGTTGCCGGGGAAGGCATTGGCATCGCCGTAGGGGCTGACCGGGAAGTCTTCCACCGCCGCCACGCCAAACCAGGCATCCTTCGCCGCTGCCTTCTTCACCGCCGGGATGATGGTGTTCGACAGGCTGGAGCGCAGGTTGTTGATCTCGGGCCCCATGCTGCCGGTGGTGTCGACCGCGAAGAACGCGTCGATCGACTGGATGAAGGTCTGGAAGGTCAGCGGCTGCGACTGCTGCGGGCTCATGTACGGCAGGTCGAAGAAGAAGTCCTGCGTCGGGCCGCTCTGGCGCAGCCAGACCACGGTGAGGTTGGCGAGCGCCGTCTTGTCCTGATAGGTCGCCTTGATGCGCGTGAAGTCGACCTTGTTGGCGGCCATCTTGGCGCTGGTGAACAGCGCGCCGGTGAGGCTGCCGATCGCCGGATTATCGAGGGTGATCGTCGCCTGCGCGGTGACGTCTTCCTGCACGCCGGTGCTCTGGTACAGCACGACCTTAAACGGCTTCTGAACTTCCTTGTTCAGATCGACCAGCAGCACGTCGTTGTCCGGCACGATGCGCAGACCGACGGTCTTGGGCGGCTGGTAGCTCGTCATGTCCGGCGTGTCATCGCCATCGCCCTCGTCCGGATCCAGCGAGCCGAGGGTGACACCAGTGCAGCGCAGGGCCCCCGCCACTAGCAAGAGCGCCGCCAGCACTCCGACAGATCGCCAGCTTCTGGAAATGAACCCTGTGTTCCTGGTCATGGCCTTCCTCGCTTTCTGACTGATCGGATCAGGGGGACGGGATGCCGACGCGTGCGCACGGGCTTGCCTGAGTGAACTGTCTCCGCGTCTCCTGACTAAGTAGTGACTTAACACCGGGTAGATAGCTCAACAATCTGGGGATTGATCCCCCAGATCTGCGGGGTGCAGACATCACGCGACGGGCAGGCGCGACGGGCGGAGCGCGACGGGCGGGGCGGGCGGCAAAGACGCAGCGCGTCAAGCGGTGGTCGGCTTAGCGCACGACCTGGCGCGGGCGACTGGGCGTGCGTCGCAGCAGGGCGGCGATGTCGTGGGCGGTCCAGCGCACGGCCCGCAGCCGCGGCGGCGCAAAGCCTTCGCTGTCGAGCCAGCGGGCAATGACGTGGTGGGGAAAGCCGCGCGTCGAGAGCTCGCAGGCCCGCAGGCGGGCAAAGCTCGGCACGCGCATCGCTTCGGGCAGCAGGCCCAGCTGGCGTAGCTCGGGCACTGGCAGCCAGCTCATCGGCTGGCCGGGCGGCAGACACAGCGACTCCAGCAGATCCGGCTCGCGGGTCTCGCCCAGGAGCGGCACCCGCACCACCAGCAGCGCATCGGCGCTGCCGCCGCGCAGATGGGACAGCGCCGGGTAGTCGAGCGCGTGCTCACGCGAGAGCCCGAAGTCGCAGTAGAAGCCGACAAGCTGGCTGCCCTGCTCGTTGCAGATCGTCGCCACCTGCTGCTGCAGGCGACGGACCTGGGCCGGCACGATCTCGCTGTAAAAGATGGCGTGGCAGATGACTCGCAGAGGAATGCGTCGCATGCGCGCATGCTGCAAACTACTGAACATAAGTTCAAGTAAAAAATTGACAGCGGCGGTAGGGCTTGCGGGCGGCGCGTCCTCCTGCGCAAGCTCTTGCCGGTGACTAGGTCGGCTGTCATCAAGTCGCGTCCGCTGCGTGTGGGGCTGGTAAGCTCCGTCGGTGGACACCTGCGCGAGCTCTTGGAGCTGCTGCCGCTGCTTACGCGCTGCGATGTCTTTCTGGTGCTCAACGATGAAGCACGCTGGCTGTCCGCCGAGTCGCTGCCATCGGGGCTGCGCCGCTATCGCATCGTCCATGCCGAGCGCGATCTGCGCCAGCTAGTGAACCTCGGAGAGGCGGCGGCGATCCTCCTGCGCGAGCGGCCGGATCTGCTGATCTCGACGGGTGCCTCGCCGGCGGTGCCGTTCTTTGCGCTGGGTCGGGCGCTGGGTGTGCGCACGCTGTTCATCGAAGACTTCAACCTGGTCGATACGCCGTCTTTGACTGCGCGCCTGGTGTATCCGCTCGCCGATCACTTCTTTGTGCAGTGGCCGCAGCTCTTGCCGCGCTTTCCGCGCGCTCGCTACGCCGGCCCGCTGTTTACGCCCGGCGGCCCGCTCTCCGTCGAGGATGTGGCGGTGGACAAGGTCGCGCTGTTTGCTGCGCTGGGCACCAGTGATCGGCCGATGACGCGCCTCTTGGGCTGGCTGGATGCGCTGTGTGAAAGCGGCGCGCTGTCGGGTCCGGTGCTGGTGCAGGGCCAGGCCGGGGACTATCGTCCGCGCCATCTGCGGCTGGTGCCGCTCCTGCCCGAGCCCACGCTGGTCGCCTACCTGCGCTCGGCCGGGCGTGTCCTCTGTCACGGTGGCTGCGGCGTGCTCGGCACCTGCATGAAGCTCGGGCGGCGACCGATCGTGATCCCGCGACGGGCGGCGCAGGGCGAGGCGATCAACGATCACCAGATCATGCTCGGTCAGGCGCTGTCTGAGCGCGGTCTGGCGACGCTGTGCCAGAGCCAAGCCGAGCTGGCCGCAGCGCTCGCGGCAGCGGAAGTCCCGCCGCCTGCCATCGCCGAGCAAGCGAGCGGAGTGTCCCCCGCCTCACAGGACTCGCTGCCACAAGCGGTGGCGGCGATCTTGGCAGAGCTGGCGCGGCGGCATGGGCGGCGCCCACCGACGGAACCTTAGCCGGGGCGCGCTGGGCTCGTCCGGGCTACTTGCAGCAGGCGATCGGGTAGCGACTTTCGCAAGACACGACGCCGGGGCCACTTCGGAAGTGCAGGGCCGGGTGTCCGGAGGGGGCTGGCTTCCACTCTGCGGTGGTGCCGTACCAGAGCTTGTCGTTGGCCGGATAGGTAAAGCCGGAGCAGCTGTCGGCCAGGCCGTTTCCCGTCGGCACCTGCGCCGCGTCGTTGTGCTGCCAGGCGCTCATATAGACCCAGGACGGCGAGAGGGTCGGCGGCACTGCGCCGAACACCACGCTGTTGTACAGGTCATAGACCGAGCACATGCGCGCGCCGGCGCCGCAGCTTGCGACGGTGGCACACAGGCTGGCCGCGCCCGCGACCCCGGTGACGCCGTTTCTGCCGAGGATGGCGCCGTTGGGGTTGGGGGTCGCGCTGTACTGGCCGCAGTACAGAACGACGCTGGCTTTGGTGCTGAGCATCAGGCTGTTGATCGTGGCCTTAAGGCTCTGCAGCCGGGCGTAGGTCTGGTTGATCTGCGCGATGTCGGCCGGCCCCAGCGACTCGATCCCCCTGTCGACGCAGCGATAGGCGCCGCTGCCGTTTTCCCGGTGGTAGGAAAGCAGCTGACCGAGCTTGGCGCAGTCGGGCACGCTCGCCGGGGCGCTGCTGAGCTCACGACAGACGACGCTGCCCCGTTCATAGGTTAGGTACTCGCTGTCCGCGCAGGGCGGCAGGTAGTTGACGACGAGCCCAGCCCGCTTCGCGGCAGGCTGGTCACCGTCGGCGCCGAGCAGGGCAGGGGCCAACACCAGCAGCAGAGAGGCGATAGGCAGCTTGCGCAAGGAGGTCCCCCTTTCTTAGTTGCAGCAGGCGATCGGGAAGCGAGCGCTGCAGGCCACGACGCCCGGGCCGCTGGCAAAGTGCAGCGCCTGGTGGCCGGATGGCGCGCTCTTCCACTCGACGGTGGTGCCGTACCACAGCTGGTCATCCAGGCCATAGGTGTAGCCGGAGCAGTTGTCGGCGAGACCGCTTTGGCTGGGGACCTGCGCGGCGTCGTTGTGCTGCCACGAGGCCATGAACACCCACGACTGCGGCAGCAGGCTGGGCAGAAAGCCCAGCGCGGCGCTTTGGTACAGGTCATAGACCGTACACATCTTGGCTGTCCGCGGGCTGCAGCTTGCGACCTTGCGGCACAGCGTGGCGGCGGCAGAGATGCCAGTGACTCCGGTCGCGCTGTCGCTGATCGCGCCGCTTTGGTTCGGGGTGGCGGTGAACAGGCCACAGTAGACGGCGCGTGGGGGCGGACTTGCGGGACCGCCCAGCGCGCTGAGCTGGGTGGTGTACTTCTGGATCAGGAGCTCGCTCTGTTCGAGGCTGTCGAGCGCGTCACGGGTGGCCTGCGCTTCGTTGTTACGGTGGCTGCACAACACCCGGCTGCCATCGGCGGTCAGCGCTTGGCTGTACTTCTTACAGCTCGGCACGAGCAATACACCCGGGGGCAGCGTCTTGCAGCTGAGGTCCCCGGACTGGTTAGTGCTGAGGATCTGATCGCCGCTCCCTCGACACTGCGGGAGCGGATCCCAAAGGGAGTCTCCCGCGGAGGGACCGCAGCCGCTAAGTAGGTGGGCACCGCCCAGCCAAAGGGTCAGCCGCCACGCCTGCGGCCAAGAGAGAGTTTTACGGGTACGCATGGGCTCTCCAGGTCGTCGGTGTTATCGGCAGCAGGCAATGGGAAAGCGGCTGCTGCAGGGCACCAGGCCGATGCCGCTTGCGAAGTGCAGCGCCCGATGGCCAGACGGCGCGTCCTTCCACTCGACGGTGGTGCCGTACCACAGCTTGTCGTCGAGGGCATAGGTGTAGCCGGAGCAGCTGTCGGCCAGGCCGCGCCCCGGCGGGACCTGCGCCGGGTTATTGTGCTGCCAGCTCAGCATGTGGACCCACGCCTGCGGGATCGTCGTCGGCAGGAGGCTGGCGGCGGCGCTCTCGTAGAGCTCGTAGACCGTGCACAGGTGCGCGCTGCTGCCGCAGCCCGGCACGGTCTGGCACAGGCTGGCGGCGCCGGCGACGCCGGTGATGCCGTTATTGCCAGTGATGGCGCCGCTTTGGTTCGGGGTCGCGGTGTACAGGCCGCAGTACTTGGCCGGCGTGCTGCTGTCGATGATGCGGCTGAGCAAGGCCTCGATGGTGTCGGTGTCCTGCTTGGCCTTGTTGATGCTCGCCTGCAGCGAGGCGTGGGTGGCTCCCGTGCCCGTGGGTACACACGAAAGAATCCCGCCTTGGCCATTTAAGACCGAGCCGGGAACCGCGCCGCAGTCGGGCGGCTCGACAGCGGCGGTCAGGACCTGGGCACAATACAGCGTGCGATCGGCGGTAACCGCTATGAACTGCCCGTCGAGACAGTCAGGCAGGTTCCAGCCCGTCGGCGGGACCACGGCCTTGTTATGGACCAAGAGCCCGTCGGCAAAGTAGCTCTGGTAGGTCGCGACGCTGAGGTTGTAGACCGTCTCGCTGTCGGGCAGCGCGGTCAGCCTCTGCTGCAGCGTCGTCCTCTCCAGCCGGAGCGAGCGCTGCGACCCGCCAGCGGGTGGAGCCGCCGCCAGTCGGAGCAGCGCGTCGCCGGCCGCGAGCGTGCTGGCTTTGCGATAGCGCTGCGAGTCGGGGTCATAGATCGGGTGCTCAGCCGTGACGCGCAGCCGGTGGCCATCGTCTAGCGTCAGGTAGCCCAGCCGGCTCTGTTCGTGTCGAACCACCGCGGTCACCGGACTTTGCACCACGGCTCCGCTCGGTTCATCAAAGGCCAGCACCAGCTGTCCAACCTGCAGGCGCTCGATCGCCACCTCACCGTCGGGCGTCGCGATGCGCGTACCGGCGCCAAAGCAGGTCTCGGGAGCTGGCTTGCAGCCCAGGGGCGCCGCGAACAGCAGCAAGACCACCAGCGGAAAAGAGGACATGGACTGCCTCCGCGTTCAAGGTTCGGGATGACCGATGAGGGTGGGCGCGACGAGCTCGGCGCCGGATTCAAACGGGAAGATATCCCCTCAATCCATCGCGCGGAAATCGGCGACCTGGCTGCGCCCAATTTTTCGTTAGGAGCGCGGCGCGGGGGGCAGGCCGGTGTGCTGCGTCAGGGCTTGGCCGCGACGGGGGGGACCGCGGCGCTGGCCTTCTTGGGCGTGGCCGGTGCCGGCCGGCTGAAAGGTCGGGATGAGGTGGCGCTTGCTGTTGCCGATGAGATCTTGTCGCCCCATGCGGATTAGCGCGGCGCGCAGGATCGGCCAGTTGTTGGGATCGTGATAGCGCAGAAAGGCCTTGTGCAGCCGTCGCTGCTCCAGCGTCTTTTCCACGTGTACGGTGCGGCGCAGGCGCAGCGGGGCCAGCGGGTTATAGCCGCTGTGATACATCGCGGTGGCGCTGGCCATCGGCGAGGGCAGGAAGGCCTGCACCTGATCCGGGCGGAAGCCGTTGCGCTTCAGCCACAGCGCCAGGTTCAGCATGTCTTCGTCGGTGGTGCCGGGATGGGCGGCGATGAAATAGGGAATCAGGTACTGCTCTTTGCCCGCCTCGGCCGAGTAGCGATCGAAGAGCTCCTTGAAGCGATCGTAGGTGCCGATGCCGGGCTTCATCATCAGCGCCAGCGGGCCCGACTCGGTGTGCTCGGGCGCGATCTTTAGGTAGCCGCCGGTGTGGTGCTGCGCTAGCTCGCGAATCCACTCTGGCGAGCGCACCGCCAGGTCGTAGCGCACACCCGAGGCAATAAAGATGCGCTTGATGCCCGGCAGGGCCCGCGCCTTGCGATACAGCCGGACCAGCGGCCCGTGATCGGTCCCCAGGTTGGGACAGATGTCGGGGAAGACGCAGGAGGGCTTGCGGCACAGCGCTTCGATCTCGCGGCTCTGGCAGGCCATGCGATACATGTTTGCCGTCGGGCCGCCAAGGTCGCTGATCACGCCGGTGAAGCCGGGCGTCATGTCGCGCACGCGCTCGATCTCGCGCAGGATCGACGATTCGCTGCGGCTCTGGATGATGCGCCCCTCGTGCTCGGTGATTGAACAGAAGCTGCAGCCGCCAAAGCAGCCGCGCATGATCGTCACCGAGAACTTGATCATCTCGTAGGCCGGGATCTTGGCGCCGCGATAGCGCGGGTGCGGCACGCGCTGATAGGGCAGCTCGTACAGCCCATCCATCTCGGCCGACGACAGCGGGATCGGCGGCGGGTTGATGATCACGTCGTGGTAGCCGTGGTGCTGCACCAGCATGCGGGCGTTGCCGGGGTTCGACTCGCGATGCAGGATGCGCGAGGCGTGTGCGTACAGCACGGGATCGTGAGCGACGCTGGCAAAGCTCGGCAGGCGGATGTAGGTCTGGCTGCGATCGAGCTTGCGGCGCGACAGCTGAACCAGCTGGGCTGGCGCCTCGCCGTCGGCGGCGGCCTGGCCGGTGGCGCAGGGGGCGGCCTGCCGCGCTTCTTCCATGGCGTAGGGATCGGGCTTGGGCTCGACGGCGCCGGGGGTGTCGATCTGCGTCGAGTCGATGGCCGTAAGCTCGGCCGGCGGCGTCCCGACATAGGCCGTGCCGCGCAGGTCGCGGATCTCGCGGATTGGCACGCCGTTGCCCAAGCGGTGGGCTAGCTCGACGAGCGCGCGCTCGGCGTTGCCGTACAAGAGCAGGTCAGCATCCGAGTCGATGAGGATCGAGCGGCGCACCCGATCCGACCAGTAGTCATAGTGGGCGATGCGGCGCAGGCTGGCCTCGATGCCGCCGATGACCACCGGCACATCCGGGCCGGCCTCGCGGCAGCGCTTGGCATAGACGATGACCGCGCGATCGGGTCGCAGCCCGCCCTGGCCGTCGGGTGAGTAGGCATCGTCCGAGCGCAGGCGGCGATCGCTGGTGTAGCGATTCACCATCGAGTCCATGTTGCCGCCGGTCACCCCCCAAAACAGGTTCGGCGTACCCAGCGCGCGGAACGGCTCGACGCTGCGCCAGTCCGGCTGCGCCAGGATGCCGACGCGAAAGCCGTGCGCCTCCAGCAGCCGCCCGACCAGCGCCATGCCAAAGCTCGGATGATCGATATAGGCATCGCCGGTGACCAAGATCACGTCACAGCCATCCCAGCCCAGCGCCTCCATTTCTTCCCTGCAGGTCGGCAGAAACGGCGCGATGCCAAAGCGATGAGCCCAGTAGGGACGATGAGAAAACAGGGTACGCATGCGCAGACGAACTCGGCCCCTGCCGTATCACGCCGCGGGCCGGGCAACAACATCCAGAAAAGACCTAGACGAAAAGCCCAAAGAGGCGGGGATTCCATGCAGTCGTTGACTTCCCATAAAGGCCAACGATAAGACGGCAACATGCATGCTGGCCAAATCAGCCTAGTGATATCGTTTGCTCAAATGGCTCCATGTGTGCTGATGCGTTTGGCGCGGGTACAAACCCATGAACCTTTGATCGATGCCGATGAGGCCGATCGTTCCATCCCCCAGGGGAACAGGTAGCGAGATGGCTGATCAAAGGTCGTCCGATGCGGCACTTTGCACAGTGGAGGTTGAGGGGTTCAAAGCGCACTTCGATTCTCGCCGGCTAGACCTGCGTCCGCTGACGGTACTGGCGGGTCCCAATAGCTCAGGCAAGTCCAGCCTGATGCAAGCCGTGTTGTTACTAAAGCAGACTCTGGATGCGATGCCGCTGGACACGGGCGGGCTGAAGCTCGACGGACCCAATGTAAACTTCACCAGCGCTGAGCAGTTTCTTTCGAGTGAGCCTGGCAAGGGGAACACGCGGCGTGAATTTCGACTCAGCTTGGGGTTCGACAGCAGCGATGAGATTGGCAGCACATTTCGTCGGTCCGGTCATGCTGTCGAGGTCGTAGCCACCAAGTACGGAGTCGATCGCAAGTACGTCCAGTTGCGTGTCGGGGAAGATACGCCGCTAGCTTTGCAGTCCCTGCTAGCCCGCCGTCTGCCGGATGCGGCCCCGGTGCAACCCCAACCGCCGAAGCGCTGGGGCAGTTTCTTGGTTCCGTTCATGGGAGGCGGGCCAATTAACCGCACTCCCTCGATCTTGCTACCTCCCCCCCTCGTATGGGTACACGCGGCGCTGCGTTCGCTGATTCACATCCCTGCCCTGCGTGGCAATCCGCTGCGGGCCTTCCCTCGCACGGTGATCGGGCATGACTTCCCAGGCATCTTCACCAACCTGGCCCCAGCGCTGCTCGCCGATTGGACGCGCCGAAAGTCAGGGGAGCTGAAGCAGGTCAATACGGCCTTGGCTCATTTGGGTTTGACCTGGAAGGCGGAGGCACGCGAGCAGGATGCAGCGAATATCGAAGTAGCGGTGGCGCGAACGCCCCAGGCTGCCCGCGGCCGCGCCCAGGATCTCGTAAACATCGCTGATGTGGGCTTTGGCGTCTCGCAGGTCCTGCCAATCGTCGTGGCGCTAGTTGTGGCTCAGCGCAATCAGATCGTCTACATCGAGCAGCCAGAGATACATCTCCATCCGCGGGCAGTCATGGCCCTTGCCGATCAAATCGCAGATGCGGCTCGTCGTGGCGTGCGATGCGTAATCGAGACGCATAGTGATGTGCTGCTTCGGCGCTTCCAGTGGAACATCGCCCGTTCAGATCGTCCCCTTGCCCATGAACAGGTGATCTTTCATTGGTTCTTTCGGAATGAACGCGGACATTCGCAGCTGCGCTCGGTAACGCCAGATCAAGGCGGAGCCTATGGCGACTGGCCAGTGGACTTTGCAGACGTTGATGCAGAAAACGCTCGTCAGTATCTAGTGGCTGCGGATGCCCACCTGCCGGATGAACCTGACGCGGATGGCGCCAGGCCTGAGGGGCACGGTGAAGGCGGCGAGGGTTCGGCATGACGAAGACCGCCTGCTATGTCATCGATGCGAGTGTGGCGGCAGCCATCGGCGAGTCCAGGAGTAGGTCCAGCCTGGTGCTGCTGGATGCACTCATGGCTGCCCGCGATGCCAGGCTGCGCATGATCAGGACGGCTGAGCTCGACGATGAATGGGAACGACGAACTGCTCAGCGCAGTCTGTTCTTGGAACATCTGCACGAGCTCCGATCTCGGAATCTTATGGGACGACGGGCGCTAAAGACGCTGCCGGAGCTGAAAAAGCGTCTGCGCAAGGTAGTGGCTTCGCAGGATCAGGAGGCAGTGCTCAAAGACGCTCATCTAGTCGCTGTCGCCCAGGAAGTTAGCGCTCGCGTACTCTCGCTGGACGATAAGATGCGCGGACATCTTGCGCGAGCTTCCGAATCGCGAAGTCTGGCAGACCTGCGGCCTATCCAGTGGGCTAATCCGAGCCGTCAACGAGAACTGGTGGCAGATTGGCTGAGAAGAGGCGCACCAGACGAGATGCCCCGCCGACTGGGCTCATGGAAGCAGCACGGGACCTAGCAAGAAAATGAGCCAATATCTCCGTTCGGCGCGCTGAGTGCTCGGCTGCACCTGCTACATCGCGAGTCCGTTCATAAAAAACGTAACGCCACAACCTGCGGACAACGCGAGCCGGATCCATATAATGCGCCGCCATGGCGACTCGATTTCCCTGTCAGGCGGTGGATGGCAAGAGCTCTTCGGAAGGGGCGGCGGTGACGCGGCCAGAGGGTGGGGCAGACGGTGGGGCGGACGGTGGGGCAGGCGGTGGGGCAGGCGGTGGGGCGGCGGCGCGGCGGACGGTGCGGGTCAAGCGGGTGGATGCCTGCGAGAGCTTGGACGATCTGTTTCGTCACTGCCTGCCGGCCTTTGGCGGCGCGTATCTGCGGCGCATCTACAGCATCCTCGATGAAGCGATTGGCGCCGGCTGTCCGCTGACCCTGGCGGTGGCCGGGCCGGTGACGGTGTCGGGGCAGCACCACACCTGGCTGATTCCGCTGCTGGAGACCGGCTGGGTGGCCTACCTCAGCACCACCGATGCGGTCTGCTATCACGATGGCCACCGCGCGCTTGATGAGCACGGCGGTGAGCCGATCTACGAGGTGCCGATCTTTGGCGACGACGGCGCGCTGCGCGATGCCGGGACGATCCGCGTCACCGACATGGGCTTCGACGAGCAGGTGCTGCTGGATCAGGATCGCTTCCTGACCGCCTGCCTGCTGCGGCCCGAGTTTCAAAAGAAGATGACCGGCACCGAGCTGCGCAGCCTGCTGGGGGCGCTGTACGCGGCGCAGGAGCAGAAAAACGGCGTCAGCCCCGGCCTTCTGGCCACCTGCGAGCGCCTGGCGATTCCGATCCTGGTTGGGGCGCCCGGCGATGGCAGCGTGTTCCTAAACGCCATGAAGCTGTGGGCGATGCGGCAGGCCGGCTTGCTGCCCGCCGACGGACCCAGCTTCGAGCTCGACATCGCGGCCGAGGTCTTTGAGTCCTGCGCCTACCATCACTGGGGTCTGTTCGAGCACCCGGCGCACGCCATCGCCACGCTGATTTTGGGCGGCGGCGTGCCGAAAAACTACAACCTGCAGCCCGAGCCGGCGCTGTCGCAGGTGCTGGGCCTGGCCGATGTGCGCGGCTATGCCTTCGACGTACAGATCACCTCGGCGCCGATCACCGATGGCTCGCTGTCGTCGTGTCCGCCGGCCGAAGCGGTGACCTGGGGCAAGGTCGACAAGGACCTGTATCACGGCAGCACCGAGAGCATGCAGGGCGACTACTCGCTGGTCATGCCGTTTCTGGTCAAGGCCCTGCTCGACAACCGGGCCCGCTACGCGCGCTGGGCCGAGCGCATGGGCGAAGCCGAGCTGTTTGCCAAGCACCCCAAGGCGCGCGGCTATCTGCGCCCAACGGAGGGCTATCGCCTGTTTGCTCGGCGCGGCGAGCTTTCGCAGACGCTTTTGCAAGCGGTGCAGGGCAATGCCGAGTGGCTCAAGCAGACGCTGGGCTATCCGCTGGCGCTGGCCCAGTCAGCGAGCAAGAGCTAGGAGCGGCGCGTGCGTCTGACCTTGCTCGCGGTCGGCAAGCTGCGCGATCGCTGGGTGGCCGAGGGCTGCGCCGAGTATCTGGCCCGCCTGCGCAGCCACTTTACCGTCGAGATGATCGAGGTCAAGCGCGACGCGGAGCTCCTTGCTCGCTTGCCGGCCCGTCAGCTCTTGTGGGTGCTGGATGAGCGCGGCGAGCAGGCGACTTCGCGTGATCTTTCGCTGCGGCTGGAGCGGGTGCGACAGAGCGGCGGGGCCGGGCTGACCCTGTGCATCGGCGGGGCCGACGGCCATAGCGATGCGCTGCGGGCCCGGGCTGACTACCTGTGGTCGCTGTCGAAGCTGACCCTGCCGCACCGCCTGGCGCGGGTGCTGGTCTTAGAGCAGATCTACCGCGCGAGCTCGATCCTGGCCGGTGCGCCCTACCATCACGACTGAGGGCCAGCGCGGCGCGGCTTAGTCGATCTCTAGCAGCGCGAAGCGGCCGTGCTCGCTCGGTGCGGCGCGGTCGCTCGGCGGCGGACCCAGCAGCTCGGAGAGCCGGCTGGCCACGACCTCGCCGAGGTCTTGCGCCGCGACCTTCTGCTCTTTGAGGCGGGCAAAGAACGGCGCCTGCAGCAGGGGCAGCGGCGACTGCCCCAGGCTGTGCAGATCGAGGCAGGCGCGCTGCAGCTGCGTGCGCTGGGCCGCGGACAAGAGCGGGCTCTCGCTGGCCTTGGCGAGCGGCGGCAGGGCCTGCGTCACCAGGCTCTGGGCGATGGCGAAGACCGCGGTCTGCAGCTCGTGGCGCAGCGCCAGCACGGCTTCGGCGGCGGCCACGATGGTGTCGAGCGCGCTGACCGAGACCGCGCGCTCGAAGCGCCGGATAAGCGGCTGCAGATCGCCGGCATAGGACAGCACCGTCGCCGAGAGCAGGGTCCGAAGCTGCGGCGGCACGGGCTCGTAGGCCAGGCCATGCAGCAGGCGAATGCCCATGATCTTGCGGGCAAAGGCCTCGATGTGCAGCAGCAGCTGATGCAGCGCATCAAGCTGCGCCGCGACCTGCGCGAGCAGGATCCCACCATCGCTGCTCGCGGGGCTAGGCGCCGGGCCGAGGTCGCTGCGCAGGGCCTGCACGAAGTCGGCCGGCTCAAAGCGGTTCAGATCGTCCAGGCTCTGCACAGAATCCAGCTGTTGCAGCGCCAGTGCCGGGGCGGCCAGCACGCCAGAAGGACCCTTGGGCGGACCCGGAGGCGGCGGGGGAGCGGGGGGAATAGAGACAGCCACGCGCTGATCTTATCTCGTCTTTAGAGAAGACCGATTGATCCTCGGGTAGACCCTGAAATAAGATCAGGTGGGGGACTGGTCTTTGGAAGTGCCGTCGCTGGTCGGCAGCAAGCTCGGTGGCTATGACGTCGTGCGCCTGCTCGGGCGCGGCGGCATGGGCGCGGTGTACGAGGGACACAACCCGCGCATCAATCGCCGCGTCGCCATCAAGGTGCTGCTGCCGGAGTTCGTCGGCCGGGCCGATGTCGTGGCCCGCTTTCTCAACGAAGCGCGGGCCGTAAACTCGATCAACCACCCGGGCGTCGTCCCGGTCTCGGATGCCGAGACAGCCAGCGACGGCAGCCTGTATCTGGTCATGGAATACGTCGAGGGCGAGACGCTGTCAGCCCGGCTGCACAAGAGCGGCGGCCAGCTGTCCGAGCCCGACGTCATCGGCATCTGCTGGCAGCTCGCCGACGTGCTCCTGGCCGCGCATGGCAAGGGCATCATCCACCGCG
>CAZVMD010000141.1:3000-17208 GCA_964628555.1 uncultured Myxococcales bacterium | reverse complement strand
CACTCGCCACCTGCGCCATCGTCGGCCGCTCCGCCGGCTGCTTGGCCAGCATGCGGTCGACCAGGGCCACCAGCCAAGGCGAGACTGTGGGGGCGAACTCACTCACTTTCGGCGGCTGCTTGTTCAGATGCATCATCCCCAGGGCCATCTCGCCAGAGGTCGATATGAACGGCAGGCGGCCGCACAGCAGGCGGAAGATCACCACCCCCAGCGAGTACACGTCTGTCTGTCCGCCGATGGTCTGCTCGCCGGTACACTGCTCGGGCGACATATACGCGGCGGTGCCCAGGGTCTGCCCGGTGCGGGTCTTGATGTCGTCGCCCTGCAGGTGTTCCGCGCCAAGCTTAGCGATGCCGAAGTCGAGCAGCTTGACGCGCTCCCCCCCCGGACCGGCGAGATCCGGCACCAGCATGACGTTTCCCGGCTTCAGATCGCGATGGATGATGTTCTTGGCATGTGCAGCCGAGAGCACGCCCGCGAGTTGCCAGCAGATGGTGATGGTCTCGTCCTCGCTCAGCTTGCCGCCGCACTGCTGCAGTCGCTCTGTCAGCGTCGAGCCGTCGAGCAACTCCATTACCAGATAAAGGCTACCGTCGCTGGCGGTGCCAACGTCAGACACCTGCACAACCCCGGGATGCTTGATGGCGTTCACCGCCTTGGCCTCGTTGAAGAAGCGCCGCACCACGTCGTCAAGGTGGGCGTATTCCGGCAGCAGAACCTTGATCGCCACCGAGCGACCGATCAGCGGATTCAAGCCTTCGTAGACGGCGCCCATACCGCCCTGGCCGATCAGACGCAGGATCTCGTAATCGCCGAGCTTGGTGTACTGCAAGGGCATGCTCCCCCCCGATGCAGGCGCCTTTTCCCTGGAAAAGTATAGGGCACGTCGAACGGCCCCATCAAGGCAGTTCTCGACGGAGCCCGGCGCCCGTATCATCGCCTAGGGCCCGCAGCTGCAGACCGAGGTCCGATGCTGAATCGACACAGCTATTCGGCCCCCCTGCGGGGGGGGGGACATAACTCGGCTCTCTGATTATTCAATAATCACATGCGCAACCGTTCGTTCAGTCGCCGAAAATCATAATATGATCCATGCGCGCGCTTAACCCGTCGCCCAAAAGAGGCGAAATTATCGCCCATAGCGTGAAAACCGCAATAATTAATACGCAATCTAGATTTTGTTTATTAATTTATTGATTCGGTGTTTCCGGCGCTACGCCACGAACGAAAAAGCGAGCGAAGGCAGGCTGTTTGGCGGGCAGCCGAGGTGGCGCAAGTAGTCCCGCTGTGCTGTCGCCGAGAGCTAGTTTGCGATCAGGAGCTGAAGCGGTGCCACGCTCGGAAATTTTCCAGTCCCTGCCGCGCCTGCGAAGTTTCTGCGGTGTGCGCTAGCGGTGGCGCAGCTTATTCGTGCGTGGGGGGCGGCGGCGCTGGCGGGTGAGCGGCGGCTCTCTCGCACAGTGTGGGGTGGCACTGAGCTTGCTCTGGCATTGCGCAGGTAGGTTCTCAACTTTCCCCGGGCTGTGCGGGGGCAGCGACCTGGGATTCAGCAAGGAGAAGCGGCGATGCAAGGCATGCTCGAAGGGAACGATCGATCGCGACGGATGGCGAAGGGAACCGCTGCGGGGCTGGTTCCGGTCCAGCGCTGCACGGTGGGCAGCACTGCGGTCTATGCCCTGCCAGGACGGCGCGGTCTGCTGTTCCGCTCCAAGATGGCGATCGACGCCGACGGAGCACCCAATGCCTATCACCCGAGCAACCGGGGAGCCCTCGACTACCTCGGCAATGCCGGCCGGCCGGGAAACTGGTGGGGGGTGGTCACGGACTCGGGAGCCGCCGACGGAACCCCGGTGGTGCAGAAGGCCGGGGATCCCTGCCCGGGCTTTTATGTCTCGGCCACTAGCCTGCAGGACAAGTCAAAGTCGCGGACCGATCCGCGCCGCTATGTCGATTCGGCAGCGGTTCCGTACGTCGCTCTACCGCGCGAGCTAAGGGACCAAGGCATGCAGCTAGGGGACCTCGCGCTGGTGGTGCATAGCAAGAGCGGCGCGCAGTGCTATGCGGTGTTCGCCGACGTCGGACCGCGCGGCAAGCTCGGTGAGGGCTCGGTTGCGCTGGCCCAGGCGCTGGGCATTCCCAGCAGCCCAAAGAACGGCGGCAGTGAGCGCGCTGAGGTTATCTATCTGACCTTCCCGGGCTCGGGGGCGGGCTGGCCGCTCTCGATCGATCAGCTAAATCAGCAGGCCGAGGCCCTGTTCGCAGAGTGGGGCGGCATGGAACAGCTTCGATCCTGCTTCGTCGGCGGCTCGCTGAGCGCGGCGTTCCGCCTCTCCTCGGCCAGCCCTGCCGCGGCCAAGGCGCTGGCCAAGCGAGCCCGCCCGCAGGCAGCAGCCGCGTCGGTAAGCAAGGTGATCGTCACCAACCTCGGAGCGCTGCGCGACAAGTATGGCGACAAGCTCAAGCAGGTGCAGGCCGCGATCAATGAGCTGATCACGGCCGATCGCGCGCGTGGTCTCACGACGCGGCTGGTCGCACTGGACTCGGCCACCGACCTGGCCGCGGTGCATGGCAAGCCGGCGGAGCGCGGCGATGCCCGCAGCACCAAGAAGGCGATCGATGCGGTGTACAAGGCGCTGCTGCCCGAGTACCTGCTGATCGTCGGCGGTCCCGATGTCGTCCCCTTCGTGCCGCTTAAGAATCCCTGCTATGCACCCGATGGCGACGAGGATCTGGAGGTGCCCAGCGACCTGCCCTATGCCTGCAGCACGGGCTACGCCACCGATGCGGCGCACTTCCTGGGGCCGACGCGCATCGTCGGTCGCTTGCCCGATCTGCCGGGCGAGTCGGATCCGCGCTTCCTGATCAAGATCCTGCGCACCGCCGCCACCTGGACCGAGCGCGAGCGCGCTGACTATGAGCGCTACTTCGCGATCAGCGCCGAGGTCTGGCAGAAGTCGACGCAGCAGAGCATCACGACGCTGTTTGGCTCTAGCACCGACCTCAAGACGGTGCCCCCCGGCGGCCCCGAGTGGTCGGCGTCCGAGCTTCATCGCAAGGTGCACTTCATCAACTGCCATGGCTCGCCCAGCGATCCGCAGTTCTATGGTCAGCGCGGCGAGAACTATCCGGTGGCCGAGAAGGCGAGCAAGCTGATCGCGCAGGTCACGCCCGGCACCGTGGTCGCCGCCGAGTGCTGCTATGGCGGCCAGGTCTATGCTCCCAGCGACTCCGACGGCCAGGCCGGCATCTGCCTGACCTATCTCGACAACGGTGCCTATGCCTTCTTGGGCAGCTCGACCATCGCCTACGGTCCCAGCGCGGGCAACGGCCAGGCCGATCTCTTGTGCCAGGACTTCATGCGCGTCGTGCTGTCGGGAGGCTCGACGGGGCGGGCGCTCATCGAGGCACGCCATCGCTTCGCCGGGGCCAACTCACACCTCGACCCGGTTGACCTCAAGACGATGGCGCAGTTCTATCTGCTGGGTGACCCCTCGATTCACCCGGTCAAGGCGGGGGCGCATGCGCTGGCCAGCACCAAGACCTATCAAGCCAACCTAGGACAGGCCGAGCGGCACGGTCGCCTGTTCCGGCGCGAGCGCCTGGTCCGCACCGGCAGCAACCTGCACAGCACGCTCGGCAGCGTGTGCGAGCACGCCGTCCCGCCGCCAGCCGACGTGGCAAAGCTCTTGGACGCGGCGGCGCAGGAAGTCGGGCTGCAGAACCCGACGCACAAGTCGTTTGGCGTCAGCTTCGCGCCCAGTGCCAGTCGCGGCGAGCTGCGCCAGTTTAGCGAGCGACGCATGCAGCGCAGCGTGTACATGACGACCGGCCGCTTGGGTGAGGCGGTGGGCAAGGATCTGCCGCAGCTGGTGACCCTGATTGCCACCGTCGAAGACGGAGAAGTCGTCCATCTTCGCCGCGTCCATAGCCGCTAGACTTTGGCGCCCATGCAGCTTCAAGGCACCGTGCAGCGCAAGCTGCTGTCACGCGGTAGCAAGAGCGAGCACCGCGGCATGGTCCTGCTCTGCTCAGACGGCAGCTATGCGCTGCGGCGCCTCGGCGGCAACGCCTTCGCCGATCCAGAGCTGGCGCAGCTGGAGGGCAAGACCATCCGCGGCGAAGGCATCCTGCGCAACAACGTCTTTATCCTCAGCCACTACGAGGTCATCGGCTAGCGCGGACTGCATTCGCGCTTCAGGCTAGCCACAGCCTGCGCTCTAGGAATCACACCCAGCCTCGGGCAGATAAGTTCCTGTACCTACAAATCCGAGCGCAGTCCGAAATCTACTTACGCGGCGGCAGGGCGATGAGCACGGCGCCGCCGATGGCCAGGGCGCTGCCTACCGCGACTAGGCCGCCGCCCACGCCAGTCGTGCGATAGATGCCATTGCAGGCTGGCAGCCCGTCGAGCGAGCAGGCGCCGTTGACCGACAGCGCGCTGATGCCAAAGCCGATCAGCAGCGCCCCGGCCGCAAGTCCGGCCGCCCCGACGCCAATGCGCCAGGTGGGACGACGCGGCGGCAGGGTCGGCGGCAGCGGCGCCGCGACCACGGTCTGCGGCACCAGCTCCACACTGACCGTGGCTGGCTGCTCGGCGATCACCTCGACCGGCTGAGTCGCGTTGGCGTAACCCGACCGCCGCAGCTCCAGCGGATAGCTGCCGGCCCAGACCTTGCGTGCGTAGGGTGTGGTGCCGACGCGACGACCGGCCAGAAAGACCTCGGCCCCCGGTGGGCGCGAGTCGATCTGCAGGCTGCTGCGGCCCTGCTTGTCGGCCTGAGCAAACAGCTTGGTCAGCGTCTCGGCGAGCCGCTGCCCAGCCTCCTTGGGACTGCAGTCGCCGCAAGCCAGGGGCACCACGCTGACTGCGCCATCGACCTCGGGCTCGCGCAGGCCTAGCTCACCCTGCCACTTGCTGCCGGCCAGGCTCAGCCGCAGATCCACGATGCGCTCGATGCCAAAGCGCTGCGCCAGCGCCAGGCAGCAAGCGGCTTGCGCTTCAGCCGCTGACAGCTGGTCTTTGGGCGGCGGCTCGCAGGCCGCCAGATCAGGGGCATAGGCCAGCGCCGCCTGCCACGACAGGAAGGCATAGTTCTCGTGCTTCACCGCCGACTCCAGCGCGTGGCTGATCGGCTCGGCGCCCGCGCCATCCCCGGCGTACTGCTCGCAGGACAGCACTGAGGCCGGCCGCGTCACGACCGCCAGATCCGAGCCCGACTTGAAGCGGACCTCGACGGTACGCGCGGTGCGGACCTGGAACTCGGTCTCGGCCCGCCAGCGGCCTTGGCTGACCTGCAGGCGGTGTACGCCACTTTGCACCAGCAGCGGCAGCGTCAGAGGCAGCGCCCCTACCAGTCGCCCGTCGAGCTGGACCTGGGCACCGCGCGGCGCCCCCACGCTGACCTCGCCAGCCTCCCGGCTTGGCAGCGAGTCGAGCAGCTTCTGCGCTTCCGCCCGCAGGGGGTCAGCAGCGTCGAGGCTCTGGTCAGCCAGAAAGCGACGCAGCAGATCGCGGGCCGCCACCGGCTGCTGCTCGGCTGCCGCGAGGCGGCCCAGGTGGTAGGTCGTCTGCGCCGGAGCCTGGGGGAAGGCCGTGAGCAAGGTCTGATAGGCCGCTGGATAGTTGCCGGCGGCGATGGCGCTGCTAGCAGTGTCCAGAAGCTGCACGGTGCCGCTCGCGAGCCCTCGGCTGGCCCCTGACTCGGCGGTGCTGTTCACCGGCCGCACAAAGACCAGCCCGGCGACCAGCAGTGCAACATGAAGATAGAGACGGTCCATCACCTAAGCAGCCGGCGCAGCTAGGCGGACGCTGCGGCGGGCTTGGTCATTATCGCACGGCACCGCGCGGGGCGAACAGCTTGCCTAGTTAGTCCGCGCACCTACATCGCCGGGGCGGGACGCCGCTTGCCGCCGCCGCAGCGCCCAGTCTGCCGCCCGCCGTCCCTGATACGATGGTGCAGGGCGCGTCTTTTTCATTCTTGCGAGGCTGGGTCGCTCGATGCGGCTCAGCCAGCCCACGCAGCGCGGGAGGTACATCGGGTGAGAGTCATCACAGGGTCTGCTGATGCCAGAGGATCGCTTCCACGAAGCCGGCCCCAAGCAAGCGCGACGCAGACAAGGGCACTCGCCGGGGGGCTGGGCGTACTCTCCCTGTTGCTGCTGTCAGCCTGCGGCACGCTGTGGCGCCCGTACCTGGACTCTCTGATCTGCGATCCGACCGGCACTCGCTGCATTGAGAGCGGGGCCGAGCGGGTTCGCCTGCGGCCGTCGAACGGCATCGATCCGGCGTGGCTTGGCGAGGCCAAGGCCGAGCTTCAGCCAGCGGAAGACTTGGTCATCGATACCGATCTGGGAACCATCGTGACGGCGAAAGGTCAGCAGCCGCTGGCTGATGTGGTCTTTCACGACGTCGCGCCGGTCGACTGCGGCGGCGGCTGGCCGGTGGGGATCGGCGTCTTCAGCTTCCTGCAGATCAAGATCCCCGACGGCATCCGCGTGCGGGTCACGGGTGCGCGAGCCCTTGCGCTGATCGCCCCGGGCCCGATCAAGATCGAGGGACTGCTCGACCTGCAGGCCGGCCAGGCCGAGTGTAGCGATGCGCGCTGTGCTGGCCCCGGTGGCTTTGCCGGCAGCTCGGTGCGCGTGGCCGCCACCCGCGGCGATGGTCCGGGCGGCGGCGGCTGGGGCTTCGCCGGCGGCACGACCCTCAACGAGAGCGGGGCGGGTGGGGCCGGGGCCTGTGGCAGCGGCGGCAAAGGCGGCGACTCTGGCACCACGGAGGTCGGCGGAGCCGGTGGGCAGCCCTATCAGCAGCCGACGCTGGTCCCGCTGTGCGGCGGCAGTGGCGGCGGCGCCGGGGGAGCCGGCACCCAGACCGGTGAGACCGGCCAGCGCGGCGGCGGCGGCGGCGGCGCGGTCCAGATCGTGTCGCAGACCGGCGTGCACATCGGCTCCACCAGCCCAGACACCCCAAGCGGCATCTCGGCTGGCGGCGGCGGCGGACAGGGCGACCACGGCATGAACTTCAACGACGGCGGCGGCGGCGGCGGCAGTGGCGGCGCCATCCTGATCGAAGCGCCCCGGATCGCCATCGACAGCGACGCGGTGCTGGCGGTAAACGGCGGCGGCGGCGGCGGCGGACGCAACGGGATCGCCGACACCAAGAACGGGGCTCCCGGCTCGCTTTCGCTCATGCCGGCGCTCGGCGGAGCGGGCGAGCGCAGCGGCGGCAACGGCGGCGCGGCCGACTCCCCCAACGGCCGAGACGCCAGCGGTGCCATCGGCGACGGCGGCGCGGGCGGCGGCGGTGGGGCGGGGCGGATTCGCCTCAACAGCCTCGACGGCACCATCACCCTCAAGGGCCTGCTCAGCCCCATCGAGGGCAGCTGCACCAGCAGCGGGCAAGCCAGCCGCCCCTGAGCCCCATGCGGCGCGACTGCGCTCTGGCTCTCGTCGCCCAGCGGACAAGCTGCAGCCGGGCGGCAGAAGCGGATAACATCGGTTCTTATGCCTCCCGTCTCTGCTGAGTCGCAAGCCCAGCTCGCCGCGTATGACGCGCAGCCCTACCACGGGCGGCCCTGCACCGACAGCCACCCCAGCCGCGTCGCGGCCGTAGCCAGGCTGGCCGGGCTGAGCGTCCCCGACGTGCGCCGCTGTCGCGTCTTGGAGATCGCCTGTGGCGACGGCAACAACCTCATCGCCATCGCCGAGAGCCTGCCTGAGGCGCAGTGCCTGGGCATCGATCTATCGGGGCGGCACATCGCCATGGGCCAGGCCGAGATCGCTGCGCTGGGGCTGTCGAACATCACCCTGCGCCAGGCCGATCTGTTGCAGCTTGCGCCGGGTGATTCGTCGCTGGGCGAGTTCGACTTCATCATCGCGCACGGCTTTTATTCCTGGGTACCGCGGCCGGTGCAGGATCGGCTGTTTTCGCTCTCGCGCCGACATCTGGCCAAAAACGGCGTGCTGTTTGTCAGCTACAACCTGCTGCCCGGCTGGCGCGTGATGCAGGTGCTGCGCGACTTCCTGTCGTTCCACGTCCGCGGCGCCGGCACCCCGCGCGAGCGGCTGGAGCGAGCTCTCGATGGCATCCGCTTGCTGCCGCTGCTCAGCGCCGGACAGGACAGCGACACCGCGCGCTTCATCGGCGCCTACGTCCGCGACTTCGCCTGCAGCCTGGAAAACCTGGGCATCTGGCGCGATCCGGTCCTGCTTTACGACGTGATCGGCGAGCCGAGCACACCCGTGTACTTCAGCAGCTTCGTCAACCACGCGACGCGCCATGGGCTGCGCTACCTCGGCGATGCCGAAGATCGTGTCGGCCTGCCGCGCTCGCTGCCGCTGGAGGTGCTGCCGCGCCTGCTGTCCAGCGTCGATACGCCGCTCGATCTGCAGCAGTACAGCGACTTTGCGCGCATGCGCATGTTCCGCCAGAGCCTGCTGTGCCACGCCGAGGTCGCCGTGCGCTCAGAGCCGCGGTCGAGCGATCTGAACGACCTGTTTGTCTACTCGCGCCTGCAGCGCCTGCCACAGCCCGACGACCATGCGAGTCCGGCCAGCGAGGCGGCGGCGGAGTTTGCTGGCAGTGGCGTGCTAGGCGAAAGCCCAGTCCTGCGCAGCTCGCATCCCCTGACCCGCGCAGCGCTGACCCTGCTCGCCGAGCAGTCGCCACAGGCCCTGGCCTTCCCGGCGCTGTGTCAGCAGGCGGCGCAGCGGCTGGGACGCAGTCAGCCGCCGGAGGCCGATGAGGTCGAGAGCCTGGCCAAGTTCCTGCTGCGCGCCTCGGCCGAGAGCCCACAGGTGCTGTCGCTGCAGGCGCATGCTCCCCCCGTCGCTCGAAGCCCCGGTCTGCTGCCGACAGCCCGCCCCTTTGCCCGCCGACAGCTGCTGCGCGGCGACGAGGTCACGACGCTGTTTCACGACAGCTTCAGCGTCGATCCGCTGTGTCGCGCCCTGGTGCCGCTGCTGGACGGAACGCGCGATGTCACCGAGCTGACCTCGGCCCTGTTTGCCCTGGCCGAAGCCGGCAAGCTGGTGCTGCCCAACCACGGCGAGCGCCCGACCGCCGCCTCCCTCGCTGAGAGCCCACTAGCCGACGAGATCCAGAGCCAGCTCACCGCCCTCGCCCGCCTTGGCGTGCTGGTCGCACTGTAAGTGCCGCACCGCCGCGAATCCGCACTAA
This sequence comes from uncultured Myxococcales bacterium, assembly GCA_964628555.1. Taxonomy (GTDB): domain Bacteria; phylum Myxococcota_A; class Polyangia; order Palsa-1104; family JAEUJZ01; genus JAEUJZ01. Next base: position 8,027 of record CAZVMD010000141.1, on the reverse strand, counting down.
TTTAAACATAAAAGACAACTTTGATTTAAATTAATCAATATTAATTCGCGTTAAATTTGTGCTTTCGATCTTTTCTGTTTCAGTCTTTCTAGCCGCTTAATTCGGCGGCGGCGGCCCGGCAGACAGGGCGCGCTCGCTCTCGTAGACCGTGCGGCGCAGGCTGGCTTCGGTCTCGCCAGCGTCGCGGGCGATGGGATCCTCGGGGCGCCACAGAAAGTAGTACAGGCCCAGGCGCAGGCGCACCGTGCCAGGGGGCAGCGTCGCGAGGCGCAGGTTCAGGCGGCGGGTCTCGCGCACCTGCAGCGTGGTGTCGCTGCCCGGCGGCTCGGTCAGCGCCACCGGATCCATCTGCCGCTCGATGCGGAGCTGGCTCTCACTCAGCACCTGTCCCGTCGCAGAGAGGGCGGCCAGAGCCGTCACAAGATAGTGGCGCGGCTCGGCGGTGGGCAGGCGGTGACCGGTGCCATTTTGCAGCGTCAGCTCGGCCCGCGCCCCGCCCGCTTCCGGCTCTAACGTCGCCTGCAAGACCACAGCGCCGCGGCGCAGGAAGGCTTCGTCGCGCGGACCGCGCAGGGCATGGCTGCGGCTCCGGCGCTGCGGACCGCCGAGCACCAGCGGTCGCTCACCGACGCTCGGCAGGTGGCAATCGACGCAGCTCTGCTCGCCGCCGCTGGCGCGGTAGGCCTGCCACTCCTCGATCGTCTCTTGCACCGGTCGCAGCAGGCGGCCCAGCGGAATGTGCAGGCGGTGGCAGGTCTGACACAGGCTCACCGCGCCGAAGTCCGGCTCGACCACGACGGCGTGGGCCGGCGTCGACAGCGCGTGCGGCCCCGCGATGGCCTGGCCGCGCGCATGACAGGCCAGGCAGGTCACGCCTTCTCCGGCTAGCTCGGGCTGGAAGCGAGGGTTTGGCTGCGTCGCGGCCACCTGCAGCGGCCAGACCCAGCGCAGCCCGCTCACCGTCTGTGCCCGCTGCTCGACGAGCGGCTGGTGGCAGTAGCCGCAGATAAACATCTGCCCTTCGTGGCGAAACTCCGCGTGATAAAGCGCCGTGCTGCTCGCGCGGCCATGGGCCGAGGCCCGCCACTCGGCTGCGATCTCGCTGTGACAGCTTGCACACTGCGTCGCCGACAAGAGCTGAAGCGGCGGCAAGGGCTCGATGGGCGGCAGCTTCGGCCCGGGCAGGGCGCGATAGACGCGCGGGGCATAGACGATCTGAATGGCGATAAGGAGCAGGCCGGCCAAGCTCAGCGCTGCGCCGAGCAGGATGGCAGCGCGACGAAGCCAGAGGCGCAGAGGCTGGAGCCGAGAGGCGTGCGGTGCAGAGGGAGGCATGGCGCGATCGGGAGGCGCGGCAGAAGCTAGCCAGCCGCGGGAGCGGGCTTGCGGCGACGATCATGAGCCCGCCCGAGGTACAGGCCAACCCCAATCATCGCCACGGCAGCCGGCAAGCTGGCAAAGGCGAGCAGCGAGGTGGTGGCGCCCAGGCCCTGCAGCCCGCTGTGGGCCCAGCCCGATAGCGCATCGCCGCCGCGCGAGACCAGCGTGTCGATGACGTTCTTGGCCTTGTAGCGCTCTTCGCGGGTGACGACGGTGAACAGCACCTCGCGGGCCGGCTTCGAGATGGCAAACTCGGTCGCCCGACGAATCACGCTGGCCGCCGCCACCACCCACAGTGTTGGCCAGATCCCGACGGTGGTCAGGCCCAGCCCACCGAACAGCGGCAGCAGCACTAGGCAGGTGGCCAGACCCAGCGACAGCACCAGGCGCCCGGTGATAAACACCTGCAAAAGCAGGGTCAGCGCGTTGACCGCCAGATCCAGCTGGGCAAAGAGCTGCGTGCGCGCCGTCGAGGACGCGATGGTCTTGGAGACGATCTGCGTCTGTTCGAGATAAAAGAACGTGCCCAGCACTTGCAAGAGCAGGATGTAGCCAGCGATGGCCAGCAGGTAGGGGTTCTGCAGCGCCAAGATCAGGCCCGAGAAGATGCCGCCGCCGACCGCTTCGCCGCGCTGCCGCTCGCCCTGTGAGTGAGCCCCGGCCCAGCGGGTCAGCGAGCGCACGCAGAAGATGGCGCAGACGAACAGGCAGGCCGAGACGAGGAACAGGCTGGCGATGCCGATGCGCTTGACCAGCGCCGCAGTGAGAAGCGGCCCGATAAAGGCCCCCAGGCTGCCGCCGGCGGCGATGACCGGGAACAGCCGCTTGGCCTGCTCGCTCTCGTACAGATCGGACATGAAGCTCCAGAACACGCTGACGATGAAGTAGTTGATCACCGACAGCCAGACGAAGAACGCCTTGGCGACCAGGGCCGGCGCCCAGCCCAGATGCATGGCCACAAAAAAGAACACCAGGTTGCTGATCACAAAGCCGTAGATGGCCGGCACCAGCACGTGTCGCGGGAAGCGCGCCGCGGCGGCGCCGAAGATCGGCATCGTGGCCAGCATGCCCAGGAAGGTGCCGGTGAACATCCAGGGCAGGTTCTTGATGCCGCCCAAGATGCCCATCTCGTCGCGCACCGGCCGCAGTACGTAGTAGCCCGAGAGCAGGCAGAAGAAATACAGGAAGGACCATACGACGGCGGGCCACTCCTCTTTGCGGACGTTGATCAGGCGATGCGTTTCGGGAGGCGCGGCGCTGGGGCTAGCCGGCTGCGTACTCGGCTGCGCCCCCTTATCGTCTGAAGCCATGCCGATAGCGTATCGCAGACCCGCCCCTCGGGGGGGCTGCCGTGCCGAGGGGCGGCTGGTTTTTTGTCGGCGGCGGGGGCGGCCGTTGTAGAACTTGGGGCCATGGCCGAGATCGCACCCTTCCGTGGCATCCTCTATCGACCCGAGTCCGCCTCTGGACCTGACATCAGCTCGCTTTTGGCTCCCCCCTACGACGTCATCAGCGAGGCACAGCGGCAGGCGCTGGCGCAAAAGAGCCCGCACAACGCCGTGCATCTGATCCTGCCCAAGGACCCAAGCGGTGGTGACAGCGACGGAAAATATGCGCAAGCCGGAGCAACGCTGCGCCAGCTCTTGGCCGGCGGGGCGCTGGGCCGCGACGAAAAGCCGGCGCTGTATCGCTACCATCAGGTGTTCTCGCCGCCGGGGCGCAGCGGACCTGGCGCGCTGGGCGACGGGACGACGATCACCCGACGCGGCTTTATCGCCCGCATCCGCCTGCATCGCTTCAGCGAAGGCGTGGTGCTGCCACACGAGCGCACGCTGGCCGGGCCGAAGCTCGATCGCCTGAAGCTCAAGCGCGCGACGCGCACCCATCTGTCGCAGGTGTTCGGTCTGTACGACGACGCGCAGCAGACCACCGATGCCGCCTTCGCCGCCGTCGAGAGCGGCGCCCCAGACCTGTACGGCACGACCGATGACGGCGTGCTGCATCGCCTGTGGCGTCTGACCGACCGGGAGGCGATTGCCCAGGTCAGTCGCTTCCTGCGCGACAAGCGCATCTACATCGCCGATGGCCACCACCGCTACGAGACGATGCTGGCGCTGCGCGACGAGTGGCGGCGCGAGTCGGGCTATCGCGGCAGCGACTCGGCGGCGGAGTACGGCTCGATCTTCCTGTGCAACGTCCGCGATCCCGGCCTGGTGGTGTTTCCCACCCATCGCGTGCTGCACAGCCTGGCCGGCTTCGATCTGCCGTCGCTGCTCAGCCGGCTGGCGGCACACTTTGACATCGTCGAGTCGGCGCCGGGTTCGCTGGAGGCCGCGCAGGCTCAGCTTGCCGAGTATGGCCAGCGTGCCCCGAGCTTCCTGCTCGCAAGCGGCGGTCGCTCGCTGTTCCTCAGCGTGCGGCCCGAGGCGGCAGCGACCATCGCTGGCCCGGCGGTGCTGCGCGATCTCGATGTCACGGTGCTGCACGCGCTGGTCTTTGAAGCGGCGCTGGGCATCGATCGCGCGGCGCAGGAAGCCCAGACCTATCTACGCTACCTCAAGGACTTCGGGCAGGCGGTCGCGGCCGCCCACAGCGGCGACGGGACGCAGGCCGTCTTTCTGCTGAACCCAACGCGCGTCGAGCAGGTCATGGCGGTCGCTGAAGCCGGCGAGGTCATGCCGCAGAAATCGACCTACTTCTATCCCAAGATCGCCTCGGGCATCGTGCTCAATCCGGTCGATCCAGCGGAAGCCGTGGACGCGGTGTAGACCGTGGCGGCGGCGGAACCTGTGCCTCCCCAGTCGGTGAGCCGGCTGACCCCGGCGGCGACGACATCGCTGAACGCGGCCAGCCCGACTGCTGCCACCGACGATCCCGGCGAGCTAAGTCGCGATCCCATCGTCCGCGGCCGGCTCGTGCTGTGGCAGCCACGCGTCGGCTATCGCTTCAGCATCGACCCCATCCTGCTTTCTGACTTTGCGGCTGTCCCGCGCGGCGGCCGCATCGCCGATATCGGGGCCGGCTGTGGCATCGTGGGCCTGCTCCTGGCCAGCAAAGACGCGACCGCGTCGCTGTCTCTCGTCGAGCTACAGCCGCGGCTGGCTGCGCTCTGTCAGCGCAACGCGCAAGAGAACAGCCTGAGCGAGCGAACCACCATCGTGCAGGGCGACATTCGTAGCCCGGCCCTGCGCTCGCAGCTTGCGGGTGCCAGCTTCGACCTCGTCGCCTCGTGCCCGCCGTACTATGTGCTGGGCCGCGGCGGCGTCAATCCCACCGACGAAGAAGCCATCGCCCGCCACGAGGTCCATCTGCCCCTGTCGGATCTGGTGCGAGCGGCCCGGCGCCTGCTGCGGCCGCGTGGTCGCTTTGCCGTCGTCTATCCGACGCCGCGGCTGCCTGAGCTCTTCGTCGCTCTGGCCGAGCAGCGCCTGACCCCTACCCGGCTGCGCATCGTCCATCCCTACGCCGACGAGCCGGGCCAGCGCGTGCTGCTAGAGGCGCAGAAAGGCGCCAAGAGCAGCCTGGTCATCGACCCGCCGCTTTACCTGCGCACGCGCGCCCAGCCCAGCCCCGGTGGCGGCGGCGACTACACCGCCGAAGCCAAGCGTATCCTCGGCGACTAGAGCGCCCCGACACAGCGCCCCGAC
>CAZVMD010000141.1:0-2900 GCA_964628555.1 uncultured Myxococcales bacterium | reverse complement strand
AGCGCCCCGACACAGCGCCCCGACGCAGCACCCGCCCCGACCGCCTCGCCCTGCCCCATCAAACACCCAGCTCCCCTGGGCCAGCCTGCACGCGCCACGCAGACGCCAAAGTGCTCACTCTTCTAGCTGCGGCAGGATCGCCAGGAGGTCGCGACCGCGGAAGCGCTTGCACTGACTTGCTCCACACACGGTTAGAAACGACCGCACATCGGCAAAGAGCTGATCGTAGTATCTTTGTTCTCTTACCTTATCGGGACTAACCACAGAAGGGTCGGGATCATAATAGGCATAAAATTGTATACATGTATATTTCTTAACACTTGTCGTACTTGCGAGATCACCAATTTCCCCAAATGCGTTTCGTGTTCGTTCGAGCAGTGAGCCAGTCAGGTCCCCACCCCGCATCACTTTCCAGCCAGCTCGACCCACCGCCCCCGGCATCGACAAGCTTCGCTGCCCTCCCAGCATGGCCTGATCCATCACATCGGTAAATCGCTTTGCGTAACATCTTACCGTCACATATTCCGTCGAAAAGATGATGTCATCACCATATTCACGAGCTAGCTCGCGAATGGATTTTCGTCCCCCGATCAGCAGCACCGAAGTCACCCCGTCGCGGGTAAAGGCGATCCGCGACTGCCGATCGCTCCGCTCGGCGGCCAAGGACCGTCCGTTGAAGCGAGCCACGTCGGACAAGCCTTTTAGCGCTGACTTATAGAGATACTCGATATGTTCATGATTCAGCTGATTTAAGACGAAAGCATCTTTCCAAACTTGATCGTCAAAAGTCCGTCTAAAGCTATCTGCTGGCCCCCCAGTGATGTACACTGGCTCCATACGAATCTCCTGTGTTGGTATTCGCCGACTGCCCAGCTAGCACTCGCGGATCATTAGTCATCCAGCGCTGAGCGGGCTGGCGAAGAACAGCAAAGCAAGGGCCGTACCATGACGAAGATACCGGCGTGGCTGGCCTGACAGGCCGCCGCAAGACCGCGCTGCTGCAAGGGAAGTAGGCCGGCTCCGCTGGCAGCGACTGAGCGCAGTCCGCACAGTGCCCGCTCACACCTTGCTCGCACACTGCTCGCACACTGCTCGCTCACTCTGTGCACGCAGCGATCAGTCGATGCTGGTGCGCCGCTGGCTCCTACAGCCAGCGCGCCTAGGCCAGCGGCTGACGCTTAAAGCGCTCGACGAGGAAGTCGCGGAAGGCGCGGACCTTGCGCGGCACCTGACCGCTTGAGGGATAAAGCAGAAACAGGGCGGCGCTGACCCGCGGTCGGTCGGCGAGCGGGACTAGCTCCAGCAGACCGTCGCGCAGGTACGGCTCGGCGATAAACGCGGGCAGGTAGCCGACGCCGGCGCCATCGCGCAGGAGATCGCGCACCAGGAAGAAGTCGTCGCAGAGGTAGCGCCACTTTTGCTCGCGCCGGAGCTGCAAGAAGCGGAGCGAGGCGGGATGCAGGACAAAGTCATGCCCGTCATCGCCCAGCTGCTTGGGCCGCCCTCGTCGCGCCAGGTAGGCCGGTGCTGCGTAGGCGTGAAAGTTTGAGCTGTTGCTGCCCAGGCGACAGGCGGTAAGGCTGGAGTCCTTTAGCTTGGCCGGGGCCGGACGGAGCGCCAGATCGAAGCCTTCAGCGACCAGATCGACAACGCGGTTGGTCAGCTGGATGTCGAAGCGGATGTCGGGATAGCGCAGCGAAAACTGCGCGAGGATCGACGGCAAGATGACGACCCCAAGGTCATTCGGCGCCGTCAGGCGCAGCTGACCGGAGGGCTTCTCTTGCAGCTCGGGCAGCCTGCACACCGCTTCATTGAGGGCTGCGAGGTGATGCGCGGTGCGCTCGTACAAGGCCGCGCCCGCGGTGGAGAGCGCCACGGTGTGGGTATTGCGGTGCAAGAGCTCGGTGCCGAGCAGCTCTTCCAGCCGAGCAATCGCGCGGCTCACCGTTCCCTTGCCCAGCCCGAGCTTGCGCGCCGCCTTCGAGAAGCTTGTCTCCTCGGCAACCGCGGCGAAGATGGCGAGGAGCTGGTAGTCGGCCTGTGTTCCATGCATGGAACAGCATGTTGCCATCTTGCTACCTGTTGCGCGCAGGGAAACGGCTCCACAATGCCAACTACAGCTTATAACCACAGACCACGCCGCGAAAAGGAACTCACCATGACGACGCCAGCCGCTCCCGCATCGACCGACCCGCAGCCGCCAAAGGGCGGACTCCACATCGCCCTGTGGGTGAGCCAGGGGCTGCTCGCCGCCGCCTTTCTGGCCACTGGGCTGATGAAGCTCACGACGCCGATTGACCAGCTTCAGGCCAAGATGTCCTGGGTGCAGGGCCCGCTCGGCTCACTGATCCGCTTCATTGCCCTGACCGAGATAGCCGGCGCGCTCGGTCTGATCCTGCCTTCGGCCACTCGCATTCAGCCGTGGCTGACGCCGCTGGCCGCCCTTGGGCTGGCCATCGTCATGCTCCTGGCCATGGCCACCCATGTCTCACACGGCGAGTATGGCGTCCTCGGCGCCAACCTGCTGCTCGGTGGCCTCGCTGTCTTTGTCGCCTGGGGCCGCAGCAAGGCGGCCAAGATTCCCGCCCGCGCCTGAGCGCGCGCGATGGCCGCGCGACCTCCGCGTCCTACTTCCCCTGTCCACCCCATCGGTGCGTTATGACGATGGGCATCACCCGCCAGGCCCCCGGCCCTCCTCGCTCAATGCACCGCAGGCCAAGTAGAAGCAGCCTTTGGCCGCGCGGCAGTGTCGCCCCCTTTGACAGCCTCGCCCGCGGGCGGTAGCTTGGCGCTGCTCACGCCTAGGTCTGCGTGGGCCTTCCCTGTCCTTGCGACCCACACAGCAGAGAGAACGGATCTAAGAGCATGTCGTCGATTCGCGTTGCCCAGTTGTTCTCGAC
>CAZVMD010000140.1:7918-17313 GCA_964628555.1 uncultured Myxococcales bacterium | reverse complement strand
TTCCCATCACCACCGTCGCGCCCACTCGGCTCGGGAGCTTGCGGACTGTCACCTGCGAGAAGCCGGCTCCGGCCATCAGCTCGCGCACCTCATTGAGGGTGTAGCTGCGGCCGCCGAGCGTCAGCCAGTTCAAGCCCATCATCGCCACCACGCTGTCTCGCCCGCGCGAGACTCCGCGCATGTGGTCGAGGACCGCGAAGACGCCTCCCGGAGCCAGGGCCGCCGCTACCTTCTTGAAGATCTGCCGCGCCTGGTCGGTGTTAAAGACGTGCAGCACGCTGACCATCAGCGCCGCGTCCCAGCCAGTGCCCAGGTCGTCGCTGAGGAGGTTTCCGGCCTTGAACTCGACCGGCGGCATGTCACCGAGCTGCCGAGAGATCGCCTCGGCAGCGATGGCCACGCCCGGCAGATCGAGCACGGTAGCCTGCAGTCCGGGGTGACGCCGAACCAGCGCGCGGGCGTAGTCGCCGTGCGAGCCGCCCAGATCAAGCAGACGCCTGGCTCCGGCCGGCAGGGTGACCGCTCGCTCTAAGTGCGGGATCAAGAGCTGCGCGATCTGCTTCATGCCGCGCACGTACACCTCTGCTTCGCGCTGCGCCTCCGCACCCAGCGACTCGTGTGGGTTCTTGACGGGCCGACCGGTGCGCACGCACTCGCCCAGGGTCGAGGCGCGGTCCCACACGTTCTCTTGCACGCCCAGGAAGTGGCCGAGGCCCATCCCCGAGTCCAGGATCCACTTTGTCACCCAGCGGCCGTTGGAGAACCGACCGTCGCGCTCGTTGAGATAGTCGCAGGCGACCAGCGCCGCCATCAGCGCCCGCGTACCATCCGGCGACAGGCCCTGGCGGGACGCCACCTCTTCGGCGGTAAGCGGCCCGGCCGCCAGCGCCGCAAAGACGCCCAGCCGGTTGGCCTCGATGATCGCCCGCGCCCGCATGACGCACGAGACCGTATCGACCTGCGGGGCTGGAACGATGTCGAGCTTCTTGGCTAGGTCCACCAGGATGTTCATAGGCTCCTCCTGCGAGCCGGCGGCCGAAGCGCCGGGCGTGTTGACCTGCTGAAGCTAAGGGATGGACAGAGCGCGATCAATGGCCGCAAGTGGCCATGACATGGCCAGTTTCTGACCCCCATCCGCAGCAGCCTCAAGCAGCCACGTCAGCTGGCTGCTTGAGCCCCCCATCAGCGCTTGAGCGCCATCATCTCGGGGTAGTGATAGACGTCGGACGTGGCGGGTGGATGGCGGGACGTGGCGACCATCGCCTGGGCGATCTGCTCGACGGTGATCGACTTGTACTTGGCGGGTGTGACGAACGAAAACAGCGGCAGCGCTTTCGCCAGCAGCCAGGGCGTGTGCTGCGAGCCGATGATCATCGCGGGGCGGAAGATGCTTACGACGGCTGGGCCGCTGTGCTTGACGGCCTCTTCGGCCTCGCCCTTGACGCGGGCGTAGCGCGGCATCCCGGCGGCGCCAGAGCCGGAGGCGGCGGCGCTGGCATCGGCGCCAACGGCAGACATGAAGGCCAGGTGCTTCACCTTCGCAGCGGCGCGCAGGCCACGCGCAAAGGCGGCGTTGAGCTGCACATCGATGGCCCGATGCTCCTCAAGGGTCAGCTTCGCGGTGCCGGCCCCGACGCCCAGCACACTCAGCCCGACGGCGTCGCCGGTCAGCGAGCCGATGGCCGCGGTGGTCGCCGCTTCCAAGCTGGCTGGGTCCATGCTGGGCACCAGCACCTCGCGTAGCTCGATCCCCGCGGCCGCGGCCAGCGCAAGCTGCTCAGGCTGCGAACGGCGCACAAGGGTCAGGATGGGGCTAAACGATCCGCTGCGAATCAGCTCCTTGATGAGCGCGCTGCCGACCGATCCCGATGCGCCCAGAACCACAGCCGCTTGTGTCCCTGACATAGACTCCCCTTTCGTTTTGGCAGCCGGCGGCTCAGCCATGCTCGACGAGGGCGAAGCGGCGGCGGTAGAAGGCGCCGAGGCGCTCGATGCAGATGGCGTTGAGGACGTGCCAGATGGCATGGCCAGTCACCAGATGATTCTGCGGACTGCAGACCAGATGCGTGATGTCGGTGACCCAGATGGCAAACGACACCAGAAACAGCCCGACTCCGACAAAGAAGGGACGATGCGCGCTGCGGATGGGATCGCGGCTCTGCGACCACAGGCGGATCTGCCAGAGCAGACCGATGGCTAGCTGCGCCGCAAACAGCGGAATGCCGATGGGCCGCACGCACAGCAAGAGCACGGTGCTGGCCACGACGCTGACGACGTAAAGAGCGATCGTCTGGCGGGCGCTTAAGCGGCGTGCCTGGGCGGCTGAGCAGGAAAGGATCAGCGCCGACAGCATGAACAGACCCAGCTGATCGACGAGCTCGCCCCAGAAGGTGCCGGTGGCGTGAAAGAAAAAGCTGCCGACGCCGATCATGATCTGGGCGGCCGCCACCGCGATCGAGCGCGGCGCCAGCGGACGCAGCGCCTGTCGCAGCATGTACAGGCCGATGAGCAGATAGATCCCGCTCGACCAGGCGTTGCTCGGCTCGACCACCCAGGCGCACAGGCGCTCTTCACAGAACTGCACAGTGCCGGGGTCCCAGCTACTCCACGGGCAAGCCGCGGCACCTGCTTGGATCGGGGTCATGGGGCGGGATTCCTTAGGCGCGGTCGGCGCGATTGATTAGATAATTAAAGACCAGCTCTGAGTACAACAGATCGCCGGTTTCATTCAAATGAACTTCATCGGCATAAATCGACGAATAGCCAGCTAATTTCTGTTCTAGATTCAGCAATTCATCAAATAGTTCGACAAATCCGACATTGTGATCATGCGCAACCTGGCGCATCGCAGCGGCGTAGGTTCGGGTTCGGGCATGGACGTCGTGCAGTGTCACCTCAGGAGGTGCGCCGGTGACCGGGCGAGCGTGCGGGGTGGGCTCCAGCAGGACGACCTCGGCGCCGAGCTGCCGGGCGCGCCCCGTCATCGACGTAAGATTGGCGATATATTCCTCGATAGATACGGCGTCATTTTGACGATCGGGCTGGAAACATCGCCGCACATCGCACACGCCAGCACTTAAAAACAGCCACTGCGGCTTTTGCGCGATTACATCGGCCTCAAACCGGGCCAGCATGCACCGCGAGCTGTCGCCGGCGACTCCCGCATTGTGATACTGAATCCGGCGCTGCGGATAGGCGATGCAGATGCGCTGGGCCAGCCGCGCCGCCCAGCCGCGCCGCTCATGGCGATCGACGCGCACCTGGGCACCCACCGGTGGCAGATCCTCGCTCTGCGACTCCATGCAGTCGCTGACCGCGACCCGATGCTCGGTGATGCTGTCGCCCAGAAAGACCACTCGCTGTCCGTCGAAAATGCGCATGAGAGCTCGGATCCTCGCAGGGTGGGGCGCGGTGGGCCTAGCGACCGTCCAACGCTGCGGCGGGGGGCGGTGGGAAGCGCGCCTCGTGGCGCAGCAGGCCGTAGATGGTGCTATCGGTGAAGCTGCCGTTGTGGAACCAGTTTTCGCGCAGCCGCGCTTCCAGCTGAAAACCTAGCTTGCCGAGCACGCGCGTCGAGGCGTGGTTGTTGGGATCGGTGTTGGCTTCGATGCGGTGAAGCTGCATGCGCTCAAAGCCAAGCTGCAGGATCGGTGGCAGCGCCTCGGTCATCAAGCCCTGGCCCCAGGCCTCTGGTGCTAGCTGGTAGCCGATCTCGGCATAGCGGTGCGGCTTGACCCAGCGCCAAAGTCCGGCGGTGCCAACGAGCGCGCCAGTCGTCCGCAGGGTTAGGCCCCAGGTAATGCCGGTCTCTTCGCGGATGGCGGCGCTAATAAGCTCGACGCGGGCCAGGCTGGCCGACAGCGAGGCATCGGGATCACGGCTGAGATAGCGCATGAAGTCGGGACTCTGCTGCCAGCGATACAGCACCGCGGCATCGTCGGGGCCAAGCGGGCGCAAGCGCAGGCGTGGGGTATCGAGGATCGGGAAGGGATCAAAGAGACTCATGGCCGTTCACAGAAGGAGCCCCGCAGCGCCAGGCGGTGCAGAGCATAAAGAGAGCCCAAAGCAGCGCAGGCTCTAGGGAGGGGCGGGCCCGGTGGCTGGGGCAGCCTCGGTCGTGCTCCGGCTGCCTGACCCAACAGGCGGGTCGGTCGCAGGGTCGGTCGCAGGGTCGGTCGCGGGGTCAGTCGCGGGGTCGGCGGCAGCAGCCGGCGGCGGATCCGTCGCCGGAGTCGTCGGTGGATCGACGGTCGGGGCGGGCGGCGGCGGCAGACCGATCGGGCGGTCGCTCGGTGGGGCAGCCGGCTTGTCGGTCTTGTCTGGCTTGTCGGATTTTTCGTCCTTGCCCTCGGCCGGAGTCGGCTCGGCAACCGCTTCACCGCGCAGGCGAGCCAGGGCCGCGCTGCGCTCGCTGCTGCTCATCGGCAGATAGACCGTGACCTTCTGGCCGGCCCGCAGATCGTTCTGACGACCGGTGCGGTTGATGCGCTCTAGGTCAGCGACCGTCAGGCCGTAGCGCTTGGCCACGCGCTCCCAGGTCTCGCCCTCTTTGACCACGTGGAAGATCCGCTTGCGGCCGCGCAGCGTCTCGACCAGCTCGAAGAACTCGTCGCTGCCGGTCGTCACCACGCGGACGCGGGCCGGGTCAACCAGCGCCACCTGCGAGGTGTCAAAGCTGGGATCAACCCAGACATCAAGGACCATCTTGGTGGCCAGCGTCGCTTCTGGATCGAGCGCGTTCCAGCGCAATAGGTCAGCCTCCTTGACCTTAAAGAAGCGGGCGATGGCCCAGATGCTGTCACCGGGGATGGTGCGATAAAACACGCGCTTCTTGCCCGGCACCTGCAGGCTCTTGTCGGGCACGGCCACGACGATGAGCTCGTCGCTGGGTGAGGCGGTTGCGGGGCTGCCGGCCCGGCTGCTGGGCGGTGGCACCAGCAGGGTCAGGCCGGTGCGCACATCGCTGCTGTCTTCGATGCCGTTGACCCGCTTGAGGTTGCTGACCGAGGTCCCGACCTCGCGGGCGATGTCTTCCAGCCGCTCGCCGAAGCGCACGATGCGCGGCGCAAGCGGCTCGGCGCGGTGCAGGCTCTCTAGCTGGCTGACCAGATGGCTGCCGGTGCCGGGGGGCACGCGCAGCATCCAGGTCTCGCCGCTCGCCAGCGGCGGAATGCGGCCGCGCCGCAGCTCGGGATTTAACCGGGTCAGCTCTTCGGGGCTGCTGGAGACTACGTGGGCGATGCGTTCGAGCGAGAGCGGGGACGCGATAGCGACGGTCTCGAAGCCCAGGCCGGCCTCGGGCACGACCTCGTCAAAGCCGAAGAAGCCGCGGTTTTCCCCGATCAGCGCCGAAGCGATTGCCTTGGGTACGTAGTTGAGCGTCTCCCAGGGCAGGCCGTCTTCGTGACGACACAGCTCCCAGTAGTCGTTGGTGTTGTACTTCTGCATGGCCCGCAGCACGGCGCCGTAGCCAGCGTTAAACGCCGCCAGCGCCAGATGCCAAGAGCCGAAGCGGGCCTTGAGATCGCCGAGGTAGCGCGCCGCTGCTTCCGTCGAGCGAACGGGATCTTTGCGCTCGTCGACCCAGTGATCGACGCGCAGGCCGTAGATGCGCGCGCCCTCGGGCATAAACTGCCACAGCCCGACCGCGCCCTTGTGCGAGCGATCGTGCGGGTCGTAGCCGCTCTCGATCATCGCGACATACAGCAGGAAGCGCGGCAGGCCGTGCTTGTCGAGCGTCTGCTCGATGAGCTGGCGATAGCGTCCCTGCTTGCGCAGCCAGGAGGTCATGATCGACCGGCCGCGGCGCTCCTCTTTGAAGAATTCGAGGTAGCGAATGACGTGCGACTCGAAGCGCACAAAGGTCGGGCTGAGGCCCAGGTTGTCGAGGAGCTTGAGGGCCTGCAGCCAGGGAATGGTCGGCGTCTCGCCGGCAAACAGCGAGCGCGGCGCCACCGGACCTCCGGTCGGCGGGCTGTGCAGACCATCGGCCGGCAGCTCCGAGCTTGGACCCTCGGGCGCACTGCCGCTGGCCCCGGACCCGGGCGGCTCGACGTGGCCGCTTAGCACCGACTGGCGCAGGGTGGCGCGAGGAAAGGACTCTTCTTCGAAGCTGCGCAGCTCGCGCAGCTCCGGGGACTCGCGCGACAGATCCACCGAGCCGCCGCGGATGGCTCGTCTTTGCACGCGGTCATCGCGGGCATCAACCGGCGGTGGAGTTGGCGGACGCGCAGGCGGCGTCTGAGCCCGGGCCGGGCCAGGCAGCAGGACTTGCGGTGCGACGATAAGCCCCAGGCTCAGGGCCACGCTGCCCCCCAAGAGCCGAAAGGGGGTCCCTGTGCGCTTTTTCGTGATCTGTCGTCGCACGGTGTCGCAACTTAGCAGCCAGTTCCCTCGACGGACAAATATTTTTCAGCCGGGCCAGCCCCGCCCAGCTGTGGCGCCAGCCAGCTTCATCGCTGGGTTGCAGAAGTCGCCGCCCCGGCGGTTGTCATGTCGAGCTAGTTCGCGTTAGACAGAGCTCACTAGATGCCACGATCTTCTCTGCCGACCACGCTGCCTTGCTTGTTGTCGCTGCTCACGCTCGCCGCCTGTGGGGTAGACGAGCGGCAGACTTCGCAGACTTCTCAGGCCCTGCAGGCGCGCCTGCGCACCCAGGTGCTGGAACTGGTGCTGGACAACGGCGACCGGGCAGCGACCTACTATCCTCCCGCTGGAGGCGACGAGGCCCCGCACGAGCGCCGGCCAGTCCTTGTACATCTGCAAGGCGGCTCGGTCGATGCGCAGCACTATGCTGGCTACGGCCACGGGCTCGCGCGGGCTGGCTTCGTGGCCATCATCCCCAATCACCTCCGTGTGCTCGGTCCGCCCGGGTCGGCCCCCTCGCCGCTGACCGAAGGCCAGGTGGTGGCCGCGGCAGTGCGCGCCGTGACCCAGGCCACGCGCGATCCGCAGAGTCCGCTGTATGGCCTGGCCGATGTCGAGCGCATCGTCCTGACCGGGCATAGCTTCGGCGGGGTCGTCGGCTTGTACACCGTTGCCGGCCTGTGCATGCCGCCATTCTGCTCGCCGCCACTGGCTCGCCCGGCGATCCGCGCCGCCGCGTTCTTTGGCTCGCATCTGGTCCGCGATGGCAAGGTCGATCCCATCGCGACGCAGGGCGTTCCAGTGGCGCTGCTGTCGGGTCTGGAGGATGGTCGCGCCCTACCCAGCCAGGTGCGCATGACCTCGGCGGCCCTGCGCGGACGAGCCAGCCTGGTGCCCATTGCGGGGGTTAATCACTATGGCATCACCGACGATAACCCACCGCCCGGAGCCACACTCGATCCGCGACCGCAGAGCCTGGATCAGGGACAGAGCGTCCGGCTGATTGCGCGCACTGTGGCGGAGTGGCTGCAGTCGGCCCTGCGCAGCGGGGGTCCACGGCCCTGGTAGTTGACTCGGGCGCGTGAGCTCTCGGTCCGCCGGCTGGCGGGATGGTCATGGGCCGCCGCGCGGAGCCTAAGTCGGCAGCATTGCTGGCGATTTTCTCCGTCGGAGAGCGGCTAGTCAGCCAGCGGGCGATCGCGGTACGATGCCAGCATGCCAAACGATCTCGCCACTCTGCTCGATCCCTCCCTGGCTCTGCTGCGCCAAGCATCGGCGGCGGTGCCGAGCACTCCGCATTTACGGCGCACGCTGCGCCGGGCGCTGGCCATCGGCTCGGCCTTGTCGCTGTTGTGGGCAGTGGGGGCCTGTAGTCTGTTCGGCGGCGGCAACGCGGGTCCACCGCGCCAGAAGGGCGAGCCGACCTGGTCGGGCTGCGTCACCGGCTCATCGCTGGAGAAAGCGCAGAACTGTGCCGAGTACTGCGCGACGCAGAACCTGGCCTGCCAGAACAACGGCTGCGGACATATCCAGAACCTGAGCACCCGCTTCGGGGGAGCCACGTATACGAACTCGATCTGCTCGGGCAATCCGGTGCGCAGCTACCAGTGCAACGATCCGTTTGCCGGCGATGAGGCCGTGCGCTGCTGCTGCGTCGGGCTGTAGCCCTCAACGCAGCGCGTCAAAGACCGTCGCGATCGGGCGGCCGCGCAGCGACGCGATCGCCAGACACCACGCCCGCTCTA
This sequence comes from uncultured Myxococcales bacterium, assembly GCA_964628555.1. Taxonomy (GTDB): domain Bacteria; phylum Myxococcota_A; class Polyangia; order Palsa-1104; family JAEUJZ01; genus JAEUJZ01. The sequence goes on along the minus strand of CAZVMD010000140.1, from coordinate 9,202 downwards.
CCTCCCGATAACTAGGCCATGGCCCAACACCAAGTTGCCCCCAAGCTCGCAGTGGATCCGTCCGTGTTCGAGACTCAGCTGCCGGTGCGCAAGGCAGAGCCAGTACCGCCGCCACCGCCGCATCCGCTATCGACGCTGCCCACCACGCCGAGCGCCGATCGTGGGACGGTGGTCACGCCCGGCAACGCCCAGGCCGGTGCCGCGGCGAGCGGCCTCGGCGAGCTGGGCAAGCCGGCCAGCACCGACACGGCGGGCTCGGCAACCGACGATGCGCAGAAGCGCCAGCTGGTCACCGAGCAGATGGAGGCGCTCAAGGAGAGCAAGCACGTCCTGCGCGCCAACGACAAAGGGCCGGAGGTGGTCCTGCTGCAGCAGCAGCTAAAGCAGCTGGGCCTGCACATCAAAGAGACCGGCGTGATGGACAAGGACACGCAGGCGATCATCAAGGCCATCCAGACCGGTGGTGGCCTGGGTCCAGATGGGGTCGTCGGTCCCAAGACCATCGATCAGCTGCTGGCGCTCGACAAGCTGCCGAGCAAGCCGGAAGAGCCGGCGCATGCCGACGACAAGGTCGATCACATGCCCGACGATCCCAAGCTGGCGGCGGTCTATCTGTTCAATCGCATGCGGGTGCGCAACGCCAACGAGAGCCTAACGCCGCAGCAAGAAAAGGACATGGAGCAGTTCATCAAGAACTGGGATGCGAACAAGGCGCGCTACGAAAAGGTCGCCGAGACGGCCGGCATTCCGCCCAAGCTGATCGCGGCGCTGCACTGGCGCGAATCGACGGGTGACTTCGGCACCTATCTGCACCAGGGCGATCCGCTGGGGAAGAAAGCGGTCAACGAGCCCGCCGACATCCCCATCTTCAAAGAGTGGGAGCCGGCGGCCGAGCACGCCCTGGGGCAGAAGGCGGGCATCGCGCGCTCGTACAAGATCGACGCCAACACCACCAACGAGGCGGCGCTGGCCAGCTACGCCGAGCGCTACAACGGCCTCGGCTATCACAACTATCACGCGATGGGCAGCCCGTATGTCTTCTCGGGCACCGATCAGTACTCCAAGGGCAAGTACGTCGGCGATGGCGACTGGGATGCCAACCACAAGGATCGCCAGCTCGGTACGGTGGCGATGATGCGACGCATTGAGCGTCACGAGCGCGAGCTGGCCGAAAAAGCCGCGCGCGACAAGGCCAACGAGCAGCAGCCCAACCAGCACTTCGCGCAGTAAGCGCCGCAGCGCGCTCCTAGCCCGCCCCGCCAGCCAGACGATCAGAAGACTCTC
>CAZVMD010000140.1:0-7818 GCA_964628555.1 uncultured Myxococcales bacterium | reverse complement strand
CCAGACGATCAGAAGACTCTCGCCAGACCGACAAAGCGCAGCCAGGACTTCGCGCGTGGCTGCGACAAGGCGCGATCGATGCGGCTGCGCAGAGGCAGGGCGCGCAAAGTTCCCCCGCGCTGCGGCAGTTGGCCGCGATACGATGACAGGCACGCTTAGCTTGGGAGGCTCCGCATGTCGCTTCGCACGTCGCTCTTCACTCGTGCTCTGCTGTGTTTGGCGCTGCTCGTTCTGCTCGATGGCGCGGCCTGGGCCAAAAAGTGCCCGAACCTCGCCATCCTGCTCGACCGCTCGGGATCGATGCTGTTTCGCTTGCAGGACAACCAGACGGCGCAGGGCAGCGAGCGCTCGCGCTGGGACATCGCGACCTCGGCGCTCAACGCGGTCCTGAGCCAGTACGATGGCTACCTGCCGATCGGCTTTGCTGCGTTCCCTGTGCTGAGCGCGTGCGGCACCAGCGGCTTCATCATCCCCTCCGCCTACAACACCAAGGCGGCGATCTCGACCCAGCTCGGAGCGCTGAAGCCGCCCGACACCATGCTGGGGACGCCGACCTGCACCGCGGTCAACGCGCTGCGCGCGGATACCAGCTTCGCCGATGCCAGCCGCGCCCAGTACATCCTCCTTATCACCGATGGCGAGCCCTTCTGCAGCGACAAGTGCGGCGCTTCCGATCACATCATCGGCGCGGTCAACTCCATCACTGCTGCGTACAAGCAGACGCCTTCGGTACACACCTTTGTCGTCGGCTTTGGCGGCAACCTCAGCGCCACCTTCAAAGACAACCTAAACCAGATGGCGGTGGCCGGCGGCGAGGTCAACCCGGACCGCACGCTGGGCTACGACTACTACGCGGCCGACAGCGAGCAGGCGCTGCTCTCGCAGATCCAGAAGATCATCCAGACCATCGCGGGCAACGGCGACGCCGGCAGCAGTACCATCCTGTGTGACGACACCTGCTACTCGAACCCCTGTCCCAAGTCGGGCGACATCTGCGTGGCTTCGAACTGCAAGGCAAATCCCTGCACCGGCGTCATGTGCGGCGAAGGCGAGTACTGCTACACCGACGGAACCACCGCGCAGTGTCTAAAGACCTGCACCGAGTTTTGCCCCAGCGGCGAGCGCTGCATCAAGGGCCAGTGCACGCCGGACGCCTGCGGCCAGAGCTGCCCGCCCAAGACCAAGTGCAGCCCGACGACGCAGCAGTGCCAAAACGATGACACCTGTCTGAGCACCGTCTGCAAGAACACGCAGGGCTGCTTCGCCGGCAAGTGCCGCGATGATGTCTGCCAGTACATCACCTGCCCGGCCGGGCTGCAGTGCGTGCCCTTTGAAGGCACCTGCGAGCTCGACGAGCTGTCGCGTCAGAGCGGCGCCAAGGTCGGCGGCTGCGCCTGCGATATCGCCACGCCGCATAGTCATCGCGCTGCCATCGTCGCCCCGCTGCTGCTCTTTTTTGCTTGGCTGCTGCTGTTCCGCCGTCGCCGCCTGCTCGCTCTGCGCATGCGCAGCTAGGGTTGTCGGCAAGCCGCGCGAGGCTCGCTGCCTTGCGCCTTGCTAGTGCCCCGCTGGCTGATGCACCCTGAGAAGATGCCGCAGCTCCGTCGCCCTCCTGTGCTGTCGCTCGCTCGGGCCTTCGCGCCGCTTATCGGCTTTTCCTGTGCCGTTCTGACGGCTTGCCAAGGCCCGCCGGGGGCCACACAGATTCCGCCTCCGGCTGCCGCCGATTCCGCCGTGCTGTCAGATGAGGACTTCTTTGTCACGCTACCTGCAGGCCTGGCGACAAGCAGCCTGCGCAACGATCTCGCCGAGCAGCTGAGCCGAGCCGGCATCCGGCTGCGCCATGTCTACAGCGAGCGCGTCGGCTTGGCCGGGACGTTTGCGGTGCGCGCCCCGCGGGATGCTGTGCTAGCGGCGGCCGCCAGCTGGCCAGGGCTGACGATCACACCCGCCATGCTGCGCTTTCTCGACGCCTGCGGCGATACCCGCTGCGAACCCGAGGAAGCGGCCAGCGCCACGCAGTCCTCGACCTGCAGCCTGGACTGTGGCGTGCCACGTCCGCGCGCCGAGCGCAACGAGTTCAACAATAGCTACGGCGCGATCTACACCTCGGCCTTGGCGGCCTGGGCCTACAGCCGTGGTGCGGGTGTCGACGTCTGCGTCATCGATACCGGCTACGATCACGGCGCGGCCTCGACCCATCGTGACCGGCCACGCAACCTCCTTTCGGGCTATAACTTTTTCGACGACAACGCAGACTATTCGGCCGTCGATACGCACGGCACCCACGTCGCCGGACTGCTCGCCGCACCCGACAACAACTACGGCATGACCGGAGCCGCCCCGGATGCCAACCTGCGTATCTACAACGTGTTTGGGCGCTACCGCGGACGGCTGGGAGCCAGCGACGTCGACATCGTGGCGGCCCTTGACCGCGCGGTGGCGGATCGCTGCCGCATCGTAAACATGAGCTTTGGTGCCCCTGCCCCAAGCCCGCTGGAAGAGCGAGCGCTTTCGGCAGCGTACGCCGCGGGTGTCCTTCTGATCGCAGCGGCCGGCAACGCGGAAGACAGTGCCCACGGCGCCATCCGCACCGCCGACAGTCACTATCCGGCCAGCTATCGCGAGGTCCTGGCCATCGGCGCCACCGATCCTGAAGATCGCATCGCGGACTTTTCTTCCACTGGCCGCGCGGTCGGTCTCACCGCTCCCGGCGTCAGCCTCTATTCGACCTTTCCCGTCGGGACTGGCGATCGCGAAGCCCGGCTAAGCTGCAGCGATGGCCGAGGCTCTGAGGTGGCCATCGCGGCCTGGGCTCCGCTCGCCAGCTCGGGCACCACGCTCGATAAGACCGCGCTGCGCAGCTGTGGCTTCGGCAGCCCCAGCGAGCTCGCGGCCTGTGCCCCAGCCGGCCGCATCGCCCTCATCCGGCGCGGCCCCTCCGATGCTGGCCAGAAGGCCCTACCTTTCAGCGAGAAAGTCGAAAATGCGCGCAGTGCCGGGGCAGCCGGCATCGTCCTTTACAACCATCGCAGTGGGGAGGCCGCGCAGGCTGGTCGCTTACTGACCAATATCGAGGTCGGCAACGTCGCCCCGGTGCCGATCCTGGCCATCGCAGCCGGCGACGGCGAATACCTGGCCGAGCGCCTGGCCGCAGGCATGGAGGTGCGCTGCTCGCTCTCCAGCACGGCCACCGACCACGCCTTCCTCGACGGCACCAGCATGGCTGCGCCGCTGGCGAGCGGTGTGGCGGCGCTGCTCGCCTCGCGCTATCCCGGCCTGAGCAACGTGGCGCTGCGCCAGCTCTTGCAGGAAACCGCGACGGATCTCGGCGCCCCGGGCCGCGATGACAGCTATGGCTTCGGCGCCATCGATGCCCTAGCGGCGATCAAGCAAGCGACCCCGGCGGCTCGCTGCGGCGACGGCAAGCTGCAGCGCGAGAGCGAGATCTGCGATGGTGCTCTGGTCAGTCGAGCCCTGCCCTCATGCGATGAGCTGGGCTACGACAGCGCCGCCGGTGGCCAGATCCGCTGCAACGCGACCTGCAGTGGCCTCGATGCCAGTGGCTGTAGCTGCCTGCCTGGCCGGCTGCCGTTTACGGCCAGCCTGAGCCTGTCGCGCAACTACCCTCGCGGCAACTACGTCGGCACGATGGCCTACTACCACCTGCGCCTGCAGGGACAGCCCGTGCAGGGTGGCAGCGCCCGCGTCGAGATCCGCACGCTCACCAGCGGTCGCGACCAGCCCCCGGTGCGCGTCGATACGCTGGGACCTAGCGGTGCCGATGGCACGCTGTCGCAGTTCTTCCCGCGCAGTCCGGCCGCTGCGGCTCTGCCAGCTGGCGAGTACGAAGTGACCGCGTATCTGGGCAAAGGCGGCGGTCGCTGCCATGACGAGCAGACACTGCCGCCCTTCCGCATCCAGCTCTCGGCCAGTACGCCCTAGGCCCGCCAGTAGGCCGCGTAGCGCTCCTGTCACCCGCAGCGCCTCGCGTCGCCTGAGGTCCCGATTTGCCGTGATGTATACCGCAGTTCCGTGATACAGACGCCGGCCTGAATCCGAGAACTGGGACATGGCCATCACGCGAGTAGTCACTCACGCAGAAGTCGCGGCACTTGCCGACGGTGGAATCCTGCAGCTGGAAGAAGGCGCCGAGCTGACACCGCTGGCTGCCGAACGAGCCCAGGCGCGGCAGATCACGATTCGTCGCGGAGCCGCGCGCACCGCGAACGATGAGGCCCAGCGAGCGGCGATTGATCAGGCGACGCAGCAGATCCTCGCCAAGCTGCAAGATCGCTTAGGCGGCGGGCTGGCCGCGCTGCCCCCCGAGCTGGAGAGCGAGCTGAAAAATCGCATCGCGCAGGAGGTGCTGCAGTCGGTTGCCGATAGCCGAAGCGCTGAGGTTGGGCTGCCGCCCGCCGCCGACTACTGCGCCGCTTATCTACACGATGAGAAGCAGCACGCCCGTCGCCGCGCCGTCCTGACCGCCACCGGCAAGAATCAGCGCGGCATCGTCGCGCATCTGACGACGCTCATCGCCGAGCATGGCGGCGACATCCTAGACATCTCGCAGACCCTGGTCGGTGGCTATTTCACCATGCTGCTCATCGTCGACATCAGTGAGCTGGCCGGGCCGTTTTCGGCCCTAAAAGAAGCGCTGTCGCAGGCCGCCCAGAGCCGTGGCGTGCAGGCCATCCTGATGCACGAAGACATCGTCTCCTCGATGCACCGAGTGTAGAGCTGAGCGATGATCTTTGATCTCGAAGAGACGCGCGCCATCCTGCGCATGGTCGAGACCGAGCACCTCGACATCCGCACCGTGACCCTAGGCATCTCGCTGCGCGGCTGCGCCTGCGACGATCTGCAGCGTCTGTGCGATCGCATCTACGACCACGTCATGCGGCAAGCCGGTCGCCTGACGACGGTGGCTCGCGAAGTACAGCAGACGTTTGGGGTGCCCATCATCAACAAGCGCATCGCCGTGACGCCGATCGCCCTGATCGCTGAGCCGACGGGAGCGGCAAGCTATGCCGCAGTTGCCCAAGCCTTGGATCGCGCAGCGGCCGACCTGGGCATCGACTACATCGCGGGCTTCTCGGCGCTCGTCGAAAAAGGCATGACGCCTGGCGATGCGGTGCTGATCGAGTCGATTCCCGAAGCGCTGGCCATCACCAAGCGCGTCTGTTCATCGATCAACGTGGCGTCGACGCGGGCCGGCATCAACATGGATGCCATCGCCACCATGGGGCATGTGCTGCGCGCGCTGGCCAAGAACACAGCCGAGCAGGGCGGCATCGGCTGCGCCAAGCTGGTGACGTTTGCCAACATGCCCGAAGACAACCCGTTTGTCGCCGGTGCCAATCACGGCGTCGGCGAAGGCGGCGCGACGATCAACGTTGGGGTCAGCGGTCCGGGTGTCGTGCTGTCGGCTCTGCGGCGGCTGCGCGAGTCGCTGGCCCGGCCCAGCGTCACCGATCTGGCCGAGACGATTAAGCGCATGTCGTTCAAGATCACGCGGGCCGGCGAGCTGATCGGACGAGAGGTCGCGCGGCGCCTTGGTCCGCCGGTGCGCTTCGGCATCGTCGACCTGTCGCTGGCCCCAACCCCGGCCTTGGGCGACAGCGTGGCCGAGATCCTCGAAGTCATGGGACTCGAGCGCACCGGCTGTCCGGGCACGACGGCGGCGCTGGCGCTGCTCACCGATGCGGTGAAAAAAGGCGGCGCGATGGCCACAAGTCACGTCGGTGGTCTGTCGGGAGCCTTCATCCCCGTCTCAGAGGACCACGACATGATCGCCGCGGTGCAGGTCGGCGCGCTCAGCTTAGAGAAGCTTGAGGCGATGACCGCAGTCTGCTCGGTTGGCCTCGATATGGTGGCAGTGCCGGGGGAGACCTCAGCCGCCACGCTGTCGGGCATTATCGCCGACGAGATCGCCATCGGCGTGTTTAACAACAAGACCACAGCCGTGCGCATCATCCCGGTGCCCGGCAAAGACGTCGGCGAAAAGGTCGTGTACGGCGGCTTGCTCGGCGAGGCCCCGATCATGCCGGTCAGTCGCTATCGCCCCGATGCCTTCGTCGCCATGGGCGGCCGCATCCCGGCTCCGATCATCTCCCTGCGCAACTAGGCACGCTTTGCGCATCGCGCTCGTCAGCGAGCCCTACTACCCAGACCTCGGTGGCATGCCTGAGCATGTCCACAACCTCGCCATTCAGCTCTCGCGAGCCGGACACGAGGTGACGCTGATCACCACGGCGTACCCGCAGGTCCCGCCGCTGCCGTCGCCGCCCACCCCCTATCGCGTCGTTCGCCTCGGCCGGGCGACGTCGCACATTGTGTCGAATGGCTCGCAGCATCACGTCGCCGTGGGGCTGCGCCTGCGGGTCCAGCTCACGGCGTTGTTTGCCGCGCAGCCGCCAGACCTGATTCACCTGCACGGCCCGATCTTTCCGACGCTGGCCCTGCTGGCCCTGCACTGCGCGCCGGACTCGTCTTGTGTGGTCGGCACGCTGCACACCCACTTCGAGGACTCGCGCATCCTGCGCTTGTTCCGTCGCCCGCTGCAGCGCTATCTCGATGCCCTCGATGGCCTGATCGCCGTCAGTGACAGCGCGCTGCGCTCGCTGCGGCAGGTGGGCTTTTCCTGTCAAGCGACGCGGATCGAAAACGGTGTCGATCTTGACTACTGGCGCAGCGGTACGCCGATCACTTCGTACCAAGATGGGATGTTCAACCTGCTCCTGCAGACCCGGCTTGAGCCGCGCAATGATGTGGCTACGCTGCTCGCCGCTGTAAGACAGCTATCCCAGCCGCTAGCGGTGCGCTTGCTGCTCGTCGGGGACGGCCCGGATCGCCGGCGGCTACAGGCTCAGGCTGAGGGCCTCAATGTCTGTTTCTTAGGATCGCAGCTAAACCGACGGGCTGACCTGGCCGCGACCTGCGATGCGTATTTCTTTGCCGCGACCTTGGCCTCGCACCCGATGTCGCTCATAGAAGGCATGGCCGCGGCGCGACCCGTCCTGGCCTATGACATCGAGGGCGTACGTGGGCTCATAGAAGACGGTGTACATGGCGCCATCCTGCCGCGCGGGGATGCGGCAGCGCTGGCTCGCGCCATCGACGAGCTACGCGCCGATGCCCGCGGGCGGCAGCGCATGGGCAAGGCCGCGCGAACGCGAGCCGAGGAGCTCGGCTGGCCACGCATCGCAGCCCGCATCGAAGCGTTTTATCAGGGGGTGTTGGCGCGCCGGCGGGGGAGTGTGAGCGGGATGGCAGACCGAGCTATTCGGTGACGAACTGACTATCCTGCAGGCTGAGGCCGTTGCGCTTGCATAGCTCGGCCAGAAGCTGCTTGTGCTCGGGGGAGGACAGGTTGGTGTAGGCCCGACTGGCCAGCGTCGCTGAGCGGATGCTGCAGGCGGCTGAGCCGATAAAGCGCCAGGCCTTGGTCACTTCGTTGGGCCCGCCCCGCGCCGTGACCTGCAGCGCAAGATCGATCGCTCGCTGCCGCTCGCCCCGCACATACGCGGCCTGCGCATCCTCCATAAGCTGCTCGGGAGTCTTTTCGCCCGACTCTGCGCTGGGATCGCCCTCGCTGCTTGGCCGCGCGGCCGGACGCTGCGGCGGCGCCGGCCGAACCGGAGCCGGGGCAGCGGCGGCAGGAGCAGCGGACGGAGCCTGCGCCGGACGAGCATTGCTCCCCAGGAGCTCATCGACCTCATCGCGCGATGCCGTGCGCGGGCCGGCCGGGCTCGGGCTGGCAGCGGGAGCCGCCGGACTTGCCGCTGGCGCCGAGGGCGGAGCAGCCACCGGGCTCGG
>CAZVMD010000139.1:0-17354 GCA_964628555.1 uncultured Myxococcales bacterium | reverse complement strand
TGTCGTCGGCCTTCGTCAAAGCCGACTTCGATTTTTTCCGCGGCTATCTGCGCGGTGTGAAGCAGCAGCAGCCGCGCTGGAAGCGCTGTGTCGGCTGGGTGGATCGCGATCTGGGCGAGGCGCTGGGCCAGGTCTTCGTCGAGCGGGTGTTCCCCGAGGCGGTCAAGAAGAAGGCGCTGGACATGGTGCTGCGGATCGAAAAGGTCATGGGCGAGCGTCTCAAGGCCCGCGACTGGATGAGCGAGCCGACCAAGAAGCAGGCACTGGCTAAGCTGTCGTCGATGCGCAACAAGATCGGCTATCCCGACAAGTGGCGCGACTACTCGCAGCTCTCGATCCAGCGCGATGACTTCCTGGGCAACATCGATCGCGCCTACAGCTTCGAGGTACGGCGGCAGCTGGCCAAGATCGGCAAGCCAGTTGACCGCGGCGAGTGGGGGATGACGCCGCCGACGGTGAATGCCTACTACAACGCCTCGATGAACGACATGAACTTCCCGGCTGCGGTGCTGCTGCCGCCACTCTTTGACCTCAAGCTCGACGATGCGCCGAACTATGGCAACACCGGTGGCACCATCGGCCATGAGCTGATCCATGGCTTCGATGACGAGGGCCGCAACTTCGACGCGGCGGGGAACCTGCGCGACTGGTGGACGCCGGCCGATGCCAAAGAGTTCGAGGCCCGCTCCAGCTGCATCGCCGAGCAGTACGCGCAGTACGTCATCGTCGATGACATCAAGATCAACAGCAAGCTGACGCTGGGCGAAGATGTCGCCGATCTGGGCGGGCTGATCCTGGCCTGGGAAGCCTGGCAGGATGCGACGCACAACCAGCGCCTGCGGCCGATGGATGGCCTGTCGCCGGAGCAGCGCTTCTTCGTCGGCTTCGCGCAGTGGACCTGCGAAAACCAGCGCGACGAGGACAAGCGGGTCAGTGCGCTGACCAACCCGCACTCGCCGGGCATCTACCGCATAAATGGCGTGGTCGCCAACATGCCTGAGTTCGCGCGGGCGTTTTCGTGCAAGCCGAGCGCGCCTCTGGTGCGCAAGAACATCTGCAAGGTGTGGTAAGGCGAAAACGCGGGCCTAGTCTTCGGGGAGCGAGGTGGGCAGGTCTTCGTCGCGCAGGTTGCCGCCCCCCGGGGTGTTTGGCCGCTTCTTGGGGCCGCCTGGCTGCGCCGGTCGCAGAGGCGGCGTGCCGCTGGCGGGGCCTGGCTTGACGGTCGGCGTCGCGGTCGGCGTCGCGGGCGGCGTACGGGCCGTCGGACTGCTGCCAAGATCAGCCGCGGTCGGGGTCGGGGCTTGGCCGGGGCTGATCGCCGCGCTGCCGCCATCTGCGACGACGGACGCGCCGAGATCACCGCCAGCCAGAAGGCGGATGTGCGGGCTTGAGTCCTGCGCCTGATCGAGCTCGATCTCGGCATCGAGGTGCCCGGCGGCCCGCACGATCAGAGCCTGCTTACCCGGGGCGCTGGGCTGCTCGCGAAACCAGGGGGTCGTGCCAAGGACACTGCGGCTGGTCTTGTCGAGGACCTCGGCGCCGGCTGGCTCGCTCGACAGGGTCCAGCGGACCAGCTTGACCGGCGGTGGGGGCGGCGGCGGCGTATGCCACAGGCGGGTCAGGGCGGCAGGCAGCGCGACGGGCAGCTTCACCAGGCCAAGCTGCTGCGCCGTGAACGCGCCGCCCAGCGACAGCCCGAGCAAGCCGAACAGGCCGAGCCAGAGGCCCCAGCCGCTGCGCCGTGGGCCAGAGGCTGCCTCGGCCGCCTGCGTGCTGCTCTGCGGGCCGCTGCGATCGCGCGAGTCGCCGGCCGCCGGCTGCCCCGGGGACAAGGTCGGTGTCTGACCGGTGGTGACAGGGCCGCTTCCGCTGACGATGACTACCGGCAAGGGACCCGGCGTGAAGCTGCCGGCCGCCCGCTCTAGCTCGCCGGCGACCTGCGTCATGCTCGGCCGCTCCGTTGGATCCTTGGCCATCATTCGCTCGACCAGGGAGGTCAGGGCCGGCGGAATATTGGGATCGTGCTCGCGCAGTGGCTTGGGCGTCGAAAAGATATGCATGGCCATGACTTCGCCCTGGCCCTCGGCCCGGAAGGGAAGCTGGCCGCACAGCAGGCGGTACATCACTACGCCCAGGGCGTAGACGTCGGCCCGGTCGGTGACATTGCCGGCCCCCTTGCACTGCTCGGGGGCCATATACGAGGCGGTGCCAAGCACCATACCGGTGTCGGTCTTGAAGTCCTCGGCTGCTTCGCCGACCACCTCGCTGTCGACCTTGGCGACGCCGAAGTCGAGGATCTTGACCCGCTCGCCGCCCGGCATCTCGGAGTCGGGGACGAGCATGACGTTGTCGGGCTTGAGATCGCGGTGAATGACGTTGCGCGCGTGGGCCGCCGCCAGGGCCGAGGCGATCTGCCGCGCGATGCGCACGGCTTCGCCATAGGGCAGCCGACCACCGCGGGAGCGCAGGCGAGCCGACAGCGCCTCGCCCTTGAGAAACTCCATGATGATGTAGGCCGTGCCGTCGGGGAGGTGGCCAAACTCATAGATCGCCACGATGCCCGAGTGATCGACGCGGTTGGCCGCCTGCGCTTCACGGAAGAAGCGCATGGCGATCTGCGGGTCTTGCGACAGCTCACGGCGCAGGAGCTTGATGGCTGCGCGTCGGCCAAGCTGCTCGTGCACAGCCTCGTAGACTGCGCCCATGCCGCCCTGACCGATCAGCCGCTCCACGCGGTAGCTACCGATGCGCTCCCCTTTCATGAAATGGGCGCTCCTGCTTAATTATCATCCAAATTACGGTAAGTTGGCTGATATAATAACGAAAGCCATGAACCCAGCCTCGCTCAGCTCTGGAATCAGGCAGCCCCGTCGGCGAAGGCTGCGCTACGGGCTGTCTTCCCTGCTAGCGGTGCTCGTGCTGTTCTTTTGCGCCGCCTCGGCTCGGGCCGACCTTGCCGACCAACACTACAAGCGGGCCATAAAGGCGTACGAGACCAAAGAATTTCCGCTGGCCATTCGTGAGTTTCAGGCGGCGTATCGAGCACGGCAGCTCCCCCGGATCCTGCTGCTAATCGGCCAAGTCTATCGCAAGCTCGGCATGGCGAGCACGGCGCTCAAGTTCTATCAGCACTATCTGCGGGTCGAGCCCAACCCCAAGCCCGATGTCAAAGCCGAGGTCGATCGCTACATCGCGATGACGCAGGCGATGCTCGATCCGCCCGAGTTTGAAGCGCCAACCCCGGGGGCTCCGGCTGAGCCGGGCAGTGGACCGGCCAAGGGGAAGAAGGTGCGCAAGCCGACCGCGGCCGAGGAAGCTGCGGCTGCCGTCGCGGCCGCCCCGTCGAACGTGACCTCGGTGACGGTACCTGAGCTGTATCTGGACGAGGGCAGCGCCGATCCTTCGCGCTCGACGGCAAGCCCCGGCAGGAATCCCGCCCACCCAGGAGGCGATGCGACGGCTGCCACGCCTACGCCACCCGGCTCGCCTAGCCCGTCTCTGCTGCCGGCGACGGACCTGCAGGCCGCGGCGCGCACGACGCCGGCGCCGACGGTAAATCCACCGGGCGTGGACATCACCGCACCGATTGAAAAGCCACCCGTTGCAAATAAGCCGTTCTATAAGCAGGGTTGGTTCTGGGGGGTTGTCGGTGGCGTGGCTGGCGTCGCCATCATCACCGGCGTGGCCGTCGGCGCCGGACGGGCCAACGCCCTGCCAGCTGAGATCCTCAAGCCGAGCAAGTGAGTGTGATGACGAGCTCCATTTCTCTCCTAGGCAGCTGGTTTCAGCGGAAGCTTCGACCCCGTCCCATCGCTGTGGCTCAGCTTGGGCGGCGGACCTGGCTCCGCTTCGCTGTGCTCGGCCTGCTTCTGGCTGGACTGCTGCCAGGCTGTGGCACGCCGGACAATCTGGTCCTCGTCAGTGTCACTGGCCTGGAGCCGACGATTACCGAGCTGCGCGTCAGCCTGACCCTGGACGGGGCGGCGGCTCGCAATCCCATGCCAGCGGCTGACAACCCCGATACCACCTCGTTCGCCGTGTACAAGGACATGCGGCGCTTTGGTGTGGAGGTCCCGCCCGGCACCAAGCAGCTTGGCATCAGCGTCGAGGGCTTGAACACCGCGCGAGTGGCCGTCAAGACTGGCAGCGCCACCGTCGATCTCAGCCAGCGCCGTGAGGCCGCGATCACGCTCGCCAAGTAGCGCGTCGCGAGTCCAGCTAGCCCCTTCTCTCCATGTCGGCGCCATCCACTTCTGCAGGCATTCTCAATCAGTCGCTGCTGGCGGTCCTCTCGGCCGTCCCAGCAGCTTCGGCAGCGGCATCGCGTCTGACACAGGCTGGGCTGCTCCTAGCACTTCTGGGGTTTGAGGATGAGCGCGCGCTGCTCCTTGGCTCGACGTACGCAGAGCTGGGCCTGGCTGAGGTCGAGCTTGACGCCGCCCCCCCGCCATCCGCCGCTGATCGCGAGCGGGCGGAGATGACCCAGGTCTGCCGTGAGGAGCTTGTGCAGCGCGGCCTGTGCACCTTGGCTCAGTGGGTCGCTGCGGGGGGCTTGCTGGCGACGATTGCCGAGCTGTGTGCAGGGGACGCTGATGCGAGCACGGTAGGCTGTGCGCTAGTGTTGCCGGCGCCGCGGGCGGTTGGTACGGCTGGTGCTCCCAGCATCGCGGCGCAGCTGTTTCACGAGTCGCCGGGACGCGCGCTGGTGGCCATTCCGCCGACTCGCTACGCCGACGCTGTGCTGCTAGCGACCTCGCACGGGGTGCCGCTTTTACCGCTTGGGCGCACTGGAGGCCGCGAGCTGGTCGTGCGGGCCAGCGACGGCGGCAGCGGCTTTCGCGAGGTGGTGCGGATCAGCCTGTCGGAGCTGACCCTGGCGCTGTCGCGGGGGCTGGTGCGGCCGGCGGAGTAGTGGCCGGCGGAGCGGCTGCCACCGGGGGCAGAGCCAGTGCTGAGCGCGACGGGCCCGCAGTCAGGCGGTGGCCAGTGATCAGGCGGGCACCGCGCTTGTACGTGAAGTACGAGTAAGCCCAGTTGAACATCACGGCCAGGCGATTGCGGAAGGTGATCAGAAAGAAGATGTGCACCGCCAGCCACAGCAGCCAGGCGAGGAAGCCGCCGAGCTTGAGGCGACCTAGCTGAGCCACGGCAGCCGCTCGGCCGATCGTCGCCATGCTGCCCTTGTCCACGTATTGGAAGGGCTGCATCGGCTGCCCGCGTAGCTCGGCCGCCAGGTTGCGCGCGACCTGGCGGGCCTGCTGCATCGCCACCGGGCTGGTGCCGGGCAGAGGCGAGCCGCCCTGGTGCAGGAAGCTAGTCATGTCGCCGATGGCAAAGACGCGTCGGTGGCCTGGCAGTGTCAGATCGGCTTCGACCAGCACCCGACCGGCGCGATCGAGCGGCACACCCAGGCCGCGGGTCAGGCCCGAGGCGCGCACTCCTGCGCCCCACAGCACCGTGGCTGCCGGGATGTGCTGCTGCCCCAAAAAGACGCCGGTCTCGTCGATGCGGCTGACCTGGGCGCCGCTACGGACCTCGACGCCCAAGCGCGCCAGATCGCGGGTGGCGCGGGCGGATAGAGACTCCGGAAAACTAGCCAGGATGCGCGGTCCCCCCTCGATCAAGAGCACGCGGGCCGAGGCGGGGTTAATGCGGCGAAAGTCAGCGGCCAGCACCACGCGGGCCAGCTCGCCGAGCGCGCCAGCCAGCTCGACTCCGGTGGGACCGCCGCCGACGACGACAAAGGTGAGGAGCCGCTTCTGCTCTACCGGATCATGCGTGCACTCAGCGGCTTCGAAGGCCACCAGGACGCGGCGGCGGATCTCGATCGCATCGTCGAGATCCTTGAGGCCGACGGCGTAGCGCGCCCACTCGTCATGGCCGAAGTAGTGATTCTGCGCGCCAGCGGCGAGGACCAAGAAGTCGTAGCGCAGGCTGTCGCGCTCGGCCCCGACCAGCCGGACCTCGCGGTTGGCCAGATCGACGCTCTCGACCTCGGCCAAAAGCACGCTGGCGTTGCGCTGACTGTGCAGCACGCTGCGGATCGGCGCCGCGATCTCCGCCGGCGAGAGCCCGGCCATCGCGACCTGATAAAGGAGGGGCTGAAAGAGGTGGTGGTTGCGGCTATCGATCAGTGTCACTGTGACCGGCAGCCGCGCCAGCGACTGGGCACAGGTCAGGCCCCCGAAGCCTCCCCCAACGATTACGACGTGCGGTCTATCAGCCAAAGCGGTCTGCCTTAAGCTGGCAAGCCGGCTACCAGCGCGTCCAGGCGCCCCAGCTATCGTCGACGGCGCTGTAGAAGAAGCGATTGTTGTCGCGGGTCAACACCAGCAGGTTGGGCCCCAGGCCCCACAGGTCCACGATGTTGCCGTCGCGATCGATGTAGTGCTGCGAGGTGCTGGAAAACACTCGCCCGGCGGTGTCGAGGCCATACCAGTTTTCGCCGCGCACAATCAGCTTGGCGATCGAAAACGCGATCGGCTGCAGCTTGGCATCCCACTTCTTGTTGCGATAGCGATAGACCGAGCCCTCGCTGATCACGTACAGCACGCCCTGCGAGAGCTCGAGCGTGGCGGGGGCCTTGACGGTCCGCGGGAAGAGCTGGCGGCTGTTTTTGCCATCGCGCTCGGCGACCAGGACGCGGCCGTCGAGCAGGATGACGTAAAGCTGGCCACCGCCGGCCTTAAGCTGGCTGACCTGATTCAGGCCGGTCATGCGCCAAGACTTTCCGGCGCTGGACTCGTCGTACAGCATCACTTCGCGGCGGGTATCGGTGGCGTACAGGGTCCCGGTCTGATCGTCGATGGCAGCGACGCCACTGCCGCTGGCCGGCACCATGCGGTAGCTGGAGCCGTTCTTCATCCACACCGCGCCACCCTTCTCCGTGACCAGCATGGGGAACAGCTCAGCAACAGCCCGGCTCTTGGCCTCGCTGCCCTTGCTCAGGGCCTTGATGATGCCGTTGAGGGCCTCGGCCGAGTCGAGGCCGTGGACCACGGCCCGCCCCCGCATGGCCATGGCCGCCACAAAGTCGCTATGCAGGCGCAGCGCCGGCTGCTTGTCGTAGCGCTGCGAGAACGCTGTGCCGAGGGCGATACGCACTGCCTCGACGGCATTGCGGGCATCGGCAGGGCTCTCTGGGGCGCTCGCCAGGGTCTGTGCGACCGGCTCGCCGCCGATCTTGCCAGCCAGCAGGTCGCGGATAACCTCGACGGGCCGAGCCGCGCCCGAGGCGTGCAGCGCCTTGTCGGCATAGATGCAGATGGCCAGCAGGCGCCCACTCAGACTGAGCAGAGGCGCGCCGGCACTCTCGACCGTCAGACCCGGCTCGACCTCAATCAGGTCCGGGCGCTTGATGGCGATGCTGCCGGTGGCCATCGCCAGGGTCTGCGCTCCCCGCGTCCGCAGCGCCACGACGTCGAGGCCGGGATTGACCCCCTGCGTGTCGTTCAGATCGAGGAAGGCATAGCTCTTCTTGGGCGGCAAAATCGGCAGCTGCAGCATCAGCAGATGGTGCTCACTGTCGACGCGCACCACGTTGAGCTTGATCGCCTGCTCTTTATGCGCGCGCAGGAACATCAGCGGGTCTTCGTCGCTGGCCCGCGACGGGTCATACAAGAAACCGGTGATCGTGCCTTTTTCCACCCCGGACAGCAGGCGCGAGTCCGTGACCACCACACCCTGCGGGCTGACGACGACGCCCAGCGTCGAGCGCCAGCGATTCTCGTGCGCTGCGATCAAAATCAGCGTCGCCGGCGCAGCGCGGCCGAAGACCTCGGCCTTGGTCAGCGGCGGTCCCATCTTGACGGCCGGAACCGGCTTGGGCGCGGCCACCTTGCCCCCCTTGGCGGCGGCCTTGTCAGCGTCGGTAGCGGCGGCGCCGGCTGGCTCTTTGGATCCTGCCTTGGGGGCCGCTCTGCCCTCTTTGGCTGCGGGTTCCTTCGCCGGGTGCTCCTTGGCCGACTCCTTGCTTTCGTCTTTGACCGGCGGGGTGGCCTTCCGGCTGGCGGCGGGCTTGGCGGGCGGTGCTTCGGTGACCGGGGGGGCTCCCGGCACAACCGGCGGCGGCGGCGAGGGCTGCAGCGGCTGCACGGCAAACTGCGCGTGGGCCTCCGACGACAGCAAGCCAATCACGGCGGACAGAAGCAGCGCGGAACAGCGGTAGCCTGATTGCCTCGCTCGACCCGGAGGGGACTGCGACGACGCAGAACAGAGCGGCCTCAGCTGGCTGAAGGTGGTTGCACGCACGCTGCCTATCTTAAGGCAAGCGTGCGGACTTTCGGCGCTTTTTTTCGACGCCGCCGCGCGCCCAAGAGCGACGCGCAGATCCCGTCTGGGCCCGCCTTGCTGCGCTGTGCGGCACTAGGAACTTGCAGGAGTTTGGCTCGGGGCCACCGCCTGCGGCCTCCCAGTCTGGGCGCCGGTCGTCCAGCGCTGCGTAGCATCAGCTCGTCACGAGCGTTGTCAGGGATAGGCCCGCGGCGTATAGTGCGCGCCCGATGCGTTGTCGTGCTGTTAGTCTCCCGTTCCCGTCGCGCCTGCTGATTGGCGCACGCAGTTGTCTCTTTCTGACCGGGCTGTTCCTGCTCGGCCTCCAGGGAGGCTGCACACGGCAAATCGGCGATGCCTGCAAGACCAACCTCGACTGCAATGTCACCATCCCCAACGCGTTCTGCGACCTCGCCTCGGCGGATGGCTACTGCACGATCGAGGGCTGCGATTCGACCAGCTGCCCCGACGGCTCTACCTGCATCCGCTTCTTCTCGCTGGAGCGCGGCAATCCGGCGTGTGACGCCAGCCACCCCTGCCGCTCGGGTGAGCGCTGCCTGTGCGATGACGAGTCCTGCAGCCGCGCCTACTGCGCGTCTGAGACCAGCGAGCGCCGCTGGTGCATGCACCGCTGCGAGGTGGATGCGCACTGCCGCACCGGCTACTCCTGCCGCGCCAGCAATCAGGGCGGCGCGATCTCGGCCATCCGCCGCGACGAAAACGGCACGCCGGTGTCGCCGGTCGAGCACTTCTGTGCCCCGGCACCGGGGGGCTAGGGAGACGCCGTGTCCGACCCCCGCCTACCTGTTTGCCGCGGTCAGAGGAGCGCTGGCTAGATGGCGCGCAGGAGCTTGCGCGACACGCTCCTTGTCGCCTGGGGTCTGCGCATCGCCGAGGGGGTGGTCTCGACCTCCTGGCGCCTGCGTCGCTACCTGCTGCGCCGCGTGGTGTCCAGCGTGGTCTCGGTGGTCGGCGCGGTCATCCTGACCTTCCTGTTTCTGCACCTGATTCCCGGCGACCCGGTCGACAACCTGCTCGGCGACGACGCGCGACCGCAGGACAAGATCGAGCTGCGGCAGTGCCTGGATCTGGACCAGCCGCTGCCGGTGCAGTTCGGCCGCTTCGTGCGCAGCATCTTCGATGGCACCCTCGGCTACAGCTGTCCCGATCGCAAGACCACGGTGGCCTCGCGCGTCGCCAAGGTCCTGCCTTCGACGATTGCGCTGTCGATCGCGGCGATGGTGGTGGCGGTGCCGCTGGCCTTGCTGATTGGTGTCGCGGCGGCGCTCAAAGTCCACACTCGCTGGGACGCGCTCCTCACGGCGCTGGCCCTGCTCGGCATCAGTCTTCCCGCTATGTGGTTGGGGCCGATGCTGCTCAACCTGTTTTACGTCCAGCTGCCGATTCTGCCCGGGCCAGGGGAAGACACCGGGCGCTTGCGCGGCCTGCTGCTGCCGGCTGTGATGCTGGGCACGCATCTTATGGCCATGCTGGCGCGCATGACTCGCTCTTCGATGATCGAGACCTTGAGCGAGGACTATATCCGCACGGCCCGCGCCAAGGGACTGCCCGCCTGGAAGGTTGTCTTCAAACACGCTCTGAGGAATGCTCTGTTGCCGGTGATCACCGTCGCTGGCATGCAGTTTGGCGCACTGCTCGCGGGGGCGGTGGTCACCGAGAAGGTCTTCGCTCGGCCGGGGCTGGGTACGCTGCTGCTTGAGGGCATCGCCGCCCGCGACTATCGCATCGTCCAGGGCTGCACGCTGGTCATCGCCGGCATGTACGTCGCGGTCAACCTGCTGGTCGACGTGGTCTACGCCGCCGTCGATCCTCGGATTCGCGTATGAAGCCGCGCCTGCCCAGCCCGCTGCAGCTTGGCCGCATCAGCTTCGGTACCTGGGTGGGAGCCGGTCTGTGCGGGCTGTTTGTCCTCGTTGCTCTGGTGGGACCGCTGCTCTTGCGACGGCCGCCGACCTTGCATGATCTTGACCATCTGCTGGAGCCTCCTTCCGCTGCCCACTGGCTGGGCACCGACGAGAGCGGTAGCGACCTGTTGACCCAGCTGTGCTACGGCGCTCGCTTGCTGCTGGGGCTGGCCACGGCCGTGGTGTCGATCTGTCTGCTCCTGGGCGTCGTGATTGGCACCTTGGCCGGCTATTTTGGCGGCTGGCTCGACGAGGTCATCATGCGCGTCATCGACGTGCTCTTGGCCTTCCCGGGAATTCTGCTCAACATTGCCATCGCCGCGCTGGTGCCGCGGGCCGGCATGGGGGTGCTGATCTTCGCGCTGGCGGTCAATGGCTGGGTGGGCTACGCACGGGTGACTCGTGCTCAGGTGCTGCGCGTGCGCGAGATGGAGTACGTGCTGGCGGCGCGGGCGCTGGGCGTGGGCTCGTGGCAGATCATGCGTCGCCATATCCTGCCCAACATCCTGTCGCCGATCTTGGTCCAGGCCACCTTCGGCGCGGCGGGCGTCGTGCTGGTCGAAGCCGGGCTCAGCTTCCTCGGCTTGGGTCCGCCGATACCCTATACCTGGGGCGCGCTGCTCTCGCAGGGCACGACCTACTACTGGCGGGCTCGCCATTTGCTTCTGGTGCCTGGCGTCGCGATTGGGCTCCTGGTGCTTGGCTGCAACCTGCTCGGTGACGGCCTGCGCGACTACCTGGATCCGAAGAGCGGCGCGAAATAGCGCGGAGCTTCCAGCTGTCCGCCCCGCGCTGTGCTGCCTAGTCCCACTGGCTGGGGCCCACTGCGGGCGTGCTGCGCCAGCACCAGGGCAAACAGCGTCGCTGCGGTCAGCATCAGGGTGACAAGTCCGAGCCACAGCTGAGGGGGCAAGCGGCGAGGCACGCTGACGGCTCCGGAGGCCGTCGCTGCCAGAAGGGCTGCTGCCCCAGCGAGGCCGGACGCGCTAGCCGTGGTGGCGCTGCGAGCTGTCGGCCCCACAGCGTCCGCGTCGAGCTCCCGACCGTCGCTGACTTTGCCTCTGGCGGTGTCGCTGCGGCGCGGCTCGTGGCTGCGCTGGGCGGCGCTGTACTCGGCATAGGGCGCCGAGGGCTCAGCGGCCAGGCTGGCGGGTACGTCGGCGGCGAGGGCTTGGCTGCTCGACTCGCTGCGACCCTCGCCGGATCCCACGCGCAGCGGCAGACCCTGCAGGGCGCGCACGAAGTCCTGCACCGAATCGAAGCGCTCGTGCTTGTTTTTGCGCATGGCGCGCTCGACGGCACTTGAGACAAAGGGCGGCAGGCCAGGCACCAAGCTAGCCAGCGAGGGCGGCTGGTCGCGTCGGATCTGCAGCATCAGCCGTACCGCATCCTGGCTTTGAAACGGTAGCCGTCCCGACAGCAAGCGATAGACGACGACAGCCAGGGCCCACTGGTCGGTGCGCGCATCGATCTCGTCGCGCTTGCCGGTGGTCGCTTCCGGCGACATGTACTCGATGGTGCCGACGATGATGCCGGGCGCGGTGTGCTGGCCGCGGGCCGACAGCATGCGCGACAGACCGAAGTCGACGACCTTGACGACTTCCTTGCCGCCCGCCTTGTCGGCGTCTCGGTGCAGCACGATGTTCTGCGGCTTGATATCGCGATGCACGATGCCGACGCTGTGCGCGGCGTGCAGCGCACTGCCGATCTGCCGCGCTATCTCGATCACCCGCGACAGCGGCAATCGCCCACCGCCGCGAATCAGGTCAAGCAGCGTCGAGCCCGACAGCAGCTCCATGACCATAAATGGCGTGCCGTCGCTGTCGCGGCCGAACTCCAGCATCTCGACAATGTTGGGATGGAATAGCTGTGCGACCACGCGCCCTTCGTTTTCGAAGCGGGCGTGTGCATCGTCGTCTTGACCCAGGCTGGCATGCAGGACCTTGGTTGCGCACTGCGTCTGCGTCTCTAGATCGAGCGTGCGATACACGGCTCCGACCGCGCCACGGCCCAGAACCGCCTCGATGCGGTAGCGTCCGGCGAGTACTCGTCCCATCTCCATCGCGTCCATGACTGGCTGACCCATCTGGTGAATCCCCCTTTTCAGTCAGCCTTCAGCAATCGACATGCCAGCCGTCTGCGCTCGCTGCCACGAGGCTCCTCGGAGACGCTCAGTCAGACGACAGCCCGGCGAGCCCGGGCGCCCAGTGGGCATTGAGATCCCTCGGGCACAGGTCCATAATGGGTGGCCACTCCGTCATGGAACCTCCTTCTAGTTCGCATTCTCCGTCGGCGCGGTCCTCTTCTCGCTCGCCCACGTCTCGCTCGCCGGCCTCGACTCCACCCAGCGCTGGTCACTCGCAGCAGGTGCCTCCGGTTGGCGGCGGCGCTCACGGCGCGCACCACGGGCCGAAGATCAACAGCACATCCGATCTGCTCAAGGTCTCGCTCGGCGCGCTCGGCGTGGTCTACGGCGATATCGGCACCTCGCCGCTCTACGCGCTCAAAGAGTGCCTGACCGGCCCGCACGGCGCGCAGCCGACGCCGGAAAATGTGCTTGGCATCCTGTCGCTGGTCTTCTGGTCGCTGACCCTGGTGGTGGTCTTCAAGTACATCACGTTCATCACTCGTGCCGACAACCAGGGCGAAGGCGGCATCTTGGCTCTGCTCGCCATCCTGGCGCCGCGCGGGGCCACGACGAAGAAGCTAACGCCGCGTGTGGCGCTGGTGCTGCTCGGCCTGTTTGGCGCGGCGCTGCTCTATGGCGACGGGGTAATCACACCGGCCGTCTCGGTGCTTGGCGCACTCGAAGGCCTAGAGGTCGTGACGACGGCGTTTAAGCCGATGGTGGTGCCGCTGACCATCGGCATCTTAGTCGGCTTGTTTCTGGTGCAGCAGCGTGGCACGGCCAGCGTCGGGGCGCTGTTTGGTCCAGTGATGCTGATCTGGTTTGCCTGCATCGCGCTTATCGGCTTGCCGTGGATCATTCGCAACCCGCGCGTGCTGTCGGCCGTTTCGCCGCACTATGCGGTGCTGTTCTTCGCCCATCACAAGCTGCATGGCTTTTTGGCCCTGGGCTCGGTCGTACTGTGCATTACCGGCGGTGAGGCGCTCTATGCCGACATGGGACACTTCGGCCGTCGCTCGATCCGGCTGGCCTGGTACGCGGCGGTGTTTCCGGCCCTATTGCTCAACTACTTCGGCCAGGGCGCGCTGATGCTGGAAAAGGGCGCCAGCATCACCAATCCGTTTTACGAGATGATTCCGCGCCTCGCGCTATACCCGATGCTGTTTATCGCCACCGCCGCGGCGATCGTCGCGTCGCAGGCCCTGATCTCGGGGGTGTTTTCGCTGACCCGGCAGGCGGTCCAGCTTGGCTACTGGCCGCGCGTCACGATCAAGCACACCTCCGGCGAAGCCGAGGGCCAGATCTATGTGCCCGAGATGAACTACGCCCTGATGATCGGCTGCGTCTGGCTGGTCTTTGCCTTCCGCGTCGAGGGCTCATCGGGCTTGGCCGCCGCCTACGGCATCGCCGTGACCGGCACCATGGGCATCACCTCGATCCTGTTTGGCGTCGTCGCCCACGAGCACTGGGGCTGGAGCGTGCGGCGCACCATGCTCTTGGTCAGCTTCTTCCTGGTCATCGACATCAGCTTTTTTGCCGCCAACCTGGCCAAGTTCGCGCACGGCGGCTGGATCCCGATGGTGCTCGCCGCTGCGATCTACGTCCTTATGACCACCTGGAAGGCCGGTCGTCAGGCCCTGGAAGAATTCGTGATGTCAGCGTCGCTGCCCATCGATCTTTTCATGATGGATCTGGAGTCGCAGCGCCCGCCGCGGGTCAAGGGCACGGCGGTCTTTATGACCAGCAATCCCGAGGGTGCGCCAGTCGTGCTGCTGCACCACTTCAAGCACAACAAGGTCCTGCATGAGCAGGTCGTGCTGCTGTCCGTGGTCACCGACCGCGTGCCCGAAGTGCCGCGCAAGAAGCGAGTGCAGGTCAAAGAGATGGGCCAGGGCTTCTATCAGGTCGTCGCCCACTATGGCTTCATGCAGATGCCCAACGTGCCCGACGTCCTGCGCTGCTGTCGCGAGGTGGGCCTGGTCACTGCCGAGAGCGATACCAGCTACTACCTGGGACGCGAGACCCTGCTCAATACCGGCAAGTCGGGTCTGTGGCGCTGGCGCAAGGCGCTGTTCGGCGTGCTGTCGCGCAACGCCCGTCCGGCCACCCAGTTCTTCGGCATTCCGCCAAACCGCGTCGTCGAGATGGGCGCTCAGATCGAGATCTAGCGCGCTCCGGTCGCGTCCCTCCTTGCCGGCGGCTGGGACGCTGCTCCCGCCTGTGCCCGAGGCCCCGAGGCTGTGTTAGATTGCCAGGCCGGAGGAACTAGATCGCATGAGCAGCGTAGAAGCAAAGGGACAGGGCCTGTCGGGACGCGAGGTGGTGATTGTCAGCGCCGCCCGCACGCCGATTGGTAGCTTTGGTGGTGAGCTTGCGTCGCTTGCCGCCTCGGATCTGGGAGCGACGGCGATCAAAGCGGCGCTCTCGCGGGCTTCAGTTGAGGGGCGTGACGTCGGTGATGTGACGATGGGCTGCGTGCTGCAGGCCGGGCAGGGCCAGGCACCGGCTCGCCAGGCCGCGATTCGCGCCGGGCTACCGACCGCCGTGCCTTGCCAGACCATCAACAAGGTCTGTGGCTCGGGTCTTAAGGCGGTCATCACCGCGGCCCAAGGCATCGCGCTGGGCGACAGTGACATCGCCATCGCCGGCGGCATGGAGTCGATGAGCAACGTGCCGTACTACCTGCTGTCGGCCCGCAACGGCTTCCGCATGGGCCATCAGCAGGCCACCGACGGCATGATCTTCGACGGCCTGTGGGATCCCTACAACAACTTCCACATGGGCTCGGCGGCTGAGATCTGCGCCCGCGAGCGCAAGATCGATCGCGCGGCCCAGGATGCGTTTGCTGCCGAGTCGTATCGGCGCGCCCAAGCTGCGCAAAAAGAGGGCAAGTTCGACGAGGAAATCGTCAAGGTCGAGGTGCCGCAGAAGAAGGGCCCGGCCAAGGTGGTGGCCATCGACGAGGAGCCGACGCGAGCCGACCTTACCAAGATGGGCACGCTGCGGCCGGCCTTTGAAAAGGACGGCACGATCACCGCGGCCAATGCCTCGAAGATCAACGATGGCGCGGCGGCGGTGCTCCTGATGTCGGCCGCCGAGGCGGCGCGGCGTGGCCTGTCGCCGCTGGCCCGCATCGTCAGCTACGGCCATCACGCGCAGGCTCCCGAGTGGTTCACGACTGCCCCGGCTGGCTCGATTGAAAAGGCGCTGGCGCGGGCTGGCTTGACCGTCGGCGACATCGATCTGTTCGAGATCAACGAAGCCTTCGCAGTGGTCGCGCTGGCCAACAACGCCATGCTTGGCCTCGACGCCAGCCGGGTCAATGTCCACGGCGGCGCGGTGGCCCTCGGTCATCCCATCGGCGCCTCGGGCTGCCGGCTGCTAGTGACGCTCCTTCACGCCCTTAAGTCGCGCGGTCAGCGGCGCGGCGTGGTGTCGCTGTGCATCGGCGGCGGCGAGGGCATCGCTCTGGTCGTAGAGAGGGTCTAGGCATGAGCACCAGCCACAAGAAGATTGGCGTCGTGGGCGCCGGGCAGATGGGCGGCGGCATCGCGCAGGTCGCCGCCGACCGTGGGCACCAGGTGGTGCTCGTCGATATCTCGCGCGAGGTCGCCGAGCGCGGCAAGGGCAAGATCGCCGGCTCGCTCGACAAGCTAGTGCAGAAGGGCAAGCTGGCTGCCGAGGCCCGCGATGGCCTGCTTGCGCGCATCGCTCCTGCCGGCGAATACGCCGCGCTCTCCGACTGCGATCTGGTCGTCGAAGCGGCGACCGAAAACCAGGAGCTCAAGAAGAAAATCTTCATCGAGATCGACCGCGCGCTGGCCCCCGCGGCCATCCTGGCGACCAACACCTCGTCGATCTCGATCACCCTGCTGGCCGCCGCCACCCGGCGCCCCGAGCAGGTCATCGGCATGCACTTTATGAACCCGGTGCCGCTTATGACCTTGGTCGAGATCATCCGCGGCCTGCAGACCAGCGACGCCACCTACCAGGCCACCGTCGAGCTGGCGCGCGCCCTGGGCAAGGAAGTCGTGACCGCCCGCGATGTGCCGGGTTTCATCGTCAATCGGCTGCTCATCCCGTTCCTCAACGAGGCCTGC
Organism: uncultured Myxococcales bacterium; assembly: GCA_964628555.1. Lineage (GTDB taxonomy): Bacteria > Myxococcota_A > Polyangia > Palsa-1104 > JAEUJZ01 > JAEUJZ01. The sequence continues at coordinate 930 of CAZVMD010000139.1, read as the reverse complement.
TTCGCGCTGGCTGAGGGCCTGGGCACTGTCGAGGACATCGACAAGGCGATCAAGCTTGGCCTCAACCACCCGATGGGGCCGTTCACCCTGGCCGACCTGATTGGCCTCGACACCTGCCTGGCGATTGCCGAGGTCCTGCACCGCGAGCTAGGGGAAGATAAGTATCGCCCGGCGCCGCTTCTGCGGAACTACGTAGCGGCGGGCTGGCTGGGGCGCAAGGTCGGTCGCGGCTTCTACAAGTACTAGCGGGTCCGGCCTTGCTCGTCCTTCCAGAGAGGCTGCGGGCGGCGCTGCAGCGACAGCGCGACCGGCTCGCCGCGATCGACCCGATCCTGTGGCTGGTCGGCGCGGTCCTCGGGCTGCACTACTTCGCGACGCGCGGCATCTTTCAGGGCAAGGCCTCGGGCGATGGCTACATCGCGTTCCAGTACTTCCCCGGCCTGCTGCGCCATCACACCTTCGATCTGACGCCAGTCGGTCCGCCGCCCATGGTCGCCGCCTTCGGGCGCGAGGTCACGGGCCTGGTCGCCAACCCCAATCCCATTGGTCCACCGCTTCTGTGGACACCGTTTTACGTCCTGGCCCAGCTCCTCAAGCGGCTGGTCCTCCTCGTCACCCAGGCCCCGGCCGGGCATGCGCCGTCGCTGTTATCGGCGATGCGCGCCTATGTCGCGGTGCCCGATGGCGAGTTTGACTACTTCGTGACCGGCCTCGGCTCGCTGGTCTTTGGCATGGTCGGGATCTGGCGGCTCCTTCTGCTGCTGCGTCGGCATCTGCCGCTCTCGGCGGCGCGCTTTGGGCTGGCGACGGCGGTCCTGGCCTCGCCGCTGTGGTGGTACATGACGACGCAGCCGCTGTATCAGCACGCCTGCGCCTTCTTTGCCGTCACGCTGTTCATCGAGCGCTGGGACGCCTATCGCCACGCCAGCC
>CAZVMD010000138.1:0-17422 GCA_964628555.1 uncultured Myxococcales bacterium | reverse complement strand
CTACTGGCGGGCGAGCTTGCTCAGCGCGTCGACGATGACACCCAGCGGCGTGCCGACCACCGAAGCCTGCGCCGCGGCGGTGCGCCAGGTGGCGGGCAGTGCCGTCGTGCCATCCCACGCGGTCTGCGGCAGCGAAGCCTCGTTGCTGGCGCTGGCCTTGGTGCCAGCCGGCGAAGTCCACAGGAAGTCGGGGTGGGCGTTCTGCAGCCACTCACCGCCGATGATGTTGCCGGCCGCGTCTAGCTCCAGGGTGTACAGGTAGCGCGCGCCCGAGATCGCATCGCGCGACGGGCTGTCCGGCGAGAAGTGGCTTGGCTCGGTCTCGACCACCCACTCGACATCCATGGCGATGCCGACGATGTGCGTGGTGCCGGCGGCGCGGTAGGCCTTGAACTTATCCTCGGGGAAGTCAGAGACCGCGACCTTGGCGTACGACAGCGTCTTGTAGGTCTTTTTGGTCTTGGGGTTGAAGTAGTTGTAGCTGTAGCCATAGACCGGCTGGTTCCAGACCTCATAGTCGAACGTGGCGTCGAGCACCATGCTGCGCTGCGCCTTGCCGATCTGGTTGACGACGGCCAAGTGCCAGGTGCCGGCGTTGGTGTCGCGGCAGGCCGGATCCTTGATGCGGCCAATCGAGTCGACCGCCGGCGTCTTGGTGTTGCAGCGACCGCCGATGAACTTGACGCGCGGGTTGGTCGTCGCCCATAGCTCGCTGGCCAGCGCCTTGATGTCCGAGGGGTAGAACTTGATCTTGGTCACGCCGTCGGCGGCGGTGACGGTGATCGCCTTCTGCGGCCGAGCGACCATGAAGGCGGCCGGGGACCAGCCATGGCAGATGCCCATCCAGGTCTCGACCTTGCCGTAAGTCGTAAAGTAGGGCTTGCCGGTGTCGAGGTTGTACTTGGTCAGTGTCTTGTTGGCATCACCGACGAGCAGGTCGTACTTCTCGGCGGGCGACAGGTTGTCGGGGTTGGCCGGCTGCATGTTGCGGACGTAGGCGGTGTTGGTCTGCCAGTTTTCGGTGATGACGTGCCCGGGGTCGGCATAGCGCTTCGCCGTCGAGCCGGCATACAGCCCCCAGTAGTCGTCAGACCACGGCGACTCGGGCAGCTTGGCCGCGCGCAGCGAGTTCATATCGGCGAGGTTGGTCAGCACCAGCGCATCGACGAGGTTCTTGGCCTGGTCGTTGGCGCCCGGCGCATCCGCCGTCGGGTCCTGCCGAATCACTGAGTTCTTGGCATCGACATAGTTCTTCGCCGCGACGTTGGTCGCATCGAACAGCGAGACCGGCGCGACCATGGTCTTGGTCGGCAGGGTGTTTAGAAACGCCTGCGGGTTGCTGTCGAACTTCTCAAGATCCGCCTCAATCGCCGCGGCCACCGATGGATCATCTAGGGGCTCCGCGGGCTCGCCGCAGGCCGCCGTCAGACCGAAGAGGCAGAGACCCAAGGTCGAGCACAAGGGGCGAAACAGAGTCATGCGCATGGACTTCTCCTTCTCAAAGACCGGCCGGAGTACATCTTTGTCGGCCGGCAAATCGTATTTTGGAATACAAAATCCTATCCTTTCCTTCCCTGGACTCAAGCCCGCTGCGCTATGCCGCCGCCGGGACTCAGGATCTCGCGCCGCCCGCCCCGCCCGCCGCTGCGCCCCGGTCTCGCGCCGAGTGTGCGTGATATGATGACCCTCCTCGGACCAGTGACGAGGGGGGAACCATGCGCAGGGCCTATGGACTGCTGTTAGCCAGCCTGCTGGCTGCGGCGTGCGGCGGCGGCGTGCCAGCGCGAATCGTCGGCATGGACGACCGCACAGTGGCCGTCGGGGATCTCCTAGAGCTGACGGTGCGCGGCACCGTGCCAGGAGAGATTGGGCTGGAGTCACCGATGCTGCCGGATGCTCAGGTAGCGCGCCTCGCCAGCGAGACCGCAACGGCGATCTTTCGCTGGGTGCCGGTGGCCAGCGATGTCGGTGTCAAGCCGCTGACCTTTGCGCTGAAAGCCGGCGGGCAGACGGCGACCGAGTCGGTGGTGATCACCGTCGTGCCGAGCGAGGCCGGGCGGCCGAAGTTTCAGAACGCGCCGTACAACATCCTGCTCGACCTGTCGCAGAGCCGCACCGCCAGCCTGCCGATCGCCGTCAAAGACGACGACAACGAGTCGATCACGCTGTCGATCGTGAGCGGCACCGAGCTACTTAACGCCACGCTCGATGTCCTGCCAAACGGCAAGTCGGCGACGTTCACCTTCAACCCGACGATGGCCCAGCTAGCCGATCGCTGCAGCTTCGGCACCCAGCTTGTCGCCCGCGATCCCGGCGGCCTGGAAGCGCTGGCCGGCATCTTTATCGAGGCGCGCAACGGCTGCGGCGCCGAGCCCGGCATCCTGATCAACGAGGTGCTGTACGACCCACCGAGCGGCATCGATCCCAACAAAGATGGAACGATCAGCACCAGCGAGGACGAGTTCGTCGAGCTAGTCAACATCAGCAGCAAGACCATCGAGCTTGGCGGCGCGACGATTAGCGATGCGGTGGCGGTGCGCTTCACCTTCCCCACCCCGACCACGCTAGCCCCCGGCGACTCGGCGGTGGTGTTCGGGGGGGGCATGCCGCAGGGCTTCCCGGCTCGCGTCAAAGTCTTTGCCGCTCCGACGGTTACTGGCGGGCTATCGCTGAACAACAACGGCGATACGGTGACCCTGCGCTCGTCGGATAACGCGATCATCGACAGCGTCACCTACCCGGCGGCCTGCGTGCGCTGCACCTCGTCGATCGGCACCTCGATCAACCGCCAGACCGACCTTAACCGCAACACGCTGTTCGTCGGCCATGACCTGGTGTCGGGCGCGGTCGGCAAGTGTTCACCGGGAGCCCGCGCCAATGGCATGCCGTTTTAGCCTCGCGTCTGCATCCCGCCTGCCTCGCAGGCAGCCTGCCGCCTTCGCCGTCTTTTCGCGCTGCCTGATCCTGCTTGGCGTGCTCGCGGTATCGGCCTGCGGTGAAGGTCAGCAGTACTTCATGGATAACAGCCACCAGCCGCGCACCGGCACGCTGGCCCTGTCGGCGCTGGCCAACCAGGATGTGCTGCCTGGCTTGCGGCTGCGCGTCGCCGGCAGCGGCTTTCAGCCATCGGCGCGGGCCAGCACCCGGCTGTCACTCAGCGGTACACGCAACCGCGGCAGCGGCGGCGAGCCGTTCGAGCTTGAGCTGCCCAGCGAGTACGTCTCGGAGAGTGAGCTTGTCATCCCCATCGACATCGACTTGTGGAGCAGCCTGGCCGGCGGCTCGCTCAGCGGCAGCGACAGCGTCAGCCTAAGCGGCACGCTGCGACTGGAGCTGACCGAAGATCGCCTGGTCTACATCCGCAGCGCCGAGGCCGCACTGACCCTGCGAGCGCAGCTTATGCCTGTCCTCGATCGAGTGACACCGAGCGCGGTGTTTCTCGGCGACGATCTGGTGATCCAGGGCAGCGGCTTCCTGCTCGATGGGGAAGGCCAGATGGTGCTGACGCTGGTCGGCACCTTCGTGCGCCAGGTCGAGCCCGGCGATCGCAGCAGCCTGCCGCAGAGCCAGGCCTCGCTGTATCCGCGCATTGAGCACACGCTGGTTCCGGTGTCGCGCACCGAGGCGCGGCTGCCGCTGCGAGCCCGCACGCTCGGCATCCAGCCGGGGACGCTGTACGCGCAGGCCACGCTCGAAAATCGCCAGGTCACCGGCGCCAAGCTGACTACCCCGACTACGTCGGTGAGCCTGTCCCTTTTGCGCACCCAGCTGACCGGCATCGATACCAAGATCGTGCGGCGCGGCCAGCGCATCGGGGCCAGCGGAGCGGGATTTTTGCCGCTCGATCTGACCGGCGATACAGCGACGGCAGTTCACCTCAGCGGGACCTTCACCCTAAAGAGCGATGGCACCGTGGTACCGACCGACCTGACGCTGATCACCGATGTGCTCGACTCGCACCGGCTGGTCTTTGTTCCGCATCCCGCCGTCGACGGCAGCGGCCGACTAAGCGGGCTCGGCTCGCGGGCCGGTCGCTTCGTCGGCACGATCGAGCCCGAGGTCCTCTCGGGGGCCAACGTCCAGCACGGCGTGCCCCTGCCCTGCAGCCCGCAGTGCGTGGTCGATGTCGGCTCGCCGCTGCAGGTGCTGTATCTGAAGTTCCTCAACAACTTCACCGAAGGCCTGCGCCGCTTTGGCCTGCGCAACCTCGAGCTAGAGATCCGCGAGCAGGTCCTGGCCGTCGTGCGCCGTACCTACCGCGACTGGAACGTCGATGTCCGCGACAGCCTGCCGGGCGACTTCGATGAGTTCACGACGATCGAAATCGGCGGACCGGATCCCAACAACGCCGGCCTGTTTGGCCTCGACAACAGCGAGGCACTCGACAGCGGCAACCTGCGCTTAAACGACTACATCGGTGGCTTCAACGCGGCTGCTGATCGCAAGGGTGTGTACGCCTTTGGCGGCGTGTTCATCGAGCCGTTCCTGTCGCTGTCGCCGCGCGCGCCGAAGCCCTTGCCGATCGCCTCGCCGCGCTTTGACGAGGTCTTTTTGGCCTTCATCCCCGAGTACGGCGGCCAGCCAGCCAGTCGCAGCGAGCTTGCCGGTGCCGAGCGCCAGGCCGCCTTGCAGGAAGCGATCCGCGTGCTCGGAGCGCTGATCGGTGGCACCGTCGCACACGAGTTTGGTCACAGCATCGGCATGGCCGTTGTGCCGGGCGGCGGCAGTCACAACCTCGCCGATCTCGACCGCGAGCTGATGGACTCGGGACCGTTTCGCCCCTTCGAAGAGCGCGCCGAGCTCGGCGACTACCAGCTGCGCCCGGCCGGCTTTTCCGACGCTCACCGCGCTTATCTGAACCAGATCTTGCCGCACGACTGACGCGGCAAGCCGGCGCCGGCTTCCCCTTCCGTTGGGGGTCTGAAGGAGCACTGTTCGGCGGCTGGCGGCAACGCGGCTGGGCCTCCCGGCGGCGACCGCTCCTGGTCAGATCCAGGCCACCGCGCGTCGCGAACCCGCCCTGTAGTATCTTGCGTCATGGCTCGCATCACCCCCGACCGCATCCCGCCAGAAGTCGTCTGGCTCTGCAAGCAGCTCCAGGAGTCCGGCTATGCTGCCTATGTCGTCGGTGGAGCCGTGCGTGATCTCTTGCTCTATGACGCCGAGAGCGGGCTTGGGGCCAAGGACTTCGATGTGGCGACCTCCGCCCATCCGCCAGATGTGGTGCGCATCTTCGGCGCTCGTCGCACGATTCCGACCGGGATCGCCCATGGCACCGTCACCGTGCTCTGCGATCGACGCAGCGACGAGGCCGGGCCCACCGAGGCCAGCGCCAGCTCTGAACATCGCCATCTGCACATTGAGGTGACGACGTTTCGCGGCGAGACCGGCTACAGCGATGGCCGACGGCCCGATCGCGTCGAGTTCCTCGATGACCTGGTCGAAGATCTGCGACGTCGAGACTTTACGATCAACGCCATGGCCTACGACCCGCTGGCCGATACGCTCTGCGACCCGTTCGCGGGCGAGCAGGATCTGCGACAGGGGCGCCTGCGCGCGGTCGGCGATCCGGCACAGCGCTTTGCCGAAGATGGCCTACGCCTGCTGCGGGCAGTGCGCTTCGCGGCCCGCCTAAACTTCGCCATCGAGCCGAGCACCCGCCATGCCTTTGCCGCCGCACTGCCGACGCTGCGCAAGGTCAGCCGCGAGCGAGTCCGCGATGAGCTAAGCCGCCTCATCGAGACCCAGACCCCCTCGCTCGGTCTGCAGCACTTGTTCGAGCCGGCGCTCGACCCCGAGGCGCTCTCGGGCCCGCTGTCCTTCGATAGCGAAAGCAGCCTGCTTAGCGTCGCACTGCCTGAGGTCTGCGCGGTGCTAGCCGAGGATGGCGAGGCGGCGCGGGCCTGGATGCGGCTGGTGGATGCCTGCCCAGCGAGCCTGCGCATGCTCGCGCTGCTCTGGCCGCTGCGTCGTGCCCAGCCGCTGCCGCGGCCGCAGCTTCCGCGCGAACCAAAGCAGCTCTCGGCGCTGCTCGATGATCGACTGAAGCTACCGCTGGCCCAGCGTCAGCACCTTGCGGCCCTGCTGCTCCTGCCCGAGCTCAGCTACGACCCCGCGGTGCCCTATTCCGGCCCGCAGCTTCGACGCTTTATGGCGGCGCATCCGCCGGCGGTCCTGGATGACTGGCTGGCCGTGCGCTGCCGCGAGCTTGCGCTCCGTCCGGCTGGAGAGACACGGCGGGCAGGCTTGCTGACGCTGGTCGATCGCTTGGCGGATGAGCGCCAGCGAAAGCCGCCCCTTTCCGTCGGCGATCTGGCCCTAAGTGGCCAAGATCTGCTGCTCGCGCTGAAGCTGCCCCCAGGGCCGCGGGTGGGACAGGTGCTGCGTCACCTGTTGCAGTGCGTGCTGGATGAGCCGACGCAGAACCAGCGCGACTGGCTGCTGAAGGAAGCGACGCGCTATCTGGCTAGCGAAGGCGGTTGAGCGTCCGCTTGCTGATCAGTGCCTGCGCATGGACGATGCCGCTCTTGAGGTTGTTGCGCGTGCTCAGCCCATCGAGGCGCACGCCGAGCTGAACCAAGGTCTGCGCAACCTCGGCCCGCATGCCGGTCACTACCGGCTCAATACCCAGCAGACGTAGGGCGCGGGCGACGCCAATTAGCGTGCGGGCCGCCTGCGTGTCCAGCGTCGAGACGCCGGTGATATCGACGATCGCGACCTTGGCTTCAAGGTGGCTGGCCGCTGACGGAACCGTGTCCATCAGCTGCGAGCTGCGCTCGGCATCCAGCGAGCCGATGAGCGGTACGACGACGATATCATCGCTGATCGGAATGATCGGCGTGCTGCGCTCGGCCAGCGCTGCGGCCTGCACCGCGATCAGCTCGTCGCGCAGCTTGGCTCGACTCTTCTCCGCTTCGCGCCGCGCCGTGACATCGTTGAGCAAGACCAAGACGCTGCGCACCTGCGCTTCCTCACCCAACATCGGCACTGCCGTGATCTCAAGCGCCCGCCGCTTGCCATCGACGACGACATCGACATCCGCGTGCTGTGGTTGCAAGGTAGCCAGCACCAGCAGCACCGGGTTCTGCGAAGCCGCGAGCGCATCCTCACTGCCCGGCCGCAGCAACTGGTGGCGCGCCAGAGTCTCGCCCGCAACATCGGGCTGGGATGGCCACAGCGTCGCTGCAGCCGCATTGCCAAGCAACGGCCGCTGCGATGTGGCATCGAGGAGCAAGACACCGATCGGCAGGTTCTCAAGCACCCGCGCCAAGAGACCACTCTGCTCGGCTCGGTCGCGCAGCGCCCGCTGCGACTGTTCAATCAGCAGCCGGTTCTGCAGCACCAGCGCCGCATGCTTAGCAATCGACTGGAAGATGCGCTCGTCCCGCTGCGAGAACTGCTTGCGTACGCGCCAGCTGATCGCCACGTTGCCCAGGACCTGCTGCTCAGCAACGAGTGGCAACAGGATCGTGCTGACATACCCATTTTGCGCGTACAGCGCCCGCGAGCCTTCGTCGGTACGCGGGTCGGTGGCGATATCGCTGATGAGCATGGGCTGCTCCGGCGAGGCCATCCAGAGCTGCGTCATCGGCAGCGCGGCAATCGGAAAGGCCTGGCCGATCAGCGCCCGCGCCGTCTCGGGCTGACTGGCAAAGCCGGCGACCATGCGCAGCAGCTCGGGCTCGCCGGCTGGACTGCGCTCCACGATGCTCAGGAACGCCGAGTCAGCGCCGGTGGCAGGAATGCAGATGGCGCGCAGAGCCGCATCCAGCGTGTTGGCCAAGCTCAGCTGCGCGCTGATGTCGTAGAGCAGCGAAGTCTCCTCGAAGACCTCGCGCAGCGAGCGCTGGATATGCAGGTTGGCGGCAAACGAAGCCACCGCATCGGCCAAGAGCGCAAAGACACTCTGCTCTTCGGCAGAGAGCGCATGCGGCGCCGGCCAGAGCAGCGCGATCATGCCCTGCCAGGTGCGATGGGCTCGTGAAAACAGCGGCAGGATCGCCAGGCCTCGCCGTCCGTCGGCAAGCAGCGCCTGACGTACCGGCTCATCGACCCGCGGATCGCTGGCAATATCGGCGATGGTGACGATCTCCGAAGGGTTCCTCGACCAGATCGTTGCTAGCTGCCACGTCGAAAGCGCCAGCCCTCGCCCCAGCTGAGCGTGTCGATACTGCACCGCGCCGTGTTCCCAGATGGCCGCCACCTCGCCGTCTTGCAGATGGCCGTCGGCATCGGCATGGACGCGGATGAAGTGGGCCACAGCGGGCCGGCTGCGACGAAAATACGGCATGGCCGCCGCCAACAGATCGTTCTCGTTGGTGGCTTCGGCTAGCGCGGCATGCACCGCAGCGAGCTCGCCCGCCAGCGCCACAGTAGTCAGCGGCTCCTCGCCTGGGCCGGCCGCTGTCTCGACCGCGCTTCCGGGCTCCGCGGCAACCGCCAATGGTGCCCCTGCGGCCCCTGGCTCCTCACGCTCAGCACTGCTCATGGTGGGGCCTATCGTATCATCCCGAGCACTGCACTTGCGCTCAGTTATCGCCGCCGGCTGGCCTGGACTACACTGCGCCCCTCATGTTGCCCGCCGCCGTCGCCGCCCCGGTCCGACCCGAAGTGGTCCACGATGTCGCCTGTGCGTTCGGGGGGAGCGACACGTTCCACTCCTGCCCGGGCCTCATCCTCGATACCGAGACCACCGGAATCAGCGCCGACTCGGACCGCGTCGTCGAGCTGGGCGCCGTCGCCTACGCCGCGGGTCGTCCGGTTCTCGAGCGCCGCATGCGCATCAACCCCGGCTGCCCGATCCCAGCTGGCGCCAGCGCCGTGCACGGCATCAGCGATAGCGATGTGCAACACAAGCCGCACTTCGCAGACATCGTCGATCGTTTCTTGCCCTACCTCGACGGACGTATGCACCAGGGAGTCGAGCCTTGGCTGGTCGGCTACAACGCCGTTGCGTTTGACATTCCCCTGCTCAATGCCGAGCTAGCGCGGGCCGGTAGCCGCGCGCGCATTCCGCTGTCGCGGGTCATCGACCCGATGCTCTTTGTGCGCTGGCATCTGCGCCACCTGCGCAGTCGCTCGCTGGAGAGCGTCTGCCGCCACTTTGATATCCCAGCCGGGCGCGCGCACTCGGCGCTCGACGACGCCCGCGCCACGGGCGCCTTGCTCTATCGCTTGATACATGACGGCCTGCTGCCTGACCGCATCAGCGAGGCGTACGAGCAGCAGATCCTGCTTGGCCAGCGCTTGCAGCGCGAGAGCGATGCCTACGCCTACTGGCTGTATCACGATCGCAGCGATGGCTCGCTGCGGCTTGGGGCCGGCAGCCTGATCGGCACGCCGCTGGCGCAGGCCAGCCCAGACTACCTGCGCAGCTTGCTGACCAAGATTCCCGATCTGCCGGATCAGGTACGCCGCGAGTTCCTTGCTCAGGCCAGCCAGTCGCCCCGCCGGTCGCAGGCCCAGCGCTAGTCGCGGCGCTCCGCCCGCTCAGCGATAGTCGACGGTAAAAGGCGCGTGGTCGGAAAACTTTGGCGTCGCGGCGATGCTGCAGTCGAGCAGCGCACCGCGCAGGTTGGCCGAGACGATCTGGTAGTCGATGCGCCAGCCGACGTTCTTGTCGCGTGCGGCGCCGCGCTGGCTCCACCACGTATAGTCCTGCCCCGTCGGACGCAGGTGGCGATAGCTATCGACCCAGCCCTGCCCGGTCAGCAGTCGCTCTAGCCAAGCGCGCTCCTCCGGCAGGCAGCCCGAGTTCTTCTGGTTCGAAGTCCAGTTCTTGATATCCAGCCGGGTGTGCACGATGTTCCAGTCGCCACACAGCACGTAGCGACGCCCGCTGCGCTGCCACTCTGCGAAGACCTCGGTCAAGAAGTCCATGCAGATGAACTTGAAGCGCTGCCGCTCATCGCCTGAGCTTCCCGAGGGCAGATACAGGGAGACGATCGAGTCGTTGCCAAAGCGCGCCTCGATGTAGCGGCCCTCGTCGTCAAACGGCGCGTGCCCGAGCCTCCGTCGCACCTCATCGGGCTCGCTGCGGCAGTAGATGCCCACCCCGGAGTAGCCACGCTTGGTCGCCGCCGCGCAGAAGAAGCGGTGATAGCCCTTGGGGCGATAGATCTTGGCCGCGAGCTGATCTTCCTGAGCCTTGGTCTCTTGCAGGCAGAGGACGTCGGCATTCTGTTTTTGAAACCAGCGAAAGAAGCCTTTTTCCGTCGCTGAACGGATGCCGTTGGCGTTGAAGCTGACGATGCGCATGACCTGCGCACCATAGCAAAGGCGCCAGCCGCGGCGGAAGCTGCAAGCCCAGCTGGCAGCGACGAGAAACCGTCGAGCTCGCTTACTAGCCAGCGCCTGGCTTACTTGTCAGCGGCCGGCTTGTCGCCGTCGCCGTCGTCGTCAGCCTCGGGCGGCGTCTCTTGCACCGGCTTGAAGGTCACGCCGGGTGTCTGCACCGCCACCAGCTTTAGCTGATCCAGCGACCACGTCACCGTCGTCTTGCGCCGCCGACCGCTGCGCGAGGTCTTCGAGGTGTAGCTATAGCCGTACTCGACATCGCCCTCGCACTGCTTGGGCAGGTTCACGCCCGGCCAGGGCTTGCCGATAAGGTGCGCCACGCCGGTGTTTTTCTCACCGCGCTTGGTGATCTTGACCTCGGTGCTGGCGAAGCCTTTGACGGGCACGCCGCACATCGCCGAGGTTGTGTTGGGCGCCGCCCGCAGCGCGCTCTGCATCGACTTCTGCACGATGTCTTCAGGCACCTTGCGGTCACAGCCGCCCGCGGTTAGCGAAAGTCCCATCACCGCAAGCACAAGCCAGCTCCCCCGATCGTTCATCATGTTCCCCCAGGTCCCCCACTTTATCGCGCCGGCTAGCGCCGGAGCCACCGCAAACTCGCAGCGTCGGGACCAGCCCTGGGAGCAAGGCGGGCGGGGCCTCTAGACGAAGTCGAGCACCATGTGCTCGTAGTGGCGATACACCCGCCAGCCGATCAGCATCATGAGCAGCGTCGGCACGACGATCCCTGCCCAGCCGAGCAGGCTCGGGGTGTCGCCGTGCATGATGGCGCGGCGCAGCCCAGTAAGAATCCCAGCGATGGGATTGCACTGCAGGTAGGTCCGGTATGGGAACGGGATGACATCGATCGGATAGAACACCGGCGTCAGCCAGTAGAGCAGCAGCAGCGAGGTGCTGACGATATACGCAACGTCGCGATAGATGACGTTGAGCACCGAGACCGCCAGCGCTGCGCCACTGAGCAACAGCACCAGGAACAGCAGGAACACCGGCACCAAAAGCAGCGCCGGCGACAGCTTGAAGGCGCCGGGGAAGATCGGGATGAACAGCAGGATGACCACGCACTCCAGGCAGAAATGCAGGCCATAGCTGAGGATGGTCGCCATCGGCATCAGCTGACGGGCAAAGATGGTCCGCTTGATGAGGTCGGCATTGGTGACAAATACCGTCGTCACTGCCGACATGCTGCCAGTCACCCACTGCCAGACGATGAGACCGATGAGGAGAAAGATCGAAAAGTAGGGCTCGCTGGAGCGAAATAGGTGGGTAAACACGACGCTGATTAGCCCCATGGTGACCAGCGGATTGAGCAGCGACCACAGCATGCCCAAGGCCTGTGAGCGGTAGCGGGCCCGAAAGTCGGTGCGGGTCAGGAGCCACAGCACCTCAAGCGGATGCTGTGAGCGGGTCCGCACTGGCGCGGCGTCCTCCTCCACAGTGCGCAGGGCCGCCCCGGTCGCTGGGCTTGCTCCGTCAGCGTTGGCTGGCTGCAGCACCAGGTTGAGCGGACCCGTAAACGTGCGCTGCGCCGTGCGGTGCGTCCACTCGCTGGGCAGCGCCCGATAGCGCCGCGGCTCCGCAGCGGGCAGCGCATGCCCAGCCGCCAAGTCCGCCTCCGATCCAGCGGGTGCCTGATGACCAGCAGTCTGTGGGGGCGGGAGAGATTGAGCGGGTTCAGCCACAGCGCGACCTCGACGTCCACATGGGCGGCCGACTATAGCCCAGCTTGTAGCGAGACCGCGGCGCTTTCACAGTCCCAGGCGTGCGTGGCTGGTCGCCCAGCTTGCCGAATCGCCCCCGCGGGCCCGCCTCTGTCGGCAACCAATGAGAGCCTATATTGACAATGGGGTTGTGCCGTGGCTAGCGTAACCGCTAGTCGTCCTTAGCTTATTTTTTGAGGTCCCCATGAAGGTCAGCATCGCGGTTCCCGCCTATAACGAAGAGCGGAACATTGCTCAACTGATCGACTCCCTGCGTACCCAGCGCACCCAGCATGCCGAGATCGTTGAGATCGTCGTCATCGCCAGCGGATGCACCGACCGCACCGCCGCCATCGTGCGTGAACGGCAGAGCCGGGCGGGAATCCCGATCGTCCTTCTGGATGAAGCCGAGCGGCGCGGGAAAGTGGCGGCCATCAACACCTATCTGTCGGAGCGCCATCCCGACGTCGATGCCGTGTGCCTGTGCAGCGCCGATCTACTGGTTACACGCGACGTCATCGAGAAGCTGGTCTGCTGCCTGCGCGACAACCCCGATGTCGGCATGTGCGGGGGTCGGCCCATGCCCACCAACGGGATGGGCACGTTCACCGGCGAGGCCACGCGCTTCCTGTGGCAGATGCACCACCGCGTCGCGCAAGAGTCGCCAAAGCTGGGCGAGCTGATCATGATCCGCGCCAACCTGGCCGGACATCTGCCGCAGCAGTGCGCGGTAGACGAGGCCAGCTTGGAGCAGATGGTCTGCCGGGACGGCTATCGCTTGGCCTACGTCGGCGATGCAGTGGTCCACAACCACGGTCCCGAGACCTTCCGCGAGTTCCTCCGCCAGCGCCGCCGCATCGCTGCCGGTCACTACTGGCTGCGCGAGATCAGCGGCTACTCGGTCTCGACGATGAACGCGATGCGCGTGGTCCGTCTAACCCTGTCCGAGCTAGCCCGCTCGGCACCGCGAGCGTCGCTGTATATCGTCGCCACGATCCTGACCGAGGTGCTATCCCGCGCGCTTGGCTACCTCGACTTCCGGACCAATCGCAACAAACACACTATCTGGCGAGTTAGCGAGAGCACCAAGCAGGTGATGACTGAGGAGCTACGGCCGCAGTACAGCCACGTCAGCGAGCAGATCGTTGACGCTGCCGAGGCCTCGGCGACCCGCGCTGCGCTCGGAGCCATTGGCGCCGGAGCCAGCTCGGCGGCCGCTTCACACCCGTCCTAGGCCGATCAGCCCTCACGATGGCTCTCGCATCCCCTCGCCTGGGTGCCCCCATGGCGCTGGCGGGCGTCGCGGCACTGCTGCTGGCGGGTCTGGGTCAGCGCTACCGCATCGATCAGGTGCGCTGCGCAAGCTGGCCGCCCTTTTCTCGCAACCTGCTGGCCGCCGCGCTGTACGCCGTGGCCGTGGCCGGGCTGAGCTGGGGCTGGCTGCGCTGGCTGCGCTGCAGTCAGCGCCCAGGCGGCCCATCGACCCTGTGTGTGCTGGCCTGGGCCGCCGCGCTCTACCTGCTTGCCGGGCTCGGGCCACCGGCTCTCTCAGACGACGCTCTCTTTTATGCCGCAATTGGCCGGGCGCTGCAGGCCGGCCACAGCGCACTTGAGCCGCTGTGTCAGTCGCTGCCGCCCGATGATGCCTGGCTGCAGCTTATGCCTCCACACTGGCGCTGTGGCAACAGCGCCTACTATCCAGGCTTCCATGCCGTCGCAGCGCTGATCGCGCGGGTAGCTGGCAAGGATCTATCCTGGCACTTGCGAGGGCACCAGCTTGTCTCCGGCCTGGCCATGCTCGGCGCCGCAGGCCTGACCGCACTGGCACTGCGGGGGTCGGCGCTCCGGCCTGCGTATGGGGCGACCCTGGTCGCGCTCAATCCGCTGGCCGTGATCGAGGCTCCCAGTAGCGCGCACAACGACGCCCTCTTGGCGCTGACCACCGCCGCAACGGTCCTGGCTTACAGCCGTCGCCAGCGCGGAGCAGCGATGCTGAGCCAAGCTCTCGCCGTCTCGATCAAGGCCTCGGGCCTGCTCCTCACTGTGCTTTTGGCCGGGGCCCAGCTAGTTCGCCCGCTAGCCCCGCCTAGCGGCCGGCGGCCGAACCGCATCGCTGTGGTGCTGCGGCTCGGAACAGCCCTTGTCGTCCTGGCGGTCACAGCGGCTCTGCTCTTGCACCTGCGGCCGGCAGCCCTGTTCGGCCCCAGCCAGCTACCCTGGGAGTACTGCACGCGATCCTTGGAGTGCCTGCCGCGCTCCATCCTGCGCACGCTGCTGCACCGTCCGCAGGCGGCTGCCTACGTCGCGGTTGCCTTCCGCCTGGTGGCCGGCCTGTGGCTGCTCTTCGCGGCCTGGCGCGCCGCGCAGGTGCCGTCGCAGATCTTGGGCTGGATGGGCACCGGCCTGCTCATTTACTACCTGTACCTACACCCCTGGTCGCAGTCGTGGTATCTGCTGTCCCTGCTGCCGCTTGCTCCTTGGCTGTCGGGACGCCCCCTGCGGGCGCTGCGCAGCGTATCGATCTCGGCAACTGCCTACTATGCCTTGGTGTTCATCGGAAACTGCCTACAGGACGATCTGGCGATCGCGGCCACTGATCTTATGGAAGCGCTTATTGTCATGGTGCCGCCGACGGTCTGCCTGCTACAAACCCCGCCCGCACAGCCGATGCCACCTGCCTCCCCCGGGGAGACCGCCCCAGCCACGCGGCGCCCGCCTCCCCTCTCCCGTCGATGAGGATGCCTGTGTCCCAACCCGTGAGCGCCCCGCTTATCGTTCGCTTTGCAGACGTCGGCAAGTCGTTCCGCCGCTTCGAGCATCAGCCCTTCCTGCTACGCAACCTGCTTCGGCGCGTCGCTGGTCGCGCCATCCCGCCGCGCGAGTTTTGGCCGCTGCGCCACATCAGCTTCGCCATCGCGGGCGGTGAGACCGTCGGTGTGATCGGTCAGAACGGCTCTGGAAAGAGCACGCTCCTGCGCTTGGTGGCCGGCGCTTGCTACCCGACCGAGGGAGTGGTCTCGGTGCGCGGTCGCGTCGCGCCGCTGCTCGCCCTGGGAGCCGGCTTCCATCCCGACATGACGGGCCTTGAATGCGTCGAGGTCAACGGCACGGCGCTGGGCCTCAGCCGGAGCGAGATCCGCGATCGCATCGACGATATCCTGGCCTTTGCTGAGCTCTCCGACTTCGTCGACATGCCGGTCCGCTATTACTCCTCCGGCATGCTGGCCCGCCTCGGTTTTTCGGTGGCCATCCACACCGATCCCGACCTCTTGCTAGTGGATGAAGTCCTGGCCGTCGGCGACTTCGCCTTTCAGCAGAAGTGCATCGCCAAGATCCAAGAGATCCAGCGGGCCGGTACGTCGATCTTCTTCGTCTCGCACGACGCCCAGATCATGCGAAGCTTGTGCGACCGTGTGCTGTGGTTATGCGAAGGTCAGCTGCGCCTAGATGGCGCCCCTGCTCTCGTCGTCGACGAGTACGTACGCTGGGCCGGCCACGCCGCCTAGCCAGCCCGCGCCGCCACTGCCCCCTTTCGCCCTCCCTGCCCCGACCGAAAAGAGGAGACCCGATGGATTTCTCGCTGCCCCGTGAGACCCAGGCGCTGCTCGCCCGCTTCAGCGAATTCCTCCAGCGCGAGGTGTATCCCCTGGAGCTGGCCTTCCTCAATCAGCCCTACTTCAGCGTCGAGCCAGAGATCAAGAAAGTCCGGGCGAAGGTGCAGGCCGAGGGCCTGTTTGCGCCGCAGATCCCCAAGGCCTGGGGTGGCATGGGGCTGTCGCTGTGTGACTTTGCGCTAGTCAGCGAAGTGCTGGGTCAGAGCCCGCTCGGCCACCTGGTGTTTGGCTGTCAGGCTCCCGACGCCGGCAACATGGAGGTCCTGATCCGCCACGGCAGCGACGAACAGAAGGAGCGCTTTCTGCGACCGCTGGCCCGCGGCGAGGTGCGGAGCTGCTTTGCCATGACTGAGCCCGACACCCCCGGCAGCAACCCGACGCGGCTTGCGGCGCGCGCCGTGCGCGATGGCGATCACTACGTCATCGATGCCCACAAGTGGTTCACCTCGGGAGCTGATGGCGCCGCCTTTGCCGTCGTGATGGCGGTCACCGATCCCAAGGCGCCGCCGCACGGACGCGCCTCGATGTTCATCGTCCCTACCGATCACCCGGGCTATCGGCGGATTCGCAACATCCCGCTGTTCGGCCACGCCGGCGAGGGCTACCCCAGCCACTCCGAAGTGCGCTTCAGCGCCTGCCGCGTGCCGCTGTCGAGCCGCCTCGGTGCCGAGGGAGCAGGCTTTGCCATCGCGCAGGAGCGCCTGGGCCCGGGCCGCATCCAGCACTGCATGCGCTGGATCGGCATCTGCGAGCGCTCGTTCCAGCTGATGTGCCAGCGCGCCAGCCAGCGTCAGATCGGCAGCACTGACGACAGCGAGACCCTGGCCAACAAGCAGATCATCCAAGCCTGGATCGCCGAAGCACGCGCCGAGATCGACGCTGCGCGCCTGCTAGTCCTGCGCACCGCCTGGCGCATCGATCAAGCCGAGCATCACGGACGCGACGGCTTCTACGATGCCCAGGTCGATGTCTCGCTGATCAAGTTCCACGTCGCCAACGTCATGCTGCGGGTCGTCGATCGCGCGGTGCAGGTCCATGGCGCCCTGGGCCTGACCAGTGACACTGTCCTATCGCACTTCTACAGCCACGAGCGCGGCGCCCGCATCTACGATGGCCCCGACGAAGTGCACAAGATGGCCGCGGCTCGCCGCCTGCTGCGACCGCGCCAGGGCGCCTAGACGCTGCCCCGTCTGCAAAATCGGTTGACAGCCACGGGCGCTTGCGTACACTGCCGATCCACAGCAACACGATCCCCGATTCGCTAGTCGTTTCGCCGGTTTAGCCGGCATCTCCAAGGACCCCAAGCCGAACGATCCGCGCTGGCCGCGCAGGACTCCGCAGGTCCCCAGTCCCTGGACCCGATACAGGAGCAAGAGAAGTCATGTACGCAGTCATTGAGGCCGGTGGAAAGCAGTATCGCGTCGCAAAAGGCGAGAGCGTCCTCGTTGAGAAGATCGCGGCTGAAGCCGGTGCCAAGGTCACGTTCCCGGTGCTGCTTGTCGGCAATGGCGAGCAGGTCAAGGTGGGCAAGCCGCGCGTAGCCGGCGCCGAAGTGTCGGGCGTCGTCAAGGGACACGAGCTGGGCGAAAAGCTCACGGTGTTCAAGTTCCGCCGCCGCAAGGGGTACCGCCGTCGCAATGGTCACCGTCAGCAGTACACGTCGGTGCTGATCGAAGACATCAAGGGCTAGTGCCCGTAGCTTCTTTGGTTCTGGAGACAAGCAATGGCTCATAAAAAAGGACAAGGCTCTAGCCGAAACGGTCGCGATTCCGCGCCGAAGATGCGAGGCGTCAAGCGCTTCGATGGCGAGCT
>CAZVMD010000137.1:0-17429 GCA_964628555.1 uncultured Myxococcales bacterium | reverse complement strand
TGCCGATGCAGATCGGCGGCGACATCCAGCGCGAGCACCGCGACTACATGCGCATCGACCTCGCCGACCGCCCCGTGCCCCTGCTCTGGCCCAAGCCCCCCACGCCCTAGGCTGCGGCCGCCGGCCCGGTTGACGCCGACCTGCCCTCGTCATATAGCGGCGGCCATGCGCAACCGTGGTGTTTGGATCGGCGGCTTGGGGATCGCGATGTTGCCCCTGCTTTTGGGCTGTAGCAGCAGCGGTGGCTTTGTGCTCGAGCTCGACGACGCCGGCCAGCCGATTCCACCGACGGCCGATCTGCAGCGCCCGCTGCCCCGCCCCGACCTGCGCAGTCCGCTCAACGATCAGCTCGCGCTGTCGGCGCCGACCCCGTTTGCGGTCAGCAAGCTGCCCTTCATGCTGCACATCGCCGACGTCAATCGCGACGGCAAGCTCGACGCCGTGGTGAGCGGCGGCACGCTGGAGCTGCTGCTGGGCAAGGGCGACGGCAGCTTCGAGAGCGTGCGCCTTATCGAGGCGGTCGGCGGCAACGGCGTGGCCACGGCTGACTTCAACCGCGACGGCAAGATCGACGTAGCGCACGGCAGCGGCATGAACCTGCGCCTGTACTTGGGGCGTGGCGACGGCACGTTTGCGACGGGCACCAGCCTGCCGATCGACACCAACGCGGTATCGCTCGCCGTGGCCGACCTCAACCACGACGAGCGCCCGGATCTGGTGATTGGCGACTACGGGCCCGGCACCAGCTACGTGTACCTCTTGCCCGGTCGCGGCGATGGCACCTTTGGGCCGATCGGCAAGCTGCCGTCGGGGCTCAACCCGCACTCGCTGCGCCTGCCCGACCTGAACAGCGATGGCCACAGCGATATCGTCACTGCCGACTACGGTGGCAACAGCGCCAGCGTGTTTGTCGGCCGCGGCGATGGCAGCTTCGCCAGCCCGCTGACCGTTCCGGCCGGTGCCAACCCGACGGTGGTCGAGGTAGCCGATCTCAACCTCGATGCCATCCCCGATCTGGTCCTCAACAGCTTCTCCCAGCCCGAGCTCACGCTGCATCTCGGACGCGGCGACGGCACCTTCCAGCCGGCCCAGACGCTGTCCGTGCCCAGCGAGCGCAACACCTACGGCCTGGCGGTCGGCGATCTGAACCGCGACGGTGTGGCCGACCTCGCGGTGTGCAGCGCCAACAACGGCAGCCAGGTCAGCGTGCTGCTCGGCAAGGGCGATGGCAGCTTCCGCTCGCCGGTCACCCTGCCGGTCGGCAGCGACACGTTTTTCCTTGGCATCGCCGACTGGAACGGCGATGGCGGCCAGGATCTGGCGGTCACCAACGCCGGCTCCCCAACGGCGCTCAACGTCCTGCTCAACCGCAGCGCTGCGCCCTAGCCGACGCCCCAAAGCGGCCGCGCCAGGCCCTAGTTGCAGCGCGTGACGCGGGTCGAAAAATCGCAGCTGCCGTCGCTGCAGCCGGCAGGCAAGGAGATCTGCGGATCCCCCGCCCAGGCACTCTGGAGAAATCCTAGGATCTGCGCCTGCGCCGCTTCGCTGGCCGCGTTGCGACAGGTCACGAAGCCGTGGATCTGAAACGGGCTGAAGCTAGCGGGCACGCGGTACTGCGTGAGCGCGCTGCCGCGCACCGGACCTGGCGCTGGCTCGATGCCCGGGATCGGCTGCAGCACCGCCCCCAGCGCTCGCGCCCCGACCACGCCGGCCAGGATCTCGGTGCCGAGGTTCGGCAGCACCGGATCGCCGAGGCTCTCCTGCACCAAGCTGAACTTGGGCGGTCGGTCGCCGTAGGCCGCGCCGTCCATCTCGTCCCACAGCGTCTGCGTCATCGAAAGCGCCAGGCGGCTATCGAACAGCGAGCCATAGATCGACGCCAGCAGCGCATCCGGCACATTCCAGATCACCGAGCCCGGCACGAAGTGGCTCCAGCCCGCCCCCGGGACATTGAGCACCGCGTAGTCGATGCCCGGCAGGGTCGAGGCGATGACCAGCCCCAGCGTGCCGCCCAGCGAGCCACCGGCGTAGGCCTGGCGATCGAGGCGAGGCCGCCGCCCCATGGCCGGATTCGGCGTCGGCCCGAGCATCGCCCCGGACAGCGCATCGCCCAGCCGGCCGGCCAGCGCCGCCTGCACCGCCGCCCCGCGAGCCAGCGACTGCAGCGTCAGGGCCAGGAAGTGATCGGCGCCCTTAAACAGCGTCTGCAGTCCAGCCAGAGTCGGGATGAAGTCGGCATCCGTCCAGCCATCGAACTGAAAGCTGACCTTGGCCACGCCCTGCTGCGCCGTCTGGGTATCGAAGGTGTCGTCGTCGAGGCTGCCGCCGGTGCCATGGCCAAAAAAGATCACCCGATAGTCGCTGCTGCCGGCCGGCAGGGTGACGCGAAACGGCGCCGTTGTCGTGCCCTGCACCATCGGCAGGCCCGCCGCATCGACCTGCAAGACGCCGGCTGGCGAGACGAAGTTTGGCACGCCCATAAGGTGCCCAATCACCGTAGCCAGCAGCGGTGGCGAAGCCGGTCGCACCTCGTCGATGACGACGCTGACCTGGCCGCGCTCCACCGCCTGGCGCATGGCGGCGATCATGTGCGGCAGGCGGGTCGTCGCATCGGCCGCCGAGCGGGTGGTGAACGTAGAGACGCGCAGCACGTGCTGCGGATCGATGCCGGCCCGCGCCAGCGCCTGCCGCGTCGGGGCGTGATAGCCAGCTAGCTGGGCTTCGTCGGCGCTCGCCGCTGCCTGCAGCCCCAGCGCCACCTGCACCGCACGAGGCACCGGATAGGCGCTGCCATTGATATCGCGCAGCGAGTCCATCACCACCGCGACATAGTCGGTCGCCGCGGCCAGCGGTCGCAGCGGATGGCCAATCAGCAGGCTGGCCCCGCCGGGCAGCGCCGGATCGTCGGTGCTGGTCGCTGGAATCGGCAGCACCCGGCCATAGTCGGCGGCCCCGGCCTGCGCGACGATCAGCCGCACCGGCCAGGTCGCGACATCGCCCGGCTGCCCCAGCGAAGCCGGCGACAGCAGCGGCGAGAAGCCGGCCACGACCGGCGTGATGCGCGAAAAGCCGTCGGCGCGGTTGAAGGCGGCCAGATCGTCGCCGCTTTTGGCCACCGTCTCGCCCAGGCTGGCCAGGTCAAGGTGTAGCCGCAGGCCGGTGGCGCTGCTGGGGTCGGGCCGGGCAAAGCTGTTCGACGGCCAGGGCAGCACACAGCGCGTGCCGTCTAGATCCTGACAGGCGCGCTGCAGCGGCGTGCGGTCGTCGATGGCTCGCTCGGGCGCAGTAAAAGAAGAACAGCCCGTCGCAAGGACGAGCCACACAAGCCAGCTAGGGCGGTGCGTTTTTCCAGTCATGGAGGTCGCGGCCGACCGTACCCCCAGGCAGACGGCGATGCGAGCCCTTTTCGCGCTCCGACCCGTCGGCCTAACGTAACGTCAGATCCTGCTTGACCGCCCGTCGGAGACGGAGTACGGCAAGGGCGCATGAGCGCGACGCTAGTTCCCCTGCGACTGCCGACCCTCCGTCGTTCCCCGGCGGACACGCCGGCCGCTGATCATCCCTATGCCGACTTCGTCACCCAGGTGGAAAAGCCGGCCCGCTATCTGGGCGGCGAGTTTCAGTCGGTGCGCAAGCCCTGGCAGAGCGCGCAGGTCCGCTTGGCCCTGGCCTTCCCCGACGTGTACGAGATCGGCATGTCGCATCTGGGCACGAAGATTCTCTATTCGCTGCTCAACAAGCACCCCGGCATCGTCTGCGAGCGGGCCTTTACCCCCTGGGTCGATATGGAGGCCGAGCTTCGAGCGCGGCGGCTGCCGCTGGTCAGCCTGGAGTCCGCGCGACCGCTCGCCGACTTCGACGTCGTCGGCATGTCGCTGCAGTACGAGCTGACCTATACCAACTGCCTGACGCTGCTCGACCTCGGCGGCATTCCGCTGCGGGCGGCCGAGCGCGGCGATCAGCATCCGCTGATCATCGGCGGCGGCCCGACGGCCACTCACCCCGAGCCGATCGCGCCGTTCTTCGACTGCTTCCTGGTCGGCGAGGCAGAAGCGGTGCTGCCTGAGCTTCTCCTGCACTACGCCGAGCTCAAGCGGGCCGGCCTGTCGCGCCGCGAGCGGCTGATTCGCCTCGCTGCCCGCGGCGCACTGTACGTGCCTGAGCTCTACGCCACCTCCTTCGATGCCCGCAGCCAGCGCGTGGTGGTCGACGGTCCGCTGCCCGAGGTACGCAGTAGCCCAGGGGGGGCTGAGGTGCCCTCGCAGGTTCTACGTACCTGGGTGCCTGACCTCAACCAGTTCCCCTTCCCCAGCGATGCGCCGGTGCCCTATGCCGAGGCCATCTTTGACCGCGTCAGCGTCGAGATTGCCCGCGGCTGCACCGAGGGCTGCCGCTTCTGCCAGGCCGGCATGATCTATCGCCCCGTGCGCGAGCGCGATCCCGAGGCCATCGTCGAGGCCGTGGTGCAGGGCATCAAGAACGGCGGCTACGACGAGACCTCGCTGACCTCGCTGTCGACCGCTGACTTCTCGTGCATCTTGCCGCTGATGAAAAAAGTCATGGCGAAGCTGCGACAAGAGAAGGTCTCGCTGTCGGTCAGCTCGCTGCGCGCCTACGGCCTAAATCCCGAGATCCTCGACGAGATGGCCAGCGTCCGAGCCACCGGCCTGACCTTTGCGCCCGAGGCCGGCACGCAGCGCATGCGCGATGTCATCAACAAGAACGTCACCGAAGAGGACATCACGCAGTCGGCCGAGAACATCTTTTCGCGCGGCTGGTCGCGCATGAAGTGCTACTTCATGATCGGCCTGCCGACCGAGACGATCGACGACGTCGCCGGCATCGCCCAGACCGGCAGTCGCCTGCGCCGCCTGGGTCGCAAGATCCGCTCGGACGCCGACGTCACGGTGTCGGTGAGCAGCCACGTACCCAAGCCGCATACGCCGTTTCAGTGGTGCGCGCAGGACACCTCCGAGCAGATCGCCGAAAAGCAGAGCCTGCTGCGCGATCTGACCCGGCGCGAGCGGCTGGAGTTCCGGCACCACGACCGCCACCAGTCCTGGGTCGAAGGCATCCTGTCGCGCGGCGATCGCCCGCTGGCCGACGTCATCGAGCGAGCCTGGCGCAAGGGCGCGCGCTTCGACTCCTGGGACGACAAGTTCCGCGTCGAGCGCTGGGAAGAGGCGATGGCCGAGTGCGGCCTCGATCCGACGCCCTATTTCATGACCCTGCCCGTCGATGCCCGCCTGCCCTGGGACCACATCGATGTCGGGCTGGAGGACGGCTTCCTGCTATCGGAGTATCGCAAGGCGCTCAAAGATCGGCTGTCGCCGCCCTGTGGCAAGCCGTATGGCTCGCTGCTGCACCACAACAACCTGGAAGATGCGCTGGCCGACGAGCGCAAGCTGGTCTGCTACGACTGCGGCGTGGCCTGCGACCTGTCGCAGATGCGCGAGGAGCGGCTGCTGTATCTGCGCAAGCTGGGGGCCGACAAGCGCCCGCCCCCGCCGCTGTCAAACGAAGAGCGCCGACGCCAGCTCCAGGCCCAGCGCCGCACACCCCCGGCGGCCGCAGCGGCCGCGCCCGACGCCGTGCCCGAGGCTGCGCCCAAACCTCCGACCGAGGCTGCGCCCGATGCATCGCCTGACGCTGCACTCAATGCGCTGACCGGCTCCCCGACGCAAGACCCAGCCAGTGCCGAAGCCGCCGTCGAGCCGGCCCCTGCGGCTGGCCCGGCCCTGCCGGAGGCTCTGACGACTGCAGCGACGGGCTCGCCGGCTGGTGCCAAGCCCAAGCCGCAGGCGGCCTTCCTGCAGTCGCGCGGCCACCTGTACCGCGTCCTGTATCGCAAGGTTGGCCGGGCCGCCTTCATCGCCCACCTCGACACCATGCGCCTCTTGTCGCGCATGCTGCGCCGCGCCCAGGTCGAGATGATCTACACCCGCGGCTTCCACCCCAAGCCCGACATGAGCTTCGGGCCGGCCCTCGGCCTGGGGGTGTCCAGCCTGTGCGAGGTGGTCGATATGCGCCTGGAGACCGTGGCCAGTGACACTGCGCCGGCCGGCCGCATCGCCCTGCCGCCCGAGGAGCTAGCCGCCCGCCTGACCGCCGCCGCGCCCGAGGGCCTGGTCATCGAGCGCGTGGTGCAGCTTCCCGAGGGAGCGCCGTCTCTGGCCAAGCTCTTGAGCAGCACCGACTTTGCCATCGTGCTGCCGCCCGACAGCCCCGCCGATCTGTCGGCGGTGGCGGGATATCGCGAGCGCTCGCTGGTGGTGCAGCGGCGATCTCGCGAAAAACGAGAGGTCAAAGACATCGATGTGGGTCGTTACCTAGTCGCCGCCGAGCTGCTGCCGCCCGCTGCCGAGTCAGAGCTGGCTGCGCTGCTGGGCCTGGGCGAGCACGGCCGCATCCTCGTCGCCCGGCTGCGGTTAGCGCAGGACGGAGGCGCCAAGCCCAGCGAAGCGGCGCAGGCCCTGCTTGGCACCGCCGCCCCCGCCGGGACCCGCTACGCCCGCATCGCGCTGCATGGCCCCGGCGAGTCGGACCTGTGCGCGCCCCAGAACCTCCGTCCCAGCGTGCCGCGCCCGGCCGCGCCTACCGACGAGCCGACCCAGTCTGCCAGTGCGCCGGCCGAGCTCTGAGCTCGCCCTGCCCGCTTTGCACCGCGAGTCCCCTGCCCGCCCCATCGGGCCCAGCTACTCGGAAGAACCTCGATGCCCAAGCTTGTCTCTGGCCTGCTTTTCCTCACCCTGTGCACCGCAGCCGGCTGTAATGCCGGCAGCGCCGGGCCCCAGCCTCCCGGTCCGCTCGATCCGCCGCCTGCCCCGCCAGCCGATCTGGCGACCGACGATCCGCGCGGCGGGCTCGATATGCGAGCGCCAGATGGGACCGCCGACGCGGGTCTGGCCCTGCCCAGCGGTCCTCCCGAGGTCGTCTTCACCGGGCTTGGCGGCGAGGTGCGGGCTTTCGCCGCCGCCCTCAACCGCGCCGATCGCGCCGAGCTAGTCATCGCGACGGCAAACAGCGTCGAAGTCCTGCGCGAGACCCCAGCCGGCTGGCAGAAGACCGCCATTGAGAGCGGCATCCAGCCGCTGCGGGGCGTGCACCTGACGCTCAAGGACGAAAAGCCGTGGCTGACCTACCTGACGCTGGCCGCCGGGTCCTATGACCTGCGGGTGGCGCACGAGGAAGGAGCCGGCTTCGTCCTTGAGACCGTGGCCAGCTCCACCCGCCTGGGCAACGATGCCGGGGCGCCGATTGCCCTTAACCGCGCCGGCGAGCCAGTCGTCTTTTACCGCGCCGGCGACTACGCCGTGTTCAGCCGGCGGGGCGCGATGAGCTGGGAGGCCGGCGGCATCTTCTTGCAGGACGGCTACCCGCACAGCCTGCGCCGTGGCCCCAGCGGCCTGCTGCAGCTGACCTACCACGTCAACGGCACCTTCGTCAGCGGACCGCGCCTGGGCCTAGAGACCGCCGACGGGACCTGGCTGATCCTCACGCCCAGCTCAGCGACCTCGTCGGGGACCATGGACCTGGCGATCGGCGCGGCCGACATCGCCCATATCGCCCAGCTCGAGCGCACCACGAGTCAAGTGCGCTTTGCCCACAACCCGCGCCGCAGCACCGGCTGGCCCACCGACGCGCTAGAGCAGACCGCGGCCGGCGATGTGCGGGTCGGCTTGGTACGGGGCCCGCGCGGCGAAGAGCTACCCCTTGTGGCCTATCAGAAGCTACCCGAGGCCGATGTGAAGATCGGCCGCCGCATCGACGGCGCCTGGCACATGGAGACCGTCGATGCGAGCGGCGAGGTCGGCCAGGCCCTGGCGCTGGCCAGCGACTCGCGCGGGCGGGCGCACATCTTTTACATCGATGCCACCACACGCACGCTAAAGCGGGTCATCCGCTAGCGCCCGGCGAGCGAGGAAGACCATGAAGCGAGGCGTACTCGGACTCTTGTTAGGGCTTGCCGCCTGCTCTCCCGCATCGGAGGGCGCGACCGGCTGCCTAGAGACCGGCGGGCAGTGTCGGCCAGACGAGCGCTGCGACGAAGCGCAGAACCGCTGCGTGCCGCGCGACTCGGCCCCAGACATGGCGCGGCCAGCCGATGGCGGCGCCCCTGCTCCGGACCTCGGGGGTGGCCAGCCCGAGGCGGGAGCCTGCTCGACCGACCACTTCTGCTGGGCCCATCCGCTGCCGCAGGGCAACTCGATAAGCGGCATCTGGGCCCACGATGCCAGCACTGCCTACGCCGTCTCACGCGGCGGGCACTTGCTGCGCTGGGACGGCAGCCGCTGGACGGTGCTGGCGCAGCTTTCGACCATCAGCTTCCTCGATGTCTTCGGCGTCGATCCCAGCCACATCTGGGCAGTCGGCCACAGCGGCGGCGTGGCCTTCTGGAACGGCCGCGAGCTAGTGCCGCACTACCTGCCAACCGGCAGCGAACTGAACGGCGTCTGGGCCAGCGATGCCAGCCACGCCTTCGCCGTCGGCGGCGGCCAGTCGTTCTTTTCCTTCGACGGCAAGGCCTGGACCGGCCGCAGCAGCGGGCGCGAGATCTACGACGGCATCAGCGGCTTTGGCCCCAGCCGGCTGTACCTCACCCAGCGCCGCAGCAGCCTGCTGATGTGGGATGGCAGCTCGTTTACCGCCATCCCGCCCCCGTCGCTGTTCTATCCGGTGGGGGTATGGGCCCAGGATATCAACCGAGTCTGGCTGGCCGGCAGTGGAGTCTACCTATACGACGGCGCGGCCTGGACGCAGAAGCTGGCCGGCGGCGACTATTCCAAGATCTGGGGGGCCGACGGCGACCACATCTGGACCCTGGACTCGACGGGGCCGATCATGGCCTGGGACGGCAAGACCTGGACCCAGCAGGTCCCGGGAACCCAGAGCCCGCTGCGCAGCCTGCGCGGCAGCGACGCCCAGCACGTCTGGGCCGGCGGCGACCACGGCACCATCGTGCACTTCGACGGGACCGCCTGGCGGCCGCAGGTCGAGGGCCAGCCGGGGGCGGTGCGGGCTATCCATGGCCAGCCCGGTGGACCGCTATTTGCCGTCGGTGAAAGCGGGCTCATCCTGCGCGCCGAGAGCGGCCGCTTCACCCGCCAGCCCAACCCCAGCAGCGAGAGCCTCAACGGCGTCTGGGTCGGCAGCGCCACGCTGGCCTACGCGGTCGGCTACGCTGGCACCCTCCTGCGCTGGGACGGCACCACCTGGCAAGCACTGGCTTCACCGACCACCGAGACGCTCAACAGCGTCTGGGGCAGCGACGCCACGCACGTCTGGGCGGTCTCGGAAAACGGCAGCGTGCTGTCCTTAGGCGGGGCCGGCTTCAAGCTCGATCGAAGGGTACCGACCCGCCTCAGCGCCGTCTGGGGCCTGGACGCCGACCATGTCTGGGCGGCGACGGAAAACGGCAAGCTGCTGACGCTGCGCGGCCGCACCGGCGAGATCGATACGCAAGCGAGCGGGCGCCTGTACGGCCTCGGTGGCCTCGACGAAAAGCACCTGTGGGCGGTCGGCGAGAATAACACCATCGTCGCCTACGACGGCAGCCGCTGGACGCGCCAGACCGTGGTGCCCAGCAACAGCACCCTGCGCGCCGTCTTTCCCCTCGATGCCGAGCGCGTGCTGGTGGTCGGCGACGACGGCGCCCTGCTCGGCCAGCGCGGCGTCTTTTCAGCCCAGCAGCTTGGCTATGGGGGAGCGCTGCATACCGTCTTCGCGCTGCCCGATGGCCGGCTTTACGTCGGTGGCAACGGCGGCGCCATCCTGACTCGCCGCTTCTAGCCGGCTCTGGCCCGGCCGCGCGCTGTCTCGGAAAATCGGCTAGTCCCCCCGAGGGCTTTCGGCTACGCTGCCGCCTATGCGGCGTCTCAGAAGTGCTCTCCTGTCTCTGCCCGTCCTGCTGCTGTCGCTGACCGCCTGCACCTATCACCGCGAGCCCGATGACCTGCGCGGTCAGGACGTGCGCTTGGTCTTGGTGCACACCTCGGACGTGCACTCGCGGCTGCAGCCGTATCGCTACGCGCCGAACACGCCGGATCGCGCGCTGGGCCTGTTGGCCCTGCCCGGTGTCTGCCGCAGCGACGGGGTGTGCAGCACCGACTTTGGCCGCAACTGCAAGCAGGACAGCGACTGCACCGCCTTCCCGACCGCATCGGTGGGTGGCCTGGGCCGGATGTCGACGCTGATCAAGCGCGAGCGAGAGCGGGCGCCGCGCTCACTGCACCTCGACTCGGGCGATATGTTCCAGGGCGCGCCGGTGTTCAACGTGTTCAACGGCGAGACCGAGACGCGGGCCATGGGCCTCCTGGGCGTGCAGGGCATGGCGCTGGGCAATCACGAGTTCGACAAGGGCGCGGTGATGCTGGGCCTGCAGCTTATGAACAACGGCCCCAACTTCCCCATCCTGGCCGCCAACTACGAGTGGGCCGACGCCGATGACCAGCGCGCGCCCAAGCTTGGTCGCTTCATCCAGCCAGTGTCGATCTACAACGTCAAAGGCATCCGCATCGGCGTCATCGGCCTAGGCAATGTCTCGTCGCTGAACAGCTCGGTCGAGGGCGATAACTCGCTGGGCATCCGGGCCCGCGAGGCCAAGCAGGCGGTGTCGGATCTGGTGCGGGTGTTCCGGCCGCAGGTCGACCTGCTGGTGCTGCTGAGCCACGCCGGCCCCGACGAAGATCAGGTGGTGGCGGCCGAGATCGCCGACGACGTGGCGGAAGCGCAGGCGATGGACGCCAACCTGCAGATGTTCGGCGACATCGAGGGCATCGACATCATCTTGGGTGGCCATCTGCACGTCGTGTACAACCCGCCAGTCGACCTGGCGCACTTCGACACCGACGGGACGTTCATCGGGCACACGATCATCGTAAACTCCGGCGCCTTCGCCAAGTTCGTCGGCTCGCTGGACATGGTGGTGCGCATGGGCGATCCCAAGTCCGTAGATCCGCGGCTCCGTCGCACCTTCGTCAAGAGTTATACGTATCGAGCCATCCCAGTGACCGAGAGGGTCTGGCGCGATGGCGATCCGGAAGATCCCTGTGACCCGCTGATCCGCTGCGATCCGCCGCATCCCTCGAACCCGCCGCTGGCCTGCCCGTGGCGAGGCGCCGGACCGCCGCCGCGTCCGCGCGTCGTCTGCATCCCGCCCGACCCCGACATGTCGCGCCTGCTCGAGCCGTACGAGATCCGCATGAAGCAGACGCTGAACCTGGGACAGATCTACGCCGTCGTGCCCTGTCCGACCGGCAGCGCCACCTGCCCCAAGGTGCTGCGCAACGATCCGGGCGGCGGCGACTCGCAGCTGGGCAACCTGGTGGCAACGGCGATGCGGCTGCGCCGACGCGTCGAGGCCGACTTCGGTCTGACCAACGCGCTTGGCATCCGCGCCGACTTCGAGTCGGGCCCGCTGACGCTCGAACAGCTGTACAACGTGTTCCCCTTCGACAACACCATCACCACCCAGTTTCTCTCTGGCGACGAGATGCTGCAGATGTTCGACTTCGTCGCGGAGCGCAGCTCGGAGCGCGGCTGCCGCACGCAGGTGCAGGTCTCGGGGGTGTACTTTTCCATCGCCTGCGACAGCCGACCGCGCACAACTTGGACCGTGCCACGTAACTGCCAGGACCGCCTGCGCGCCACCGAAGCCGAGCGACAGCAGTGGATCGGCCCGCACTCCTTCGACATCGTGCTCGGCGATAACTGCCGCCGTCCCGATGGCTCGGTCGATACAACGAAGTGCAAGCCGCTCGACTGCTTCGCCAGCTACAAGGCGGCGGTCAACGACTTCATCTCGGTCGGTGGCTCTGGCTTCGTCGTGCTCAAGCGCAACACCACCCGCTTCAACACCGGCATCAGCCTGCGCGACGCGCTCGCCGACTACATCCGCTCGCTGCCCGACACCGACTCGCGGGCCCGCTGCTCGGCCAGCGACCCGCAGTGGAGCAACATCAAGGGCGTCACGCCGCTGGGCCCCTACGACTACTCCAACGTCACCTGCCTGCTGCCCGAGATCCAAGCCCACGACGGTCGCATCCGCCCGACGGTGCGATGACCGGCTTCGAGACCTTCCTGATGCGCAATCCGCTGCGGCGCTGGCTGCAGCGGACGGTTACGCTGACTGGCTTTGCCGAGCTGGGGGCCGAGCTTGCCGGCACGCAGGTCCTAGAGCCAGGCTGCGGCGACGGAGCGGGGGCTGAGCTGCTGCTGCGCAGCGCGGCTGTACGACGCGTCGACGGCTTCGATGTCGATCGGCGTGAGCTTCGCCGGGTGCGGCGACGAGCCGCAGCGCGACGCCTGCCGATCCACGCCTTCCGCGCCGACATTGCGCACATTCCGGTAGCCGACCAGAGCTATGACGCCGTGGTCTGCTTCGGCGTCATCCACCACGCGCCCGACTGGCGCCAGGCCCTGCGCGAGACCTTCCGCGTGCTGCGCCCCGGTGGTCAGCTGTGCCTGGAAGAGTCGTACGCCGCGTTCATCCTGCACCCCTTCTGGCGCCGCCTGATGGACCATCCCGAGCACGACCGCCCCGACGGACCGGCCCTGCTCTCCGCC
Organism: uncultured Myxococcales bacterium; assembly: GCA_964628555.1. Taxonomy (GTDB): domain Bacteria; phylum Myxococcota_A; class Polyangia; order Palsa-1104; family JAEUJZ01; genus JAEUJZ01. Next base: position 4,865 of record CAZVMD010000137.1, on the reverse strand, counting down.
CTGGCCGAGCTGGGCTTCGTCGAGATCCGCGAGCGCCGCCTCGGCGAACACTTCGGCTTGCTGGTCTGCCGAAGACCGACCTGATTTTGCTACGATGTCGGGATGGAGATGCAGTCTCTGGTTGGCCAGACCCTGGGGAACTGGCGCATCAGCCGTCTCTTGGGCGAGGGGGCCTTCGGGGCCGTCTATGAGGCTGTGCACAGCACGATCCAGGGCCGCAAAGGGGCCATCAAGATCCTCAAGCCCGAGCTCTCGACGCAGAGTGGCATGAAGCAGCGCTTCTTGAACGAAGCCTCTGCCGCCAGCCGCGCTGAGCACGAAAACATCGTCCAGATCTTCGACGGCGGCATCACTCCCGATGGGACCTGCTATCAGGTCATGGAGATGCTAAACGGCACGGTGCTGACCAAGCTGATGAAGCGCGATCAGCGCCTGGATGCCGCCCGTACCGTCAATATCGCGGTCCAGATCGCCAGCGCCCTGCAGGCCGCTCACAACCTGCAGATCGTCCACCGCGACCTCAAGCCCGACAACGTCTTTATCGTCGAGCGCACCACCAATCCAGAGTTCGTCAAGGTCCTCGACTTCGGGGTCGCCAAGCTGCGCGGCGATCCGCTGCAGACCGATGAGAAGCTGACCAGCACCGGCATGATCATCGGCACCGCGCCCTACATGGCCCCCGAGCAGTGGCAGGCACGTCCCGACATCGACGGCCGCGCTGATGTGTATGCCCTGGGCGTGATGATGTTCGAGATGCTGTGCGGCCAGCGACCGTACAGCGCCGCCACTGCCTACGAGTGGATCATGCTGCACATGGAGGCAACGCCGCCGGATCCGGTGCAGTTTGGCGTGCCGGCGCAGCTAGCCCGCGTTATCCGCCGCATGCTGTCGCGTCAGCCCGAGCTGCGGCCGCAGAGCATGCGCGATGTCATTCAGGATCTGCGCACCGCCTGTCGCGGCATTCGCGGCATTGCCGCCTTCAGCGGTGATGCCCAGGTCCCGGTCAGCGGTGAGCCCGCCACCGTTGCGACGCCCAGCCCACCGGCCTACAGCCCGCCGCCGCCAGCCTACACGCCGCCCTCGGCCCCGACCGCGGTCGCGGGCTCCGCGGGGTATCCGACGCCCCCAAGCTACGCCGCACCGCCGACCGGCTATGCCCCGCCCGGCTACCCGCCAGCCAGTCCCGCGTATCCGAACCAGGCCTATCCGAACCAGGCCTACCCGAACCAGGCCTATCCCAACCAGGCCATGGCCTATGCGCAGCCCGGCCAGCCACTGCCAGCCCCGCCTGAGCCGGGGCGCGGCCGAGCCATCCTGCGCCGGGTCGGTGAAGTCGCGCTGGTGGTCATCGCGCTCGCCATCTATGCCCTGTACAACTGGCAGGAAATCATGACCACGGTGCGCACGACCCTGCAGAACCTCAAGCCGCAGCTCTAGCCCGCAAGACCTCGCGGGCCCGACATTTGACGCCCCGCGACAATTTGCCCAGAATATCGCCCACTTACTCTGATCCGTGGAGCCACCTTCGCGTCTCGGTCTCTCCTGTCGGCCCACCTGGGCAGGCCTTGGCAACGCTAAAGGCTAACGCTTGGCGCTTATCCCCAACCACATCATCGCGGAGATCCGCGAGCGCAGTGATCTCGTCGCGATCATCGGCGAGCATGTGCCCCTGCGTCGCAGCGGCGCCAACTACCAGGGGTTGTGCCCGTTTCACCCAGAGAAGTCACCAAGCTTTACGGTCAGTCCCGCCAAGGGCTTCTTCTATTGCTTTGGCTGTCACAAGACCGGCGATGTCTTCCGCTTCCTCGTCGACCTGACCGGCCGCAGCTTCGTCGAAATCGCCAAGGAGCTGGCCAGCCGGGCCGGCGTCGTCATTCCCGAGCCACCGCCCGCCAGTCGGTCGGGATCGCATGACCCGCGCGAGCGCTCGCGCGACGCTGCATCGAGCAGCGCCCAGAGCGACCAGCGTCAGCTGCTACTGCGACTCAACGAGCTGGCCACCCGCTATTTCGAGGCCGAGCTGGGCAAGAGTGAGCCAGCGCGCGCCTACCTGGCCAAGCGCGGTGTCTCGGCCGAGCTGGCGGCCCGCTTTCGCCTCGGCTACGCCCCCGATGCCTGGGACGGCCTGCTGCGCCTCTTTGCGCAGAAAAATGTACCGCACGAGCTGGCCGAGCTGGCGGGCCTGCTGATTCGCCGCGGCAGCGACAGTCAGAGCCCGCCCACACTGCCCCGCCGAGCCCCGGCCGGATCGGCCACGCACTACGATCGATTCCGCGACCGAGTGATGTTCCCGCTGCTGGTCCCGATGGGCGGACGCGCCGCCACGACGCTCGGTGATGTCGTCGCCTTCGGCGGCCGGGCCCTGCCGAGCTCAGTCCCGACGGAAAATCCCGACAAGGCGGGTGCCAAGTACATCAACTCGCCTGAGACGCCGCTTTATCGCAAAGGTGACCACCTCTACGGCCTGCACCTGGCCCGCGATCCCATCCGCAAGCGCCGACAGGTGATCATCGTCGAGGGTAACTTCGATGTCATCGCGCTGCACCAGAGCGGCTTTGACCACTGCGTCGCCCCGATGGGCACCGCCCTGACCGAGGCGCAGGCCAAGCTGCTGTCGCGCCTGCTCGGCGAAGATGGCCACGTGGTCCTGATGCTCGACGGCGATCGAGCTGGGCGGGCCGCGACGCTCAAAGATATCTTTCTGTTTACCGAAGCCAGCCTGCGCGATATGGCGACGCTGACCAGCGGCAACCTAGACGTCCGAATCGCCCGCCTGCCCGACGGTGAAGATCCGGATACCTTCGCGCACAAGAACCCCGAGGGGCTCGACAAGGCGATTCGCTCGGCCCGCCCGGCCATCGACTATGTCGTGGACGAAGCACTGGCCCAGACCGAGACCCAGAGCACGGGCGGCCGGGCCCGCCTGCTGGAGCGCTTGAACCCGCTGCTCCTTTCGGTGCGCAGCGACACGGCGCGCGAGCTACATGTCGACCGCATCGCCAGCGCGCTAGGGGTGCGACCCGACATGATCTGGCGCCAGCTCGAAGCCGGACGCGAGGCTCGCGCCGCCGGTCGCGCTGCCCCAAGCGCCAGCTCACCTCCCCCTGTGGTCGGTGGGGGTTCGGCGCCACAGCAGCCACCAAGCCCCAAAGCCCGGTCCGCGGCCCGCGTCTCGACCTGGAATCCGCAGTCGATGCGCCTCCTGCTCTTGCTGGGTCACCATCCGACCCTGCTGCCCTACCTGGAAGACGAGGTGCTGGATGCGCTGGACGACCCGGTGCTCGCCGAGATGCTGCGCCAAGCGCGCGATGAGCTAGGCCAAGGACAGAGCGTGACCCTCGAGCGCCTGCTGGCACTGGCCCCAGAAGAAGAGCGAGCAGAAGTTGCGGCAGCCATCTTCTCGGGCAAATCTCTTCCTTCAGAAAATCCAGAGCAGACCCTGGCGCAGCTCTGCTACCAGATCCGCGATCGTGCCATCCAGCGAGAGATCAAAGACCTGACGCAGCGCCTGGCCCGGCTGGCTGGCGGCGGAGACGCCGAGGCCCGACTTCCCATCAACCAACGAATACGTGAGCTGATTCTATTGCGTGAACAGATCCGCGGCCTCGCCTCCGCGCCCGCGACCGTGATAGATTCCCCAGCTCCTTAAGACCTAGTCCATCCAGAAGGAACGCCAAAGGAACCCGGCAGATGAACCGAGACCAAACCGAGCGCCGCAAACAGCAGCTCATCTCGATGGGGAAAGCCAAGGGCTATCTGACCTACGACGACGTCAATGACCACATGCCTGACGACGTAGTCTCGTCGGATCAAATCGATGACTGGCTCTCGTCGCTAGGGGACGAAGGCATCGAGGTGGTGGACTCGGCGAATAGCGTCAAGGTCCACTCGGGCAACGCGGTTGGCCCCAAAGTTCCCGAGATCCTCGACGAAGAAGAGAAGAAAGAGGAAGACGAGGACGACGACTTCGACGGTGGCTATAGCAAGACCAACGACCCGGTGCGCATGTACCTGCGCAAGATGGGCTCGGTCTCGCTGCTGACCCGCGAAGGCGAGGTCGAGATTGCCAAGCGCATCGAGGAAGGCGAGCGACGGGTGCTGCAGGTCGTGCTCAACAGCGCGATTGCCGTCGAAGAGATCCTAGAGCTTGGGGAGAAGCTGAAGAAGGGCAAGATCCGCGTCAAAGATGTCGTCCGCGACCTCGATGACGAGGACGCCGACTTCGACGAGGAATGGCACACCGACCGCGTCGTCAAGATCATCGACAAGGTCCGCCGGCTGCAGCGCGACAACGAGAAGATCCTCGAAGAGCTCGACGCCAACGTCGTCGTGCCAGGGGGCGCCAAGGCCGCCGATACCCGCAAGAAGAAGCTGCGCGACAAGCTCGAAGAGAACAAGCAGGAGATGTTCGAGCTGCTCTCGGAGCTGCGCATCAACAAGAAGCAGATCGACCGCGTGGTCCAGAAGCTCAAGAGCCTGGTCATGCGGATCGAAAAAGGCGAGGCGGAGATCGAGGAGTTCGAGCGCCGCGTCGGCATGCCGCAGAAGGATCTGGCGCGCACGCTCAAAGAGATGAAGGCCAACGCCACCAAGGCCAAGGCCATCATCAAGAAGCTCGGTGTCACCTCCGAAGAACTCGAGAACGCCGCGCAGGGCATGATCGAGTCGAAGAAGAAGATCAAGCGCGTCGAGGAAGAGGCGAAGCTTTCGATCGACGATCTGCGCCGCACCTACAAAGAGATCGCCGAAGGCGAGCGCATGGCCGAAAAGGCCAAGGCCGAGCTCGTCGAAGCAAACCTTCGCCTCGTCGTCTCGATCGCCAAGAAGTACACCAACCGCGGCCTGCAGTTCCTCGACCTGATCCA
>CAZVMD010000136.1:0-17441 GCA_964628555.1 uncultured Myxococcales bacterium | reverse complement strand
GCGACCAGCCCCTTGAGCACGGTGACCGGATCCTGTAGCTGTTCCTGCGCCCGCTTAAGCTGCGTCACGGCGACATCAGCCTGACGGTGCGCCCGCTCACCCTGCAGGCGGCGCAGCAGGCGAGCGACGTCAGCCAAGGTGCCGCGCGCAAGGTTTATGTAGTGCTCGAGGTTCTGCAGCTGGATCAGCCGCGCGCTCTCCTCCGGCTTGCGATCTTTTTCCGCCCGCTGCGACAGCCGATCGCGCTCGTCACCCGCCAGGTCGAGCACCGCCCCCGCCTCCGAGAGCAGGGTTCGCTCAAAGGTCGAGGCGTCCTCAAACTCGCCATGGAACGCCAGGGGTTCGTCGCTGGCTCCAGCCTGGGCGATGCGCGACAGCAGGCCGCGGATGCGATCGCGCAGCGTGCGTTCGTCAGCGATGATGCGAGCCAGGCGAGCCTCAAGTGTGTTCTGTCCTTTGTTCAGCTGATCGCGAAGGGCTTGCAAGCGGCGCAGCACCAGCTCTAGGTTGTGCCGCGCGTCGCTGTCCGCCGGACGCAGGCGAACGGCATCGCGGAACCAGGCGGCGCTCTGCTGCAGCGCGCTCTCGGCCTCCTGCGGCTTCTCTTTGGCCAGCCCGGCCGCCCGCTGGGCCTGAGTCAGAGCGACGTTAAAGGCGGCGCGAAAGCGCAGCTCATCGTCGCCCTCGGCAGCATCACGAGCCGACAAGAAGGCCGCTTCGGCCTGAGCATAGTCGCCCCGGCCATAGGCCTCGCGCGCGCGGTTGTAGCGCTGCCGTGGTGAGCCTGCGGGCACGGCGGGAGTCACTTGACTTGCGCTGTTATCCGCTCCCACCGGGGCGGCCGCCACCGGAGCATTTCCGGCTGGTGCCGTCGCTGGCGCAGCCGACGCCGAGCCGACAAAGCTGCCGAGCAGTGTGCCGATCAGAGCCAGCGTCAGTACCGGCCCCAGGCTGCCGCTGGCTCCCGCGTCCCCCCAGCTGACCCGTCGTGCTCCGACACTCAGGCGGACGGCCAAGAGCAGCGATAGCAGGCTGAGCAGGATGAGCGCTGGATAGTGCTCCTTGGGCTGCGTCCGCGTCGCTGTCTGGGGCTGATCGCGCACTAGCGGCTGGATGTGCTCGCGGATGATCGACTCCAGATCCAAGCTGGCGACCCCGGCCGGGATGTAGGCGCCTTGCGTCGCCAGCGCGATGTCGCGCAGCGTCTTGCCATCGAGCCGCGAGCGGACTAGCTGCCCCGCCCGATCGACCAGAAAGCTGCGGGCTCCCGTCGCTGGGTCGGTCAGTGTAATCTCGCTGCCGCGCTCATCGCCAAAGCCAATCGCCACCACGCGAATGCCTTCGCGCTTGAGCTCTTGCGCGGCTTCGAGGGGGAAGGAGTCATGATCTTCTCCATCGGTGATCAGCAGCACCAAGCGGGCGCCGGAGCCGACGCCAAAGGCGGCCTTGGCCTGACGCAGGCCGTCGCCGATGCGAGTGCCACCGCGGCCGATGCTGCGCGGATCAGTGCGGTCGAGGATCATGCGAAAAAAGCCATAGTCCGGGGTCAGCGGGCACAGCACCTGCGCCCGTCCAGCGAAGGCCACCAGCCCGACGCGATGCCCCTTGAGCTTGGCCAACAGGTCGGCGATCTCGGCCTTGGCGCGCTGCAGCCGATTGGGGGCGGCATCCTCAGCCAGCATCGAGCGCGAGACATCGAGAACCACCACCAGATCGGCTGCCAGCTGAGTGGTGTTGACCGTCTCGACCTCGCCCGGGGTCTGCGGCCGGCTGAGGGCCAAGCTGCCGCACACAAGGGTCAGCAGCACAGCGAGTATGCGCAGCAGCCGACGAGACGGCGACAGTCGAGCCGCCAAGCGCTGCTGCATAAGGGCAGAGACAAAGCGGGCCAAGCCGCCGCCCTCACGGCGCTCCTGCCAGTCGAGCCACAGCAGCAGGGCCGGCAGAGCCAGCGACGGCAACAGCAGCCAGAGCAGCTGCGGCTGTTGAAAAGTCAGCGTGCTCACTGGGGTAGCCTCCGCAGCAGCGTCGCCTGCAGCAGCCAGGCCAGCGTCGCCAGCACCAGTCCCAGCGAAAGAGCATAGGGAAAATACTCTTGATACTGGCGGAAGCGCTGCTCGATAAATTCGCTGCGCTCCAAGCTGTCGATCTCGCGGTAGACGCGCGACAGCGTCTCGGCATCGGTGGCGCGGAAGTAGCGACCGCCGGTCTTCTCGGCAATACCGCGCAGCATCTTTTCGTCGATCTCGACGGGCATGCGGTCGAGAACGCGGCGGCCGAAGGGATCCATGACCCGCACCGGTGCCATGCCATTGGTGCCAGCGCCGACGGTGTAGACCTTGATCCCCAGGGTCGCGGCCAGCTCGGCGGCCTGCGGTGGCGAGGTCTCACCACGGTTATTGACGCCATCGGTCAGCACGATCGCCACTTTCGACTTGGCCTTGGCATCACGCAGGCGCTCCAGAGCCAAGCCGAGGCCATCGCCGATCGCGGTGCCGTCTTCGTCTTCACGGCTGACGATCTCTAGCTGCTTGGCGGCCGTCACCAGGTTTTCGTGGTCGAGGGTCAGCGGGCAGCGGGTGTCGGCGTAGGCGGCAAAGCTGACGATGCCGACCAGATCGTCGGCGCGTCCCGGCAGGCCATGCCCACCGCCGACAAAGTCGATCAGCACATCGCGCACCGCATCCAAGCGGGTTCGCTCTCGATCGGGCAGCGATAGGTCCAGCGCCTGCATCGAGCCTGAGATGTCGATGACCATCATGATGGCGATGCCCTGCTTCTTGATGCGGGCCTGCCGCGACGCCGCCCGCGGACCGGCCAAGGCCAGGGCCAGGGCAGCGACAGCGAGCGCCAGCAGCAAGGGAGGCAAGAAACGCAGCCGGCTACGCAGGCTGCGACCAGCCGGCGGCAGCGTGGCCAGAGAAGAGAAGACTAGGCGGCCACCGCTGTGCCAGGCCCAGAAAAAGACCGGCAGCGCGGCCAGCGCCAGCAGGAGCCACAGCGGCTGACGGAACTCAAGCGCTGACAGCCCGGTCATGTCGGCCCTCCGGAGCTGGCTTCCGGCAGGCGGGTGTCGTCGAGAAAGCGACCGGCCTCGGCAAACGCCTGCTGCGACTCGCTGCTGCCTGGGCGATAGCCGGCGAACTTGACGCGATCGCAGGTCGACAGAAAGGCCTCAAGGAGCTGCCGCTGGGCCGGCTGGAGCCGCAGTCGGGCCTGCGCTTCGCGCAAGAACTCCTCACTGGTCAGCTCAGGGGCGCGCACGCCGAAGCGATCTTCGATGTAGCGGCGCACGATGTCCGACAGCTCGACATACCAGGCATCGGCCTCGCCCTGCGCCGGCCAGCCACGCCGCTCAAGCTCAGCCATGCGGCGGCGGGCTCGCTCGAAGGCGCTGACGCGCACCTTCTGCGCCGCACGGGTCCGCAGCCGACGCAGCAGCCATGCGGTAAGGAGCAGGGTCAGCGCCAGTACCGGTAGCCCGGCCAGAAGGAGGTAGACGCGCCGCACCTCGGACTCGTCGAGCGAGTCGCGCAGCCCACGCAGCTCCTCGTCTTTCGCATCTGGCAGCGCCGAGGCGATATCGATGGCGATCTCGTCAGTCAGGATCTCGTGCACAGCCTCGCTGCCGGCGTCGGGAGCACTGGCGACCCAGGTGCCGCCGGCGGGTCGGTGATCGAGAAACTCGATGCGCAGCGACGGAATGCGCTGCCGCCCGCTCATCGGCGACTCCAGCCCATAGCGCTGCGTGTGCTGGCTCGACCCATCGCCCTTGGTCTCACTGCGCGGCGTAAAGCTGGTGATGGCAAAGCGACCGAGCGCCTCGCCAAACGGCGGCATCTCGACCTGGATGCCAGGCTGCGCATCGACGGTCAGCGTCAGGCTCAGGGCATCGCCCAGGCGGGGTTTCTTCGGCTGCAGCGAGAGCGTAACGCGCACTGGCCCTGACTCGCTGGTCTGGACCAAGCTCTCGCTGGCGGCTAGACCAGCATCGGGTGCCGGTGGCGTCTCACCGCGATGACACGCGGCGACCCACAGAACCAAGCCAGCCAGGCAGAGCCCTCGCGAGGCCCTCGCTGTCGTGCGACCTGCTCGACCTGCTCGCCCTGCTCGGTTGATTGGATGCGAACTCATCGACGCTGCCTCCGCTCGCGCATGCGAAAGAAGGCGAGCAAGGGATCGACCACTGAGCGGCTGGCATCAATGCGAACGAGATCGATGCCGGCCCCGCGCAGCGTGGTCTCAAGCTGCTTTTTGCGCAGCGCCGCCGCCGCCGTCAGCGCTTGCCGGAAGGCCGCCGAGCTAGTGTCGTAGGTCTGGGCCGCCCCGGTCTCGGCATCCTCCAGCGTGATCAGCCCGGCGGCGGGGAACTGCTGCTCGCGCTCGTCACTGACCTGGACCGCGACCACATCGTGCCGGCGGTTCACGCTGCGCAGCGCCGACTGGTAGCCGTCGTCCAGAAAGTCCGAGACCAGGAACACGACAGCTCGGCGCGGCAAGATGCGGCGGCAGAACTCCATCGCTCCGGCGATGTTGGTGCGGCGGCGTGGATCGTCGGCTGGTGGGCGGCCTCGACGCAGCCGCGACAGCGCCCGGGCCATCCAGGCGGGCAGGCGTGACGCGCGGGCACTCGGCTCGGCCCCCACGCCAGGAGGCGTCGTGCCCCCCTCGTCGATGCCGCGGGCCAGCACCTCCCGCACGACGCGCAGCGCGTGCTTCTGCCCTTTGCGCGGCGGGATGAACTCCTCGACGCCGCCATGGAACAGCAAGAGGCCGATCTTGTCGTCGTTGTGGATGGCTGAAAAGGCAAGCAGCGCCGACAGCTCAACCGCCGCCTGACGCTTCGAGCGCCCGCCCGAGCCGAAGTTCTGCGAGGCGGAGATATCGACGACCAAGAGCACCGTGAGCTCGCGCTCTTCCTGGAAGCGCTTGACGAACGGCGCCCCCATGCGCGCCGTGACGTTCCAGTCGATGGTGCGGACGTCGTCCCCCGGGGTATAGGGCCGGACCTCGTCGAACTCCATGCCCTGGCCCTTAAAGACGGACAGGTACTGCCCAGCCAGCATGTCGGCGACGTGACGGCCGGTCTGAAACTGGATGCGGCGGACCTGTTTGACGATCTCCGACGGCAGCATGCAGGCTTAGGGCACCTCGACGTTGTCGAGGATCAGGCTCACGATGTCATCGGAGGTCTTGTTCTCGGCCTCCGCTTCGTAGGACAGAAGCAGCCGGTGGCGCAGCACGTCGTGGGCGATGCTCTTTACGTCGTGGGGGCTGATGTAGCTGCGCCCTGACAACAGCGCATTGGCCTTGGCGACTTTGATCAGGTTGATCGAGGCCCGCACCGAGGCGCCACACTCGATCAGCGACTTGAGCTGCGGCAGCTTGTGCCCGGCGGGATCGCGGGTCGCGGCCACCAGATCAACGACATAGCGCTTCACTTTGTCGTCGACAAACACGTGCCGCGCAGCCTCGCGAGCAGCCAGGATCTCAGCCGGCGTCATCACCTTCTGCACCTGTGGCTCGCTGGTATTGCCGGCCATCCGGTCGACGATCTTGAGCTCCTCCTCCTTGCTGGGATAGCTGACGCGCACCTTCATCATGAAGCGATCGAGCTGCGCTTCGGGCAGCGGGTAGGTGCCCTCTTGCTCTATCGGGTTCTGCGTCGCCAGGACCAGAAACGGCTCGGACAGCGGGAAGGTGTGCTCGCCGAGCGTCACCTGCCGCTCCTGCATCGCTTCGAGGAGCGCCGCCTGCACCTTGGCCGGGGCGCGGTTGATCTCGTCGGCCAAGATAAGGTTGCCGAAGATCGGCCCCTTCTTGACGCTGTAGCTGCCCTCTTTGGGGTTGAAGATCTGCGTGCCGGTGACGTCGCCGGGCAGCATGTCCGGGGTGAACTGGATGCGCGAAAACGTCGCATCGATGCAGCTGGCCAGGGTGCGGATGACCAGCGTCTTGGCCAGGCCGGGGACGCCTTCGAGCAGGATGTGACCACCGGCGACAAAGCCCAGAAGCAGGCGGTGGACCATCGCGTCCTGCCCGACGAGTACCTTGCCGAGCTCGGCCTTCAGGGTGCTGAAACGATCTTGGAACTTTGCCTCGTCTGCCATGGCTCTCTTGCTTGCGAGTGGGAAGGGGGCGGCCGGACGGAAGGGGCCCGCCTGCCGCGCGGTGACACAGGGTGACGCCGAGGGGGCGGAATCCGGCAACTTGAGCGCTGGTAAACCTAAATGCCCGCTCAAAGGAAGGCAAGAGAGCAGACGGCCCGAACCCCAGCTAGCCTAGGCTGGCCCGGCCCCGCTTAGTCGATGGGAAAGGGGCAGACCGGTGGGACGACGAAGCTGGCCAGCCGCTCGCTGAGCTCTTCGGCGCTGTGGACGGTGAAGTCGGCCTGCGCCTGGTAGACGCAGCTCCGAAACGACAGCGCCGGTGGTGAGCCAGAGGACAGCGTGCTCGGAGGGGGGGCTGGTGCCGGGGAAAGATCAGGCCGGGCTGGGCAGTCGCCAAGCCCCAGGATGCGAGCAGCGACGTAGCAGTCAAGAAACAGCCGACGGTCTAGCTCGCGGGCGAGCAGCGGGCGCAGGCGATGCAGGGCGCGCAGCCAGAACGCTCGATCGCACCAAGGCGGCGGCGGCTTGACGGCGTTGAGTGCGACGCGATCGACGCTGGGCAGGGCAAGCAGCTCTGCCAGCAGGCCCTCGCAGAGCTGATCGGCAAAGCGCTGCGTCGACAAGGTAGCGATCAGCACCCGCTCGCTGTGGGGAAACTTCTGGGCGATCTGCGACAAGGCCTGCCCGACGTCGGCCGCGGCCACCTGCCCCACCGGCGCCAGCAGCCGGCCAGCTGCCGGACCTTTGTACGGATCAATCGACAGGTTGAGGCGGGTCGCATCGGCCAGCAGCGCGGGGTTCGCCGAGAGCGCGACCGGAAGGGTCGTGGTCACGGCGGCGGGCAGGCTGCGCTGTCGCGCCAGCCGCAGCAGGCGAGGCAGCACATCGCGGTCGGCCAAGGGCTCTATCGGCTCACTGAGCGTGATCGCCAGCTCGCGGTAGGGCAGCCGCTGCAGCAGGTCTTCCAGCATGACGACGATGCCCTCGCTAGCCACAATGGGCGTCGTGGCTTCCCGGCCGCGTTCCGCGCTGCCGTCTACCGCTCCGTCGCGCTGGCCGAGATAACAGAACGGACACTTTACGCGACAGCGCCCAGCCTCAAAGTGCAGCGACAGCACCCCCAGACGAGCCGGCTGCGGCACGACGGCTTCGCTCGGTCGGTCGGCTTCCCCCATCTGTCGCCTACTGTCGGCCGAGGTAGGCGTCTCGGCGCCAACTTGCGCCGACATTTTTCGTGTGCGGATACCAATAAGCCCGCTCATTGACAGGGCACCTTTTGTCGGAATATCGTCGAAAATACTCAACGATGCGATTAGAGCAAGCGGGGCGCACCCACGTAGGTCTGGTGCGAGAAAAGAACGAGGACTCGATGCTCATGGCCCCCGACCTGGGGCTGTGGGCGGTGTGCGATGGCATGGGGGGACATGTTGGCGGCCAAGTCGCGTCCCAGCTAGCCGTTCGCACCATCGAGCAGACCGTGCGATCGGGCCAGATCCCAGCCGGAGACGAGCTGGATGTCCTGGTGACCGCCATCAAGAATGCCAACCTTGCCATCTTCAATCAGGCCCGCAGCGATCCCAGCCTACACAACATGGGCACGACCGTTGTCGGGATCCGTCAGGAGGGGGCGATCGTTCACCTCTGTCACGTGGGTGACAGCCGCATCTACCGCCTCTCTGGACAGAGCGGCGACTTGGTGCAGGTGACGCGCGACCACTCGCTGGTCAACCTGTACGAAGACAACCCTGAGCTGGCGCGTCGCTACGGTCCGCCGAATGACAACGTCATCGTGCGCGCCGTCGGCCTACACGAAGCCGTCGAGGTCGAGCACCAGAAGGAATCGATGCAGGTCGGCGATGTCTATCTGCTGTGCTGCGACGGCCTGACCGACATGGTGGACGACTGGATCCTGCGCGAAGTGATGCACGACGCGACGATGTCCGGCAACCTCGAAGAAGCCTGCGACTCGCTGATCCGTGCCGCGCTGAGCAGCGGGGGTGTCGACAACACGACGGCCATCCTGCTGCGCGTCCTGCCCTAAGCCCTCCGCCGCTGCCCGCTGATCTCTGCCGCTTGCTCCCCGGCCTTAGCGCCGCCCGGCTGCCTTGGCGACTTCCCAGTATGTGTTCATCTGATCGAGGGACAGATCCTTCAGGCGGTGCCCATCCGCCTGAGCGGCGCGCTCCATGGCGGAAAAGCGCGTCACGAAGCGAGCATTTGCCGCCCTCAGCGTGTCCTCGGGCGGGCTGTCGAGCTTGGCGGCCAAGCGGGTCAGGGTGAACAAGACATCGCCGAGCTCATGCTGAATCGCCGCGCGCTCGCCAGTCGCCAGAGCCTCGTCGAGCTCGGCTAGCTCTTCACGCAGCTTGTCGCGCACACCGGCCAGATCGGGCCAGTCAAAGCCCACCCCAGCCGCCCGCTCACCCAGTCGCTGCGCACGCAAGAGCGCGGGCAGTCCGAGGGGAATCCCATCCAGTGCGCCACGCGGCTCGCTCTTGCCCGCCGCCTTCTTCTCTGCCGCCTTGATCTCGCCCCAGTTGGCCAGCACCTCGCCCGCATCTTTGACCGTCAGGTCGCCATAGACGTGCGGGTGCCGCCGCTTCATCTTGTCGACGAGCGCCGTGCAGACATCGTCGATGTGAAAGGCGCCCTCACGCTCGCGCAGGGCGGCTTGGAACACCACCTGAAACAGCAGATCGCCAAGCTCCTCGCGATGGTGGCCGGCGTCGCCGCTCTCCAGCGCTTCGAGGACCTCGTGCGTTTCCTCCAGCAGAAACGGCTTCAGCGAGGCCAGCGTCTGCTCGCGATCCCAGGGACAGCCGTCGGGGGCGAGCAGGCGATTCATCAGCTCAACGACATCAGCGAAGCGCTGGCCAGTCGTCAGGGTGGGCTCCGCCGAGGCGGGCGCGGTCGATTCAGCAGTCATGGCAGTGTACAGGGGGCCGAAGGAAGGAGTGGGGTCCAGAACCTGCGCCGCAGCGACGGGGAGCTAGCGCGTGTTGAGCCAGTTGGTCAGGTCGGCGAGCACGCGGTCCTTCTGCAGCTCGTTGAAGATCTCGTGGTACAGGCCGGGGTAGGAAGTCAGCGTCTTGTCGCTGGCGCCGATGCGATCGAAGACCTGCTGGCTGACGCTGGTATCGACCAGGTGATCGTCGCCAGGGCACATAAAGAACAGCGGCAGCTTGATGCGACTGGCGCGGGCGCGGACGTCAGCCTGGGCGGCAAGGGCCTCGGTGAACCAGCGGGCCGTGGCTTCGTGCGTCACCAGCGGATCGCTATCGTAGCTGCGACAGACCTCGGGGTCGTGCGACAGCGAGCTGGAGGGCAGCTCATTGGGCAGCCGCAGCCCAGGGCGAACCAGCGACGCCGCCAGGCCCAAGCCACGCTTCCAAGCCGGCACGCGCAAGCGCAGACCCAAGAACGGTGCCGACAGCGCCAGGGCGCGAAACGCGCTCGGCCGCGACAGCACATACTCCAGCCCGACGAGACCGCCCATGCTGTGCGTCACAAAGGCCGGCAGGCTCGGCGGCGTCGCGGCGCCCGGCGGGGTCGGCCGCTGCTGGCGAAAGGCGGCATCCTGGGCCAGCCCGACGGCCAAGAGCGCATCGACATCGTCCACATAGTCGGCAAAGCGCACGACGTGGCCGCGCTCACCGCCCGACTCGCCATGGCCGCGCAGATCGCCGACCAGCACCGTGTAGCCATTGCGGACCAGGTGCTCAGCGACGTGACGATAGCGTCCGCGGTGCTCGCAGTAGCCATGCAGCAGCAACACTAGGCCGCGCTCGGCCGGCGCCGCTGCCGCCGCCGGAACATAGAAATCGGCGCGCAGCGGCGTGCTATCGGCCGAGGTCAGCGCATGCGAAGTCATGGAGTAAATCTGCGGCTCGCCCATGCTCTGGCTTGTATCAGAAAAGGCCCGGGCTCGGTTGACAAACCGACAGGCGACATGCCACAGATCGCCCCTCTAGCCGGTGGATCTGTCCGACTCAGCCAGAGCGCTTCGACGCGTACCGGGTCAGGGTGCCGAGCCCCTCGGCCGGCCTGAGCGACAAGTCCCCCAGAAGCCCCGAGCCCAGCCCCATCCGAGAGCGTGAGACCGTGAGTGTGAGACCGCAAGCATGAGGAAGACCGCAGGCAGCCCACTGCGCACGCCGTCCCGCTCGGGTCGGCTGTCCTCTGCGTCCGCCACGGACGGACCGGCCAGGCTAACGCCACCCTCGACGCGAGTAGCGAGCAAAAGCGGCGGCTCGAAGCTCCTGCTCTTGCCGGTCGATCTGGGGACGGAGGCGCCCCGCGACGCGGCAGCCGAGGCCCACCACAGTCCACTGCCGCAGACGGCAGGCGACGCCGTGTCGCACACGGTCCCTCCGCTAACCCACCCCGAGCCGCAGTTTGTTGAGCGGCGAGTCCGAGCGCCAGTCGAGCGTCGCCGTCCCGCCCCGGATGCAGCCGCCGCGGATCACGTTGAGCCACCCCGCTCCCCCGCGCGTATCGCCGAGCCTCTGCCCCCCGAGTCCGAGGACCCAGAGTCGCTGCGTCCTACCGACCGCGCGCAGCCGCCGGCGACCGCGGCTCCACCGGGCTCGGATCCCGAGCTCTTTCCCCGCGAGTCAGCGCCGCCGCCTCTGCCCATCGAGGCGACCCGCCGGCCGTCGCTAGAGCGACCAGAGCGACGAACCGCCGCGCCGCTGGCGCCGGAGGCTGAGGTGCAGTCGTCTGGCGAGGATGCGCAAGCAAGTGGCGAGCTGCACTTTGGCTCGCTGCTGCGGCGGGCCCGCGAGCGTCGTGGGCTCTCGCTGGCCGACGTGGCGGACAAGACACGCATCTCGCCGCGCTGGCTACGCGCCTTGGAAGACGCCCAGCTCGACATCTTGCCGGCCCCGGTGTTTGTCTCGGGCTACCTGCGGACCTATGCCCGCCTGCTGGGTCTCGACGGCGCCGACCTGCTGGAGCGCTATCACTCGCTGGCCCGCAAGCGCGCGCAGGCCCAGGTCCCGCACGAGCGCGGCTTCACCGTACGTCGCCATGGCCAGCCGGTGCTGGTCCCGCCCTGGCTGCTGTTCCTGATCCTTTTGGGCCTGACGGGGGCGGTGCTGGCCGTGCTGTGGCTGACCAACACCTTCTGGCGCCGCTAAGCCAGGCTAGCCATCCGGGTACAGGCGAAGGATCTCAAAGCCGTCGCGCAGATCGGCAGCCTGCTCGTAGCGCGCGCTCAGATCGATGCGCAGATAGCGCTTGGCGGCCCGCGGCGCGCCAAACAGCACCGGACAGACCTGCGTCTGGCCCTCGCGAAAGAAGCCGCTGTCATCGCGGTCGTGGCCATGTACAACGACGCGCAGATCCCAGCCCCCGGCCTGTGCGACCTGGGCCAGCATCGCCTGCGCCACGGCATCGCTCTGCCCATAGCTGGTCAGCAGCGTGCGCAGGATGGCTCGCTGCTCGCCCCGCGCCTGGTCCACCTCAAGCGGGATGTCGTCGAGCGCCGCCAGGTCCGGCAGCGACGCATCCGGCGAGCCATGGCACAGCAGCAGACCGCAGGGCGCCACAACAGCGAGCAGCGCGCTAGCGAATAGCAGGCGCAGGCGCTGCCGCTCCGGCTCGCTGAGGCCGGCTTCCAGCGCGCTCACCTCGTCGGGATAGAACTTGCTCGTGTGCGGCCCGCCGACGTGGCCGTGGTCGTGATTGCCCAGGACATAGTGCACCTGGCCGGGAAAGTCCCGCTGCAGGGCCAGGACCTGATCGCACAGCGCCATCGACTCATCGGCATAGTCGTAAAGCTCTGGCTGCTCGCGCCGCGCCTCGGCATCGGGCGCGTGTACCAAGTCCCCAAGGATCACCCAGTGGGTCTCGGGCTCGCGGCGCCGCCAGTCCCGGAACAGCGCTTCCAGACGGCGCATGTCCTCGCCGTGGCCATGCACATCGGTGCTGACCAGCAGCAGGCCGCGCCTGGGCAGGACGAAGTGGCGACGGGGCATTCCCCCATGATAGGCGGCGCCCAGGCGAGCTAGTGAGTTGGTTTTTATGGCAATAAGTGCTGCAGCAAATAATCAATCGCCAATTTGTGCGCAGCGGCACGTACCGTACTTGAATAGATATGGTCTTGGCCTTGCATAAATATAAAATCTGCGACCGCAGAATTAGCGCTTTCCATCGTTTTCGGCTTATCGCTTTTGCACAGCGGCTCGGCTAGCGCTTGCAGCTGCCCGGCCCGGTCGAGCAGCCGATCCTGTCCCGGGCGACCGCGGCCGCGTAGCTCACTCCACAGCCAGCAGGCCTGCTGCAGCGGCACCAGGCGATCGGCGGTGCCGTGAAAGACCAGCAGCGGCACGGCCAGGCTCGCCGCCCCGCTCAGCGCCGAGCGATCGGCATAGGCGGCCTGCTGCTCCTCGGGGCGGGTCTGGACATAGCCGCGCAGCTGCGAGGCCAGGATGCCGTTATAAAAGAAGGTCTGGAAGCGCGTCGCCTCCAGGTGCTGGATCAGAGGCTCGATGGCGACCGGTGCCGACATCGTGACGATGGCTCGCAGCCCCGCGGCCCGCCGGCCAAGCTGCAGCGCGATGCAGCCGCCGTGCGACAGGCCCATAAGCGCCAGGCGCCCGGCATCGACCTCGGGCTGCGCCGCAAGCCAGCTCAGGCCCGCCTCGGCGTCCGCCACCTCGCCCTTGCAGAACTCGATCTTGCCGTCGCTGCGCTTGCCATCGACGCGCCGCAGCTGCCCGCGATAGGCAGGCATTAACACCACCACGCCGCGCTGAGCCAGGGCCCGCCCTAGCTCGGCGGTGACAACCTCATCCCCCGAAAAGCCGCTATGCAAGAGCAGCAGCCCCGGCTTCTTTGGCGCTGCGGCGGCGGCAACCGGGCTAGGCGCGATCTCGGTATATCGCTGAACTAGGCCGTTTACCGGCAGATCCACCGGCTTCTGCGTGAGCCCATCTGGCACCTGCGTCCAGCGATAACAGCCAATCAGCTGGCCGCATAGCAGCAGCCACGCACACCGAGTCAGAAGAGCGAGCAGCTTTCCCATGGTCACAAGTGAAAAACTGCCCCGGCGTGGGGCCCCCTTCCCGACGACATTTTTTTGCGGCCGGGTCGTCCGCAAAAAAAGTCTCTGGTCGGCCCTCGCCTCGGACTACCGACGAAGTTCAGAGATGTGACCAACTGAAAGGCGAGCAGTGGTGCGGCGCGGCGAGCAGTGAGCAGACGAGACGGCATGGCTGAACCTCAGAGCACGTTGCCACTTTTGCGGTCAGCCCGGCAACCTCGAAATGTTTTACATAAATACGGCGCGATTCTGATTATAGATGTGCTCGACGATATCTGCCTTGGCGGCATCAATGCACACCAGCCCGATCATAGGATGATCATCGCCATCGATGCTCATCATCCATTCGTTCATGGGATCCCCGACATCCCGTGGCTGCTTGCCATTTTCGACATAGCTGGTGAAGTTAATATATAATTTTGTTTTTACGCGCTTTCGATAGATATTAATCTTTGCTTGGGCCAGCGAGTAGCGGATTGCGCTCTGTTTGGTGCGCATGCCGGGCTTGTCATACAGGTCCTGCACCTCGGCCGAGAGGCCATCGCCGACATCTGGCAGCTGGATCTTCTTGGAATTGCCACTCCAGGCCCGCGTGTCGTAGTGGAAGGCATGCGGCTTCTTGACGCGGCTGAGGACCATCACCTTGCCGCGCACCTCACCGACTTTGGGCCAGCGCAGCGGCTGCGGCAGGTGGATGCCGGTGGGACGCTTAAAAAGATAGTCCCCCAGTTTGTCATTTAGATATTTATTAAAATGATCGCTCCAGTCGAAGCCGAGCCAAGGCTCAAATTTAAGCAACAGAATAAAGAACTCTGTCGGGTTACCTTGCAAATGCCCCATGACTGCGGCCAGGACCTTATCCACTGAATCCGGCAGCTGGAATGGCCCATGATAAAGATCATAGTTGGTCATGGTCCAGTTGCCGCCGATCCGCAGATCAAGGACACGCACGCCATATGAGATTTGCGTCGGAATATTGACGTGCTGAGCGAACGTCATAGGCCGACTATACCAGTCCTTTGGTTGATAGGCACCGGTATCATGGGTGCCAGGAATGGCAATACGGTTTATTGTGGTTGCATCCTGCAGCCTTGACATCCAATCACTGCCGGCCATGTGAACTCCGTCGTTAACCTGGAATGGGGAAGAGCAAGCCGCCCCGCCCGCGCAGTCGCCCCCCAGAGCGCCCATCGCACGCCCACTTTGGCGAGGCGTCGAGACAGCGTACGGCGAGGCGGCGGGGCGGGTCAACGCCCGGCTGAGACGATGCGACGCCGGGCCGGCAGGCGACAGTCGTACACGCCTTGTGGATCGCATCCTTGGGGCCAGCCGCGACTGACTGACCCGCCCCGATGTTCAGCGCCAGCCTAAATGTGAGTCCTCCCAGCTCTGCTCGGCCTCGCATTCCCCAGAAATGGCCCCCCCCCCAAGGTGCCGGCCCAGCACTGTCGCGAACGCCCGCGCCTCTGCCTTGACGCATTTGATACTCTGGTTTGGTGGAACAGCCGTCGCTGGCCCTGGTTCTTGAGTTCGCGCGGGCGGAGCAGGCGGATGATCCGTATGGTTTTCGCTCTGGGCCGCAGACGTATCTGCTGCGGACTTCTGGAGGCGGTTACGAGCAAGCCAGCTTTCCCTGGGACGAGGCGCTGCTCGACGACCTAGATGCGGTGCGCCGCGCAGACGGTGATCCCGAGGTGATGGCGCGTCTGGGGGATCGGCTGCGGCGCTTTGTCGCTCCGCTCGGCTGGCCCGAGCTAGCGGCGCAGGTGGGGCAAGCGATGGAGCAGGGGCGGCGAGTACTGCTGACGATTCGCTCGGCCGCGGCCGAGCTATTCACGCTGCCCTGGGAGCTATTGACGCTGCGCGCGAGCGGCGAGCACATCGGGGCCCTGCCGAATGTCCTTTTGCGCTACGAGTGGCCCGAGACCGAGACAAAGCCAGAGCAACCGCTGCCGCGCGCGGGCGTCGGGCGCATCCTGTTTGCGTGGTCGGCAGCCGGCGGCGCAGTGCCCGCGGCCGAGCAGATCGGGGTCGTGGCCGCGGCATGCCAGGCCGGCAGTCATCCGCTGGATCCAACGCGCGACGTGCTAGCCCATGCGTCCCTTCGTCGCTTGGGCGACGCCCTGGCGGCCGGCAAGTCTGGTGGCCAGCCGATCTCTGTGCTGCACATCCTGTGTCATGGCGGCAGAACGCACAGCACCTTCGGCTTGGTTCTAAACGCGGACTCAGGGACCGACCCCGCGGTCACCGTTGACGCGGCTCGTCTGCGACACGTGCTGGCTCCGCACGCCGACATGGTGCGCTTGGTTGTCCTTTCGGCCTGCGATAGCGGCAACAACGGGCGGCTTGGCAGCCAGCTGGGCGGTGTCGCCCAGGCCCTGCACCGAGCTGGCGTAGCGGCGGTGGTGGCGTCCCGATACCCGCTATCGGTCGCAGGATCGATTCGCTTCACGCGCCGCCTGTACACGGCGCTGCTGCAGCGACTGGCATCGCTGGAAAGTGCCGTCCTAGAGGCTCGTGCCGATCTGGCCGCCAGCCCTGAGCATCGCGACTGGGCCAGCCTTCAGCTGTACGCGCGCGAAGCCGACGGTCCCGATCATCGCCCGCTGCAGTTTCGCCCCTATCCGGGCTTGGCGGCATTCGATCGTGAGCAGCGCCGCTTTTTTTTCGGACGAGAAGACCTGACGCGAAAGCTGTGGCAGCGCTGTCAGGATCTGGTGGCGGATGCGCAGGCGACGCGGCTGTTGGCAGTCCTTGCTCCGTCGGGGTTCGGCAAGTCATCGGTGGCCCGCGCGGGCCTGCTGGTCGAGATCGAGCGGCGCCCACTTTCGTTTGCGCAGAGCCCGAATGCTTCACGCCCCGCGCGCATCGCGACGTTTAAGCCGGGAACCCATCCGATGGCTGCGCTGCAGTCGGTCTGGCCCTCGGACTCTGGCGAGGCCAGCGAGACGCCACGCGTGGTCTTGGTCGATCAGTTTGAAGAGGTCTACACGCTCTGCAGCGATGCTGCCGAGCGCGATGCATTCGTCGAACGACTGCTGACCGAGGCCCGGGAGCCGAATCGCCCCACACTGATCGTGCTGACGCTGCGCACCGATTTTCTGAGCGAAGTGGGAAGGCAGCATCCCGCGCTGTATCAGTGGTTCGATGCACAGTCGCAGCTGTTTGCGCCGATGCGCGCTGAAGACCTTCGCCGATCCATCACCGAACCAGCAGCGTGCCTAGGCCGACCTATCGACGATGCGACGGTTGATCTGCTGCTCACGCAAGTGCAAGGCAACGAAGGAGCGCTGCCGCTTCTGAGCTTTGCCCTGTCGCAGATCTGGGAAGGTCTCTTGGCGGGGCGCACGCCTGCCGATACGCTGCGCCAGATTGGCGGCGTGGGCGGGGCGCTGGCTGGCAAAGCGCAAGAGATCTATCGCGCCCTGAGTGACGCAGAAAAAGCGACGGCCAGGCGAGCGCTGGTCCGCTTGGTGCGGCTTGGTGAAGGCACACGCGACACGCGGCGCCGCGCTCCGATCTCTGAGTTATGTGGTCAGGGAGAGGCGGAAGCCGATGTGCTGCAGGTGCTGCGGAAGTTTGCCACCGAGCAGGCACGGCTGGTCACGCTGAGCGGCGATGGCGCCGAGCCTTTGGCCGAGCTCACACACGAGGCCTTGATTGATCACTGGGCAGCGCTGCGGACCTGGATCGAGCAGGGTCGCAGCGATCGTGGGCTTTACGACCGCGCGCTGGACGCGGCGAAGCTGTGGCACCAGGCCGGCCGGCCCAGTGGACGGCTGTGGCGTCCGCCAGACCTTGACTTGCTGCGCGACTACCGTCGCAGAAAGCCTGAAGACTTCGGGCCGCTGGCCGCTGAATTCTTGGCCGCTGCGGTGTCCAGACAGAAGACGGAATGGGCACTGCGCATTGGCGCCGTTCTGGCCATACTTGTCGTCTTGCTGGTCGCGGCGGGCGTCTATGCCGTCAAACAGCAAGAGCTGGCACAGAAGGAACGCCAGCGAACCCAGGATGCCTCCGCCGCCAAGGAGAGCCTTCGCCAGCAGCTCCTCGATACGTACGTTGAACGAGGGAGGCAGCTGGTCTTTGAGCTCGGCCAGCCCAGCGAGGGTCTGCTGTGGCTGCATCGAGCCCAGGAGGAGGGCAGCACGAATGCCGCACTGCCAGAGTTACTGAGTAGCGTTCTTAGCAGTGCAGGGACCCCCAGAGCCGCGCTCATTGGGCATGGCGATATCGTCAGCAGCGCCGCCTATAGCCCCGATGGTCGCCGCATCGTCACCGCGAGC
>CAZVMD010000135.1:0-17656 GCA_964628555.1 uncultured Myxococcales bacterium | reverse complement strand
TGCTTCTTCTTCGTCTCTCCCTTCCCCTTCTATTCAGTTTTCAGAGACCGACTTGGCTGAACACGCAAAGCGTGACAACGCAGTTGGTTCCCGGTTTTTTGTCCGGGTTGCGTTGCCACACCGGCGCTTCAGGTGACAAGGGATCTAATTCGGCTGCGCTTTGGAGTCAACAAGTTTTGTTTCTTTTTTTCGTCTTTTTCCGATTTTCCGTCGGAGATTGAGCGGCACATTTCTCAACCCCTAGCTGCGCAGCGGCTCACCAAAATGGTGATCACGGACCGCGGGCCGCGCTGGCGGCCCAAATTTGGACCGCAGACTGCCGCGGATTGGCGAATCTAGCCCGCGATCGGTGGGGTCGGGGTCTTAGGCTTTGCGGCCGTGGTGCCGGCTAGAGGTCTTCTTGGCGCCCTCTCCGGCCGGTGGCGGTTCTTCATCGAGGTTGGTAGGCATCTCGGGTGGCTTGATCGAATCCCAGGCCGGAGCTTCCGGAGGAGCGAAGCCATCTTCGAAACGAACGGCGGTACCGCGCAGCTCATAATGCGGAGACCAGCCTCCGGGGGCGCGCCAGAAGTAGATGTCGACGACCGCCGGCAGCTTCTGGCCGTCGACCTCGCGACACAGCGCTTCTAGCGCCGTTGCGAAGTTGACACCGCGGCCCGCCAGCGACTGCACGCGCACGAGCCGCCAGTCTGAGCGCGCCGTCGGATAGACCGCCGCCTTGCACAGATGCTGGTCGAGCGGTGCCTGCAGCTGGCGCAGGGCGAGCTCTTGCTCTGAGATCGGCTTTCCCGCCGAAGTCTCACCCGCTCGGGGAGTGGCGCAGCCAACCGCGGCGGTCAGGCAAACGATCGAGGCGACAGATGCACGCTTAGAGGAAATCTGTGACATCGCGTCTGTTCCAGCCTATCAGGTGGGGTCTTGTTAGGTAAAGCGCGTCGCAGATGGAGCTGTAGACCGAGGAGCAGGCGCTGCGTTATGGTTCGCTGCGTGACGACGCGCTGCCGACCTGCCTATCCTCGCCCGCGTATCCGTCCGCTGCTTCTGGCGGCCTGTGCCTCACTCCTTCTCAGTGGCTGTACCCGGGATGAGCGAGGGCTGCGCTGCCCGCCCGGCTCGCTGCTCACGGCGTGTCAGGTTCGCTGTACCAGCGACGGCGACTGCCTGGCTCCAGCGCGCTGCAACGCTCTCACCAACACCTGCC
Source organism: uncultured Myxococcales bacterium (assembly GCA_964628555.1). Lineage (GTDB taxonomy): Bacteria > Myxococcota_A > Polyangia > Palsa-1104 > JAEUJZ01 > JAEUJZ01. Next base: position 16,455 of record CAZVMD010000135.1, on the reverse strand, counting down.
AGCGACCCGCCATTCTGTGCGATCCCCTGGAGCGCCCGAGTGCCCAGGAAGCCGACGGGGGCACTGGGCTGGGAAGCTGCCCGAGCAACCAAGAATGTGATCTGGTGTCGCGGATCTGCACGCCGCTGCCGGGTGCGATCTGCGGCCAAGACAGCGACTGTCGGGTCGGCGAGCTCTGCGCCGGGGGGGCCTGTACCCCGGCCGGGGAAGCCCGCAGCTGTCAGCGCGATGCCGACTGTCCATCACCCACCGTCTGTCGACTGAGCTTGCGTAACGGGAAGCTGCTGTCCGTCTGCGCCGCCCCGCTCGGACCATCGGACGGAGGGGCGCGCTGCCGCACCAATACCGAGTGCCAGAGCGGGCTGTGCCTGCGCAGCGGCGTCTGTTATTCCGGCTGCACTTTCGCGACGGCGAAGGCCGACTGCCACGGACACGAGGGGGTGAGCTGCGGCCAGGTCACTCTGAGCGTGCCTGCCCCTGCCGGGGGCGAAGCCGCAGCCCCCCTGTTCGTCCAGAGCTGCACGCTGCCTACCCCAAGCTGCGGCAGTGATCGCGACTGCGCCGAGCTAGCTGGCTCCTGTCAGGTCCTTGTAGATGCACAGCAGCCAAGCAGCTTGCGGACCGGCTGTGGACGGGTCCTCGGCAGCACGCGGCCAGGGGGACCCTGCAAGCAAGATGTAGACTGCGCCACCGGGCTGTGCCAGGGCACTTATTGTTTCACGGCCTGTCGCAGCAGCGTTGACTGTCCCGCTGACTTTGCCTGTCGCCCGGCGTCGTACCGCGTCGACGGGATCCGCAGCCGCATCCAGAGCTGCGTGCCGGCCAAGAGCTGCACCAGCGGCGCAAGCTGCCCAGCCGCAGACGATAGCTGCTCACCACAGCCCAACGTAAGCGAAGATGGCCTAGAGCTGGTTTGCACACCGGGTCGCGGACGGAGTGCCGGTCAAAGCTGTACGCTCGATGTGGACTGTGCCAGTGGGCTATGTGGCGAGCGCGGTCTATGCATTGGCGGCTGCAGCATCGACAGCGACTGCCCTCCCAGCCCAGCCGGTCCACCTGAGCTGTGCCGCCCTCTCACTGCGACGGTGCGCGGAGTCAGCGGACTGATCAAAGCATGTCAAGTCCCTGCTCCGCTGTGCCGGCGGGATGCTGACTGCATGGCAGGAGCGATCTGCAAACCGTATATCTCGCTCGATGACAGCACTCGCATTGCCCCGGGCTGCGGCCCGGCTGCCTATCCAGGCAAGAGCCCACCTGGCATGTCGTGCATCAGCAATGCCGACTGCCGGAGCGGCGTGTGCCTGATGTCAGCGCAGCCGCCCGTCTGTTATGGCGTATGCACTCAAGACAGTGACTGTGCAGCGAGCCGACGCTGTTACCCCGAGTCGACGTGGTCTTTGACCAGCGGCAGCCCAGGACAGCCAAGCGCGACCTACGACGCCACCGCTTCGTGTCTACCCGACGTCGGCAGTCGCCGGGCCTGCAGTGGAGATGGCAGCAGCACCGACTGCCCGGCCGGTGAGCTCTGCGCCCTGCTGCCCGATGCACGTCAGGTTACCTTTGTCAAGCGCTGTCAGCGGCCGTGGGGAAGCAAGCTGCCCGGTGCCCCCTGCGCTGAAAACAAAGAGTGCCAGAGCAATCACTGTGCGGCCCCAGTGGGCGGTAGCAGCCGCCTGTGCATTGCGCCGTGTTCCCCGAGCGGTCCCGTTCTCTGCGGCGCTGGCACTGGGACAAGCTGTAAGCTCGGGACGCTGGAAGTCCGCCCCGGCAAGAGCACCTCGTTGACCTACTGCCAGCCCTAGACCGCAATAGGATCTTGACATCCCAAATCCATTCCGGTACCTAGGTCGTCTCTTTACCTGCACTCTCTAGCGGAATACCGGCATGTCCACACCGATCAAACGCACTCCCCAAACCACCTACGAGCGTGCCCAAGACGAGCGTCGCTGGCACATCGTGGATGTGGCCGGCCTCAACCTCGGCCGGGCGGCAACGCAGATTGCCCACATACTGCGCGGCAAGCACAAGCCGACGTTCACTCCAAACGTCGACTGCGGTGACTTTGTTGTCGTGCTCAATGCCAAAAAGGTTGGCCTGACCGGCAACAAGCTCGAAGACAAGATCTACTACGACCACAGCCTGTATCTGGGCGGAATGAAGAAGCGCCCGGCGAAGGAGATGCTGGACAAGCATCCCGACGAGGTGATTCGCCGCGCGGTCTGGGGCATGCTGCCCAAGGGACCGCTGGGACGCCGCATCATCAAGAAGCTGAAGGTCTATCCCGGTGCTGAGCATCCGCACTCGGCGCAGCAGCCTGCCGCGCAGAAGCTTCAGACGATGCGCGGCTAAGGACCGCGCCGATCGCTCCGGCGGTCGCCATTCCTGTCGCCAGATAGAGAGAATTGAAAATGGCCAAGGTCGAACGAAACTCCACCTATGCCACCGGGCGCCGTAAGCACGCGGTTGCTCGTGTGTGGCTGATGCCCGGCTCGGGCAAAGTGACCATCAACCAGCGCACCATCGATAACTACTTTGGCCGCGCAACGTCCAAGATGGTCCTGCGTCAGCCACTTGAGCTGACCGGCCAGACCGGGAACTACGATGTCTATGCCAACGTGCAGGGTGGCGGACTGTCGGGGCAAGCCGACGCGATCAAGCTAGGCATCACCCGGGCGCTGATGAAAATCAACGCGGCTCATCGTCCACCTCTGAAGTCTGCTGGCTACGTCACCCGCGACCCGCGCGTCAAAGAACGCAAGAAGTACGGTCAGCGCGGCGCCCGAGCTCGCTTCCAGTTCAGCAAGCGCTAATCGGGAAGCTCACCGCCCATCGGCTCAGCAGGCACCGAGCGAGCGCCACGTGCGGTCGGATGCCTGCTTGCCGATGGCAAGGTTAGCAGTGCTGCATGCTCGCGCTCGAATATCGCATCAAGGATCTAGAAGGCCGAGACAAGGACATCGATCTGTCCTTGTCATCGGCATTTGTTGCTGATGCGCTGACTGGCTTCGACGCGGATCCGCAGGACTCCTCGCTGACCCTGGCGGTCCGGCTAAGCCAGTGCAAATCGACGATCCTCTGCGACGGCTGGCTGCGTGGCCACCTGGCCCTACGCTGCCAGTGCTGCCTCGAGCCGGCGGTCATCGATCTTGCACAGCGTGTGCACAGCATCTATGTGCCGGTGAGCGACCCGATCATCGAAAGCAGTGACGGCAGCGACGAAGAGATTGACGAAGACGACCTCGATTATGCGCACCACAACGGCGAAGTCGTCGACCTATGGCCGCTGTTGCGTGAGCAGATCATCTTGGCCATCCCGATCACCGTGCTCTGCCAAGAAGACTGTCGCGGCCTGTGCCCGTCTTGTGGGGCCGATCGCAACCGCACCCGCTGCGAGTGTCAGCCGGCCGCGGTGTTATCGCCGTTTTCTGCCCTACGCGATATCAAGCTGCCAAGCTGAACCCAACCCCTTAACCGCTGCGGCGCGATGGCCGCGCCGATCCCCTGAGGAGCATTAGAAAATGGCCGTTCAAAAACGCAGACAGTCGAGCGCTCGTCGCGATAGCCGACGCGCGCAGTGGATGAAGATGGCCCCACCGGCCCGCAGCAACTGCCCGAACTGTGAGGCGCCGCGCATGCCGCACCGCGCCTGCGATGCCTGTGGTTGGTACGGCCCGGCCAAGACGGGACGGGTGGTCGTCCCTCCGAAGGCCGAAGCCGCCGAGGCTGAGGAACAGAACGCCTGACGCGCCATCCGTGGCCCCAGTAACCATCGCGCTCGATGCAATGGGCGGAGACCATGCGCCCGGTCCCGAAGTGGCTGGGGCGGTCGCTGCTGCTCGTGCGCGGGGTACCAAGATCGTCTTACTGGGCGACGAAGTGCGGATTCGGGGGGAGCTTCGTCGCATGGGGGCGGCGGAGCATGAAGTAAGCGTGCGCCACTGCTCGCAGGTCATCACCATGGATGACCATCCTGGGCAGGCGGTGCGCAAGAAGCGGGATGCGTCGATGCGCGTGGCCTTCGATCTGGTCAAGCGCGGGGAGGCGCAAGCCGTTGTTTCAGCGGGCAACTCGGGGGCGATGTTGGCCTGCGGTCTGTTGATCCTGGGTCGGATTCGCGGCCTCGATCGCCCCGGTATCGCTGTCACGCTGCCGACGCTAGAAGCCACCGGTCAAGCCAGCGCCCCGCGCATCGGCCAGTGCGTGGTCCTCGACACCGGAGCCAACATTGACTGCAAGCCGCTCACCCTGGCTCAGTTCGCCGTCCTCGGTGCAACCTATGCCAAGGTCCGCGCCCTTACGCCGCGTGGCCAGCCTCGCGTGGGACTCCTGGCCAACGGGGAAGAGACTAGCAAGGGCACTCCTCTGTTGCGCGATGCGCATCACATCCTGACGGCGGCAGGCTCGTCGCTGTTCGAGTACGCCGGCTTCGTCGAAGGACGCGACATCTTCCAGGGTCTGAAGCGTGCCCCCACGCCCCAGGCATCCGCTGCGGCCAGCGAAGGGGGTGGGAGCCGTGGCCTTGATGTCGTGGTCACGGACGGATTTACCGGCAATGTGCTGCTAAAGACAGCCGAGGGCGCGGGTCGCTTCCTGGCCGATCTGCTCAAAGCCGAAGTGATGCGTTCCTTCCTGGTCAAGCTGGGGGCGCTGCTCATGCGACCGGCGTTGCTGCAGCTAAAGCGCATTGTCGACGTCGAAGCCCGCGGCGGCGCCCCGCTCTTGGGGGTCAACGGCGTCGCCATTATCTGCCATGGCCGCTCAGGCCCACGGGCCATCACGCGGGCCATCGAAGTCGCGGAGGAGCAGGTCGCGGCCGGTCTGTTACCCGCCTTGACCCAGGCGATCTCGGCCCACCGCACCACCTTCGAGTCGCTTGCCGCCGCCCGAGCGACGGCAGATTCCCATCCCATCGAAACGGTGCCGCAAGGTGCCCCCTCCTCGTCGCAGGACGGAACTGACCCGAAATGAACACGTCCGCTAGTTCACCAGCGCTCCGGCGAGCCAAGATCCTTGGCACCGGCCGCGCGGTTCCTGAGCGCATCCTCACCAACGACGAGCTCAGCCGCATGGTCGACACCTCGGATGAGTGGATCCGCGAGCGCACCGGCATTCGTTCCCGTCACGTCGTCAAGCCCGGAGAAGCGGCATCTGATCTAGCCGCCCAGGCCGGCCGCCGGGCCTGCGAAGCGGCCGGCATCGACCCAGCCACCATCGACTGCGTCATCTGCGCCACGATCAGCGCGGACATGCCCCTGCCCTCCTGCGCCGTGTATGTGCAGCGCAAGGTGGGTGCCGCAGCGCACGGCCCGGCGTTCGATCTCAGCGCTGCCTGCGGCGGATTTCTGTACGGGATGGCGGTCGCCGAAGGCCTTTTGCGCAGTGGCATGTACAAGCGCATCCTGCTGTGCGGCGTCGAGGTGCTCTCCGGCTACGTCAACTGGCAGGACCGCGGCACCTGCGTGCTGTTTGGCGACGGGGCTGGCGCCGCCGTCCTAAGCCTGGCCAGCGACGAAGAGATGGCAGAGGGCCGAGGCGTGCTCTCGGTGCACCTATTCGCCGACGGAGCCCAGGCGGAGGCGCTGTGCATTCCGGGTGGCGGCTCGCTGTACCCGACCAGCGCCCAGACCTTGGCCGACGGCAAGCACTTCATCCACATGCAGGGCAAGGTCATCTTTACCCATGCTGTGCGCAACCTGGCGTCCGCCTGCCAGGCGGCGCTGAGCAGCCAAGGGCTCAAGGCCAGCGACATGGACCTCATCGTCGCGCACCAGGCCAACCTGCGCATCCTCGAAGGCGTGGCCCAGCGCCTGGGCGTCACGATGGAGCGCTTCTACATCAACATCGATCGCTACGGCAACACCTCGTCTGCCTCGGTGCCGATTGCGCTCGACGAAGCGGTGCGCGATGGCCGCATCCGCCGCGGCGATCGGCTGCTGTTCTGCGCGCTGGGTGCGGGCCTGGCCTGGGGTGCCGCCGTCGTACGCTGGTAGCGGCCAATCTTCGACGGAGTGGGAGGTTTCGACGATGCTTGCCTTTGTTTTTCCCGGTCAAGGCTCCCAGCAGGTCGGCATGGGACGAGCGCTCTACGACGCGTATCCCTATGTGCGGACGCTCTATGAAGAAGCCGATGCCGTGCTTGCCCATCCGCTCAGCCGCCTCTGTTTCGAGGGGCCGGAGGCCGAGCTCACCCGTACCCAGTGGACGCAGCCAGCGCTGCTCCTGACCTCGATGGCTGCAGCAACCGTCCTTGAGCGGGAGCTGAGCCTACGCCCCACCCTGACCGCGGGGCACTCACTAGGCGAGTACTCGGCCTTGGTGACGGCCGGAGCGCTGCGGTTTTCCGACGCCATCCGCCTAGTGCATCTGCGGGGGCAGTTCATGCAGGAAGCCGTGCCGGAAGGCCGCGGGGCCATGGCGGCCATGGTGGGTCTGGCCGGCGACGCGGTGCAAGCGATCTGCGCCCAGGCCAGCACCGGAGACGAGCTGTGCCAACCGGCCAACGAGAACGGCGCGGGTCAGATCGTCGTCTCGGGCCACCGGCCAGCCGTCGAGCGGGCCGTGGTCTTGGCCAAGGCGGCCGGCAGCAAGCTGGTCAAGATCCTGCCGGTGAGTGCCCCCTTCCATTCGGCACTGATGCAGCCCGCGGCCGACCGCCTCGCGCACGAGCTCGCCAGCGTGCCCATCGCCCCGCTTCTGTGCACGGTGATCGCCAACATCGACGCCGAGCCCTATCCACAGCCGACCGATGGCGAGGCAGTACGCCGCCGGCTTATCCAACAGGTCGCCGGCACCGTGCGCTGGGAGCGCTGCGTACAAAAGCTCGGGACGCTGGGCGCCAGCGCCTTCATCGAGGTTGGTCACGGTCGTGTCTTGAGCGGCATGATCAAGCGCATCCTCCCCGGCCTGCCCCTGCATGCCTTTGGCGGACCGGACGAGCTGCCACCCCTGCGGGCCCTGGCCGCCGAAAATTCGGCCTAACCGGCCCCCATCCCCCTCGCTTCCCCTCGGAGAAAATCATGACAGCCCAAGACAACCCGGCTCCTTCTCGCCGTGTTGCACTGGTGACCGGTGCCTCGCGTGGTATCGGTCGCGCCATCGCCATCGCCCTGGCCAAGGACGGCCTGTTCGTCGTCCTGAACTATCAAAGCAACCAGAGCGCCGCCGAAGAGACGCTGGCCGCCATCGGTGGCTCGGCGCACGGTCGCCTGGCACAGTTCGATGTCGCCGACGAAGCCGCAGTCGATGCGGCCGTAAAGAGCATCGGCGAGCGTGAGGGACGCCTAGACGTCCTGGTCAACAATGCGGCGATCGCCATCGACGGCCTGCTCTTGCGCACCAAGACCGCCGACTTCATGCGCGTCATCAACACCAACTTGTCGTCGGTGTTCTTCCTCTGCCGGGCCGCCTCTCGCCTCTTGCTGAAGGCCAAAGAGAGCGGACGGATCATCAACCTGACCTCGGTGGTAGGCGAGACCGGCAATGCCGGCCAGGTCAGCTACACCAGCGCCAAGGCGGGCGTCCTGGGCCTGACGCGAACCCTGGCTCGCGAGCTGGCCTCGCGCGGCATCACCGTCAACGCGGTGTCGCCTGGCTACATCGATACCGACATGACACGCACCACGCTCAGCGACGAGCTGCGCAAGCAGCTTGCCGCGCAGATCCCGCTCGGTCGCACCGGCCAGCCCGAGGATGTCGCCGCCGCTGTGGCCTTCCTTGCTTCGCCGGCGGCCGGCTACATCACCGGCCAGGTGCTGCGAGTCAACGGCGGCCTGATGATCGGCTGATAGCGCTGTCGACCACCGACTCCCCCGACCATCCGCACACAGCCTCGGAAAACCGACCAAGAACCTGACGCTGCGACGTCGAATCCCGCTTTACCAAACGCGCGGGCTCTTGTTACATGCTCTTGGTTCTTTCGTCACACGAACAACCCCTGGCAACGGGAGACAGCAATGTCCGTCGAAAATATCGAAGCAAAGGTCAAAGAGATCATCTGCCAACAGCTGGAAGTGAACCCTGACAAGGTCAAGCGCGAAGCCAGCTTTATCGACGATCTGAAGGCGGACTCGCTGGCCGTCGTCGAACTGGTGCTGGCCCTGGAAGAAGCCTTCGATATGGAGATCCCCGACGAGGACACCGAGCAGATCAAGACCGTCGGCGACGCCATCGACTACATCAAGAAGCGCAAGTAGTCGCCCCCAGCCGGGCGTGACGCCGCACGATGGCGGCTTGCCCGCGCCCTTATTCCGAGAGCCCGTACGCCCCCTCGTCGGCGTAGGACATGGCGCCAGGGATGATGCGCTGCTCCGGTGGAACCTGCAGCTCAACCTTCGGCGCGTCGAACCACATCCCCTCCAAGTCATAAAACTCGCGCAGCGGATGATCGAAGACGTGGACCACGAGGTCCCCGTAGTCGAGCAGCGCCCAGCGTCCCTCGCGCACGCCTTCGACGCCAATGGCGCGATAGCCGTGCTCTGCCATCGTCTCTTGCACACTCTCGGCAACCGCCTTGGTGGCGCGCGGGCCGGGTCCCGAGACGACCAGCAAGTAGTCGGTGTAGCTCTTCTGCTCCCGCAGATCCAGGAGGACGGGCCCAAGCCCCTTCTTGTCGATCGCCGCCTGCGCCGCACAGAGTGCTTTTTCGCGCGAGCGCGCATCGGCTTGCAGCTTAGCCGGATTCGTCGACGCAGCCTTCTCGGCCGCTTCGTCGCCAGCGCTGCCGGCCGCTATCGCGGAGAGCTTGGCCGAGGACTTGGCCGGTGGCTTGCCCAGCCGCACCGCGGCTGACTTGGGAGGAGAAGAGGACGACTTCTTAGGAGCGGGAGTTTCGTCTGACAATGGGACCTCTTAGGGGGTAATTGGCGTCTGTTTTAGGGCGTGGCCTCGCGCCATTTTCGGTCGAAGCTATTTATCACATTCGCCAGATAGCGACGCGCCGACAGGTCGCGGAACAGCGAGCGCGCGCCCTGCGCAACCTCGGGTATCGGCGGCGGTGGAGCGGCGGGTGCCCGACCGACCTTGGCCAGGGCCCAAGACGGCACCGCCTGCAGCACCCGCAGGCCCTGCTCGACGGCATTCTGCAGGAAGGTCGCGGCGACCTGCTGCTGCGCGGCGGCCACGGCGGCATCGGCGATCTCGCGCAGCCGCTTGGCCTCGCGCTCGTGAATCGTCGCCCCGACGCTGTGCCGGGCACAGTAGTGGTCCAGAAGCGTCGCCAGGTGGAAGGCCCGACTGGTCTCTTCGATGCCGCGCAGGATGGTAAAGCCGACGAATAGCCGACGCAGCCGCCCGGTCTTGCGCAGCACGGCGAGAAAGCCGCCCACCATGGTCAGCATCGACAGGCGATGCACCTTGTCGTTTTCGGCCAGCAAGGCCTCCACCGCGCCATCCTCGATGTCGAGGTGCCAGAGGCCGCTCACATGCTGCATCAGCCCACGCTTGAGCGCCGGCACCAAGAAATCACCAACCGCCGGGGCTGCCGTCGCTGCACCAATCAAGACGCTGCGCAAAAAGATGACGCTGCGATGCGCCTCGAGGTGACTGGTCGGGCTCGGCTCACCGGTCGGCTCGCTCCGCCCTGCCCCGACGCTTTCACTAGCACTGTCTGACACGATCCTGCCTCCAAACCCCGCAGCGTCTCAGCGCTGCGGCTGGCTACGGTCGGCCGGCGTTGCCGTTGCCGGTCAGGCCGCTGAGAAGTTCCTGTTTATCCAAGGCGGGCCGCGGACGCATCGGCGGATCGATCCACTCGCTGGGCACGCTGATCGCCTCGCCCTTTTTGCCGACAGCCAGCACATGTAGCTCGTGCTGCGCCTCGACCTGCACGCGCTCCCCCTCGACGCTCGGTGTACCGGCCGGCACCGGGCCGCGGGGAGCGGAAAAACGCACGCTGAGCTTGAGCTCAAGGAGTGCCCCACGCTGGCGATCGACGACCGCCTGCCCCTCGATGGCCTCGACGAGAACCTGCTCCCGCCAGGCCTTGCCGGGCACGCCTTGTCCGGTCGCGCGGCGCGGCGCCGAGCTCTCTTGCCGCGAGAGCGCAACCGCCCAGGCCGGCCGCCCCAGGCGGGTGGTCTCACTCGGAGGACTCAAGTACAGCGCCGGCGCCACCGTTTCCAGCAGCGCCGACCCCGACTCATAGGCGAGAGCCCGCAAGCGCTCGATCTCGTCTCCCTCCGGCACTCGACGGACAAAGGGCGCGTGCTGCAGCCGCATGTACAGATGGTGCCCGTCGACGACCGCCTCGATGCCATAGCCGTGGTCGTTCTGGTTGCTCAGGCGCAGGTGCCCCGCCTCGTCGAGCTCGATGACGCGCTTTTCTTCCAAGGAGGTCGCAGCACTCTCCCAGGCACCGCTGCCCTCATACGGCTGCACGGGGGTATCGGCGCGAAAGCCAGCCGCGACATCCGGGCCGGCCTTTGGCGACGACAGCGGCGTGACGGTATAGCGCGTAACCGACTCGATGCGATGCGGCCCCAGACGCGCGGCCACCTCGGCATGCGGCACCGAGACCAGCTGCAGCATGACCTCGCTGCGTGTCAGCTGGCGCCCGTCGGATAGCAGGCTTCCCGGCTGGGCTGGCTGGCTCGCGCTCCCCCGCTGACAGGCCGCCACAGCCAACAAGGCCACAAGCGACAGCTGGCGGACGAGCGAAGGCATGGCAGGGGAAGGCCAGTACGGCATAGCGGCGCGAGTAACGTTGTTTGCGCGCGCTGTCAACAACATCAGGCGGGGCAGGCGCAATTTCGCGAGCTCTCGGCTCAACGTGGACGCTTGCCGCTAGGTGCGGGCTTGCCCTTGCCAGCGGCACCGCTGGCGGCCGGGCTGGTGACCGCGCAGCCCGCGATCGAGAAGCTGGCGCGACTGACCACGCAGCTGGCCTTGGCCGGCGAGCCCGCACAGCCTTTGTAGGGCGACATAAAGTTGTCGCAGACGAAGGTGCCGGTGATCGTGGCTCCGCTGGTGCCGTACTGCAGCCCGCCGTCCTGGCCCACTTCGATGGTGCAGCTGGCGTCGGGGTGCGGTCCCGAGGGGCCATTCCAGTCTAGGCACAGGCTGCCCTCCCACTTGCAGATGGGCTGCCGCAGCTTCGCCGTACCGAGGCTGATCTTGCCGAGCGCCGAGGTGTTGTAGGTGCCCGGCCCCTTGTAGTCAGTGATCGTAAGGAGGAAGGTTGGGCACTCCGTCGCCGATCCGTTCGACAGCACCAGCGTCTTTTCTTGCCGATTAAACTCGCACTTGGAGGCCTCGACGTTGAGCACGTCTTTGCCCTCGACGCCTTGGCTGTGAGGAGCGCCGCAGTTGTAGATGATGCGGGCCTGATTGCTGCCGGCCTGCACCGCATCGGCGATGACGTCTTGCCGCTCGCCCGTCGAGTCGATGAGCTGATTGACGCGCGGCACTTCCTTGGGCGGCAGCTTCGGCGGCGGCGGCTTCGGGCAGCCAGCCCCGGTCAGCCAGAGAGAGGACACCGCCAGCACCTGAAGCATCGAGCGCAGCACAGTTCGCAGATCAGCCATGAGAACGATGGTAAAGCAATTCGCCCTCGTGAACTACGGCGATTCACAGGCCAGATCCGCTGCCCAGCCAAGTGGCGACTACTCGCCCGGATCGCCGGTGCCGTCCGTCTCGGACTCGCCTGCGTCGCTGCCCTCGACCTGCCACTTTTGGTGGAAGGCGGCCCGCGCTGCGACTTCGGTGTGATCTGCCCCACCGTCGTCGCCACTCCCGGCGTCGTCCTGATCATCCCAGCCCAGGCCAAACGGCAGGCCCTGTGGGGTATGAAAGCGCGGCGCATCATCGGGACGATAGGGTAGCCATGGACGGCTGAGAACCCGACGACGACGACGCTGCTCGGCCATCATCAGCACCACGCTCGACTCGAGCTGCGGCAGGGGCTCGCGCACCAGGCCCTGCTTGGCTTCGGCCAGAGCGCGGCGACCGGCCGGATCCCACTCGATCTCATGCACGGTTCTCTCGACGAAGGTGTCGCGACGCACCGGCCGATAGATGTCGCGCAGGATGGCCTGCGGGGCCCGCTCGGTCAGATCTTGGCGCAGCTCGTGGGGGATCTCTTCCAGCTCACGCACCGCCAGATAGCCGGCGTGCCAGTCGGATAGGATGTTGTCAAAGTGCGTCGGCTGCGGCCGCAGCGCTTGTGGCAGGGCGCGCTCCGGCAGCATGCGCGGATTCAGCCAGCGCTCGATCCGCGCCAGGATGCGTGCATCCGCATCCCGACGGACGCGCGCGTTGAACTGATCCTGAGCGGCTTTCTCTTCTTTGGTTAGCTCGCGGAGCTCGCCGAAAAACATGACCTGGCCTCGACTGCTCTCGCCCGAAAATGTGAGGTGGGCGCGTCAGCTAAAAAGGACGTGCAGCAGCATGCCGAGCGACACGCCGATGAGCGTCCAGCCCACCCAAAACAGCGGCTTGGGCGCCGTGGCGCCCCCCTTCTTCTTCGGTGCAGTGGCCTGCTGACGCGCGACCAGAGCCTGGGGTGACAGCGTCGCGGCACCCTGCCCGCCGCCCGGCATGAAGACCGTGCTGCTGATACCGCCGCCGGACGCATCGATCGCCTGCGTCCGGTTAGCAGCCCCAGCCGCCGGCGCCGCTGGTGGCAGGTTTGGCGCCGCCTGGCCGTACACCGTCTTTTGCTCCGGCGTGGCCGGGGAGCCCGCAGCGGGTGGCGGACCGGCGGCCGGCGGAGCACCAGCCGGTGGCGGAGCAGCAGGCGGCGGCATTCCCATGGGCGGCGGCGGGCCAGCGGGCGGGGGACCCGCAGCCGGTGGGGGTCCTGCATTCGGTGGTGGACCAGCGGCCGGCGGTGGCGCTCCAGCCGGCGGCGGCGTAGCCTGAACCGGCAGCTGGCCCGAGACCGGTCCCATGCGCGTCGCTGGCTCAACAGCCGGCATCCCCGCGCTGGGCGTCTGGCCTGGGAAGAGCTGATCCAGCACCTGCAGACACTCGCGGTGCATCTCCTCGGCGCTCTGCTGGCGGCGATCTACCGTCTTCTCCAGCGCCTTCATCACCAGCCGCGCCACCGGCTCTGGAAAGCCGACCAGCGGCGCAGGCTTCTGCCGCAGGTGCATCATCACGACTTCCATCGGCAGCGCCGCTTCAAACGGCGGCTTCCCGGTCAGCATCTCGTAGGCGACGATGCCGCAGGCGTAGATGTCCGAGTGGGGAGTCAGCTTGACGCCACGCGCCTGCTCCGGGCTCATATAGGCGGGGGTGCCAAACACCGTTCCGGCCCGCGTCTGCTGGGCGTTGTCTTCCATCTTGGCGACGGAAAAATCGAGCACCTTGACGAAGTCGCCACCGCCTTTCATCTCGACCAGAAAGACGTTATCGGGCTTGATGTCGCGGTGGATGATGCCCTGTCCGTGCGCTTCCTGCAGCGACAGACAGACCTGCGACAGGATGCGCAGAGCGCGCTGCACCGGCAGCTTGCCCAGGCGGACAATCTCGTCGGACAGCGCCCGGCCATGGAGGAATTCCATGGCAATGAACAGGAGGCCCTCTTTGGTCTCACCAAAGTCGATCAGGCGCACCGTGTTGGGATGGTCGAGACGAGCTGCGGCTCGGGCCTCATTGTGGAAGCGCTTGACCCACGTCGGGTCGGACGAGACATGCGCGCCCAAGACCTTGATCGCGACCGTGCGGTCGACCGTGATCTGCTTGGCCTTGTAGACAACGCCCGTGCCGCCCTCGCCGATGCGACTTAGGATCTCGAAGCGATCCGCGAGGACTTTCCCGACCAGGGGATCGTTCTGGCCCGGCGTGGACATTCAGCCTTCTCCTTCAAGCAAAAAAGCCAGCGCTATGTGTAGCGACTGGCTGGGCACAGCGTTCTTCGCGGCAGCGGCTCCATGCACAGCACGCAGGTCCGCCGCCCTGTCCCCTACTTCAGAAACAGCACGGCGCGGTTGTTCCTGCCGATCGACTTGACGTTCGACTCGGCCTGCGACTTGGAGTCATCGATGACTTTAGTGATGCGGAAGGTACCGCCAGCCAGCGGCTCACGGCCTGACTTGCCGGCCAGCACAGTGCCCTCGGTGCCGGTGCGCACACCCGCGTTCGAGCCCTTGTCGATGACCAGGACCGACTTATCCCCCTCACGGGTGAACTGGATGATGCGGCCTTCGGTGCCCTTTTCGGCCTTCTCTTCCAGCGTCTCTTCCTTCGCGGGCGGCGCGTCAGGCTTGGGAGGCCGCGGGCCGCGTGGCTTCGGGCCTGGCGTCGGCGGCGTCGGATCAACCTTCTCTTCCCAGGCGCAAAGGACCGAGAAGTCCGACTCATCCTTGGGCTGCGCCGCCTGGATACGAACAAAGTAGGTGCCAAGCTCGTCGATCTGGACCGCTAGCTTCTTCAGCTTGTTCGGCGCCGGTCCCGGCGAGAAGCCGATCTGCGTACCCAGGCTGTTGAACACATCGATGTTCAGATCTGCGCCGGTGTTGTCGATGCGTAGCTCGCAGTCGAGGATGTTCTGTGTTCCAGGGACCGAGATATCGAGCCGCTTCCACTTGGTCCGCAAGAGCTTCGGCCAGCTCACCGAGTCGGTCTCAGGCTTGTTGATGTACATCAGCTTGGCGCCGCCGCGCTTGGCGTCCGGGCCACTGTTGGTGTCAGGGTCAGGTCCTGGCTTGCCGTTGCCCACGTTCTTTGGGCAGCCCGCATTCGCGCCAATTAAGACCATGGCCGCAATCACCATCCTCAGAAGTTTCGCACGCAGCGCCATCTCAGTTTTCGCCTCAGCTCAGATTGAGAAATCGTTCGTTCAAGGGGACCCCATCGAGGTCCCGCAGCCACAACCGTACGAGGGTCACTCCCCGCGGGTGGTGTCGTCTGTCTGCAACACCAGCTCTGTGTTCGCCGCTCTACTTCTTCTCTTTCGCGATGTAGAAGCGGTTGTTCCTACCCAGCGGCTTACTCAGCTTGGTAGTCGCCACCGACTGCGCATCCCCGGTTACTTTGGTGATCGTGAACGAGCCGCCCTCAAGCTTCTCGCCCCCCTCGCCGCCGACCAGGATGTAGCCGGTCATGCCGACCTTCACCTTGGCCTTGGTGCCCTGGTTTAGGTACAGCGTCAGCCCCTGGTCCTCGCGAATCGACTGAACGATCTTGCCCTGGATGGCACCGGCCGGAATGCCGCCCCCTTCATCCTTGGCCGCTGGAGCCGCGGGCGGTGCCGCGGGCGGTGCCGCGGGCGGTGCCGCCCCGGGGTAGGCGCCCGGTGGAGGATAGCCACCGGGGGCGCCCGGGAATGCTCCCGGCGGAGGATAGCCACCGGGTGCCGCGCCCGGGAACGCCCCCGGCGGAGGATAGCCACCGGGTGCCGCGCCTGGCGGTGCTCCCCCAGGTGCGCCAGGAGCGCCACCCGGCGCTCCGCCCGGTGCCCCGCCGCCTGCCGGTGCCCCGCCTCCTGCGCCACCGCCGCCCTCATCCTTCTTGCCCTTCGAGAGCACAGCGATCGGCGCGGCGAGCGGACCATCTTTGGTCCGCAGCGTCACGGTGTAGACGGTCTTGTCCGCCTTCCCCAGCGCATAAATCTTCGCGTAGTAGATGCCGGGGTTTTCGACCTTCAGCTGAATCTTTTTGCGCGGCTCGCCACTCCGTCCCGGCGAGCGCACCACCTGATTGCCCGTCTGATCGTAGACATCCAGGTTCAGCTCAACGGCGACCTCGTCCCAGTTCAGCTCGAAGGTCACCCACTTGCCAACCGGGGTCTTGCCCAGGTTGTAGGCCTTCCAGTCGACGAGGTCGTTTTCGGTCTGATCGATCTCGTCGTTAACAGGCTGGTTGAGATCGGTCTTCTTGGCTTGCAGGCGCTTGCCGTCGTCGTCTTCCTTCTTTTCGCCGCCGCTGCCGCCTGACTTGCCATCGCCGCCCTTGCCTAGCGCCTTGTCTGCTTCCGACTTCAGATCGCCGCCGATCTGCTTTGAGCTATCGACGGAGCTCTTGGTCCCGCTCACCGTCGTGTTGGCGCTGTCGATACCGCCTTTGACGGCATTCGAGGCCGCACAGCCCAGCGAAAGCACCGCGACCCCCGCCAAGCCGAGCGCCGATCCAAGCAGCGAAGTTAGAGACCGGTAAGTTGCAGTTCGGTGTGCGTGCGACATGCCGTTCCTGTCTTGTGGGCTCTGGTTGTTGCTGACTAGCCTAAGAACCTCGCCTAGTTGCCAGCCAAGGGACCGCTGGTCGTAATCATACGCTAGTCGCTTTTTCGTGGCAATGACCCCGTTTGGGGAAGCTAACTGCGCCAGCTAGCCCACGAATCTGTTTCCGGCTTGGAGCCCCGGCAGTGGGTGTGATGTTCGGCCTGGATCCCCCCTGTGGCTTGTGGGTACCGGGTTCGACCTCGCCCTGTCCCCCACCTGCCGCTGTCCTCCTCCGGCGAAAAGGCTGGCGCGCCAGTCCGAACGCATCGCCACCGGGATCGATCTCTGCACTCCTTAG
>CAZVMD010000134.1:0-17949 GCA_964628555.1 uncultured Myxococcales bacterium | reverse complement strand
TTTGGCACGTGGCGATCAACATCGCGATGGTCATCGGCATGGCGCCGGTGGTCGGAGTGACGCTGCCGCTCGTCTCGTACGGCGGCTCCAGCCTGCTCGTCTCGTTCGCGGCGATCGGCCTGCTGGCCAGCGTGGCGCAGCGCCGCTTCTCGTACTGAGGCGAAAACTACGTTCCTATTTTCATCTATTTACGGGAAAGACCTGGGGTAACGGAAGGAACATCGCGCCGCAGATCGGGGTGGCTGCGGGAACGGAACATCTCTAGGCCGGCCCGTAGCTCGGGCTCGTCGATCAGCTTGTCAAAGCAGGCGGCCTCGACGCGCAGCGCCTCTTCGAAGGTCCGCCCGGTGCTGCGCAGCACGGCTTCTTTGTCGGTGCGGATGGCTGGCTGCGGCAGCGTGCAGATGAAGCGGGCAAGCTCCAGCGCTCGGCTCAGCGACTGACCGCTCGGCACGATCTCGTTGACTAGACCGATGCGCTCGGCCTCGCGGGCGTCGATGACGCGGCCGGTGATGATGAGATCCATGGCTCGGCCCAGGCCGACGATCATCGGCAGGCGCACCGTGCCGCCATCGCCCAGGCCGATGTTCCAGCGCCGACAGGTGACGCCGAAGCTGGCGTGCTCCTCGGCGATGCGGATGTCGGCAAAGCAGGCCCACTCCAGGCCGCCGGCGTAGGCGACGCCGTTTATCGCGGCCAGGATCGGCTTGTAGATGTCGGTCCAGCGCGAGGGACCGATGATGCCGGGGCGCTCGCCGCGGCGATGGGCGGCCCGCTCGCTGTCCTTGACCGACAGCAGCCCCTCGGCGGCCTTGAGGTCAGCGCCCGAGCAGAAGGCCTTGTCGCCGGCCCCGGTCAAGATCAGAACCTTGGCCTCGGCGTCGTCGCGAAAGTGCGTGAAGGCCTCGATCATCTCGTGAGAGGTCACGGGGCCGATGCAGTTGCGCACCTGGGGGCGGTTGAGGCGCAGGATGCGGATCTCACCCTCGGCTAGATACTCGATCTCGGTGAACGGGGCGACGGCTTGCATGACGACCTCCTGGGCCAGTGGGGTCGCCATCGTCGAGCAGCCCGGGCAAGGCTGTCAAGGCGGGGCGGGGGGCAGAAGGCGCGAGGCTGTCGCGGGCTCAGGGAGTAGCCGCCGGATCGACGAGAAGCTCCAGATGGGTCGGCGCACCGGTGCTGTGATGGATGCGATGGCGCTGGGCCCGATAGGCGCTGGCCGGAGCCCGCATGATCGAGGGCACGAAGGTCTGCGGGTTGCGATCGTAAAGCGGGAACCAGGTGCTCTGCACCTGCACCATCAGGCGATGGCCGGGCAGCAGCGTGTGGTTTACGACGGGCAGCGGGATGCTGTAGGCCAGGACGGTGTTTTCGGCCAGCGGCTTGGGCTCATCCAGGCTCTCGCGGTAGCGGCCGCGGAAGATGTCCGCACTGAGCATCAGCTGATAACCAGAGCGCGTAAGCGGCGGCAGATCCTCGTCGGGGAAGACGTCGATGAGCTTGACCACCCAGTCGGCATCGCTGCCCGTGGTCTCGGCAAACAGCTTGGCCAGCACTGGGCCGCGCAGGGTCAGCGGCGCATCGAGCGGAGCGCTGACCCAGGTCAGCACATCGGGTCGCCCATCGACAAAGCGCTGATCTTCGGCCAGCCAGCGGCGCCAGGCATGGATCGAGTCCGGGGTGTCGTAGTCAAAGCCCAGGTGCGGCCGCGGCGCGTTGGGGACCGGCTTCTGCGGATCCGAGACGTACTCGCTGTGGCCGGCGGGCACCGTCGGTGGACTGAAGCTCAGAGCACCGTCAGTCTGCAGGTACAGGCGGCGGGTCTCGCCCGCCGGCGGCCAGGCGGCGAGGCGCTGCCAGCGGTTGCGTCCGGTCAGGAAGGCGCTGACCGGAGCCAGAGACTTTTGCGCCGCGCCATCGTCTTTGAGGAAGGCGCGCAGAAACGGCGACAGCACGTCTTGCCGGAAGCGCGTCGCCGTATCCTCCTCGAAGCGCAGCCCCCCCAGGCCACTGCCTTCGTCGTAGTGAGCGCCGTGATACCAGGGGCCAATTGCAAAGTAGTTGCGATTGTTGTCGCGGTCGTGGCGCTCAAGCGCGGCATAGGCGGCCGGGGCGCCATAGATGTCTTCCTGATCCCACAGCCCGTGGATGTGCAGGGTCGGTACCAGGCGCTTGGGCGCGTCGAACCAGCGATCGGCGGCGCAGTCGCGCCAGTACGGCCCATAGCTGGGCTGCTGCATCAGGCGGGCCCACATCTTGTGCCGCCCGTCGAGGCGACGCCCCAGGAGCTCGGCCGAGCCGATCGGCAGCAGCCAGCTGTACAGGTCGCGCGTCTCGTAGGGGTACTGGACAGAGCTGTCGCGGTTGGTCTCCATCGAGTAGATGTAGTCGAAGGCGTAGCCGATGCGGAACGCGCCCCAGTGGAACCAGTCATCGCCCTTCCAGACATCGACCACCGGATTGGCCGGCACCGCCGCGGCGAGGGCGGGATGGGGATCGCGCAGGGCGGCGAGCACCAGCCAGCCGGGATAGGAAGTGCCCCAGATGCCGACCTTGCCGCTGTTGCCGGGGACGTTCTTGACCAGCCAGTCGATGGTGTCCCAGGCATCGGTGGTCTCGTCGGTGGTGCTCTTGTTGAAGGCGCCGCGGGGCACGCGATACATGGCAAAGTCGCCGCCTGACTTGAAGCGCCCGCGGATGTCCTGCACGACGTGGATGTAGCCGCTGCCGACATAGCGACTGCCGCGGGTGACCAAAAGCCGCGTCGAGCTCGTGGACAGGGCGCGGCTGGCGTCATAGGGCGTGCGCTCCAGCAGGATCGGCAGCGCCGTCGTCGCGGCCTTGGGGACGAGGATCAGCGTGAACAGCTTCACACCGTCGCGCATCGGCACCATGGCTTCGCGCACGGTAAAGTCGTCGCGCGGGTTGGGCTCGTGATGCGCACCGGCCGCGCCGAGGAAGCCCATCAGCCCGAGCAAAAGGACGGCTCCGACTGCGCGGACCAGCGGATGGCGGAGAGTCATGAACATGCGGCACTCCTTTTTCGGATGAGCAGGTACGACAGCGAGGTTGGCGAACCCGCGAGCTAGGCTGTCCCGTCGTCGGGGGGGAGCTCGAACTGGATCGGGCTGCGCCGGAAGCCGCCGGTCTTGCCGGCCCCGTAGACAAGCCCGAGAGCCAGCCAGGAGCTGCCGGCGACTAGCGCGACCGGCTTGAGGTTGAGCCACAAAAGCAGGCACACCGCGAAGCCGAGCAGCGGAGCCAGGCCGGAGAGCGGTGCTCGCCGACGCAGCGCGTAGTGCACCAAGCAGGCCAGGTTGACGCCCATAAAGGCGAGGAGCGCGCCGAAGTTTAGCAGGTGCGCGCCCAGCTCAAAGCCGCCGGTTGCCTCTAGCCCCATGGCGCCGAAGAAGGCGATGCCGCCGATGAGGATCACGTTGTTGCGCGGCACATGAGCGCGGGAATCGACGGCGGCAAAGAAGCGAGGTGGCAGCGCCCCGCTTCTGCCCATGCCATAAAGCAGCCTGGCGGCTCCCAGGTGGGCGCCAGCGCCTGAGCCGACGTTGGCCACAGTCAGGGTGACGAGCAGCGTCATGTACAGCGCCGGCCCGCCGGCCCGCCCGGCGGTGTCGACAAACGCCGTCTCTAGGCTGGGATAGGGCGTCCCGGCTGGCCAGATCAGCTGCGCGGCGTAGACCTCGGCGGCGGCGAGCAGGCCAATGCACAGACAGGACAGCACGGTGGCCCGCAGGATGTTGCGCCGCGGCTCGATGGCTTCCTCGGCCAGCGTCGAGATCCCGTCGAAGCCGATGTAGGTCAGCACGGCCAGCGATGTGCCGGTCAAGAGCGCGCCGGTCTGGAAGGTCTGGCGGTCGTAAAACGGCCGCAGATAGAACTGGCTGCCGCCGCCGTGGGCCAGAATAAAACGCAGCGCAGCGACGAAGAACGCAACGATGACGACGGCCATGCCAGCCGCCAGCCAGGCGTTGAAACGCGCCGAGGCGCGCACGCCGCGCAGGTTGAGGCCGGTGAACAGCAGCGAGAACCCAAGGGCCCAGACGACATAGGGCAGGCCGGTTAGCTGCGCCACCGCCTTGCTGCACCAGACGACACAGATCACCGGATTGAGCACGTAGTCCATCAGCATGCTCCACCCGGTGACGAAGCCCAGGGCGGGATGCAGCGTCTGGCCGACGTAGGTGAAGGCGGATCCGGCGCTGGGCAGCGCGGCGGCCATGCGACCGTAGCTAAGCGCGGTCAGCAGCATGGCGAACATCGACAGCAGGATGGCGGTGACGGCGTGGCCGCGGCTGTCGCTCTGGATGGCGCCGAAGGGCGACATCGGGGCCACCGGCTGGATGACGATGATGCCGTACAGGATCAGATCGCGCAGCCGCAGCGTGCGCTGCAGGCGAGGCGGCGCCGCGGCCGCAGTGGGCAGCGGGTCAGCGGAAGGAAGAGCCATGCGGGCCGCACGGTACACGAAAGCAGCGGCGTCGGTCTGCCCTCCTTATGTGACGGCTCACTCGTGGTTGGGGGCGCGCAGCGTCTCGTGATGGGCATCCTGCACCCAGGCCCGAACGGCCGGATGAGCGGCCAGCACCTGGCTATAGTCCGCCGCCGCCCCGGACAGGGACACGCCATAGGCGAGGAAGCGCCCCACCACTACGGGTGCAAAGAAGGCATCGGCGATGCTGAAGCGGCCAAACAGGTATGGCCCGTCGGCAGCGTGGCGCTGACGCAGCTCGGCAAACAGGGTGCTGATGCGCGCGATGTCGGCCCGCGCGCCCTCGCCGGGAGTGCAGGCGGGGACCGGCTGGCTCGGCGGATAGATGCGCATCGGCAGCTCATTGCGCAGCGCCATGAAGCTCGAGTGCATCTCGGCACAGGCCGAGCGCGCCACCGCTCGCGCCTGCGGATCGGCCGGCCACAGTCCCGCCGCCGGCAGGCGCTCAGCGAGGTACTCGCAGATGGCCAGCGAGTCCCAGACCATGAGCTCGCCATCGATCAGCACCGGCACGCGACCGGCCGGATTGACGCGGCGGATCCGCTCCGAGCTATCCGGCAGATCTAGACCAATAACCTCTTCAATAAATGGCTCGCCGCTGGCTTTGAGCGCCACCCAGGGCCGCATCGACCACGACGAATATCGCTTGTTCCCGACGATCAGCTTGAGCATGCCCACCCCTAGCACGCACCCAGGCGGCTGTCGACCACACTGCGGCAGGCGACGGCCCGACGAGCCCTGAGGCAAGTCGCCGATGCAGCGCTAGGGAAGCGGCGGGCGCGGGCCGATCCGCTGCGCGACCTCGCCAGGGAGCACGATGTCCAGCTGTTGACGGCGAGCCCAGGTGAGGAAGCGATCGTAGGCATCGAGCAGCGCCGGCTCGCTGAGCACGTTGTCGGGATGGATGAGGTGCACGCCGATGCCGCCAAGGCCCAGCACCTGCTCGGCGGCGGCAATCCAACGAGCCGCGATCGCCGCGGCGGGGAGCCGCTCGACGAAGGCGAGGTAGTAGTCCTGGGGCAAGGTCAGCGGCAGGTGAAGGAGGCCGCCCTCGCTCCAGAAGGGGAAGACGGTCGAGACACCGCTGCGCGCGCCGTAAGGACCGTTGCGCTCGCTGGTCGGCGGGGTCATGTCGAAGGCAAAGACCTCCTGCACCGCGGCGTACAGCGAGTGATTGCGCGCCAGCTGACCGCAGCGAAAGCCGCGCGTGTGGCCGCGCAGCATCGGATAGGCCGCAAAGAAGTGCTGCAGCCGGCGCAGCTGTTCGGCCCGCGGCAGGTACGGCAGGCGGCCATCGTGCAGGTAGCCGTGCGAAAAGATCTCGCAGCCCTCCCGCAGCAGCGCTTCGACGGTGGCAGTCGGCAGTCGGTACTTCGAAGAGAGGATGCCCCAGGCCGAGACGATGCCGTGCCGGCGCTCGATGCTGCGGAGCTTTTCGATCCCGGGCTCGGCCGCCAGCTCGTCCATATCGTGGGTGAGCACGAGGAGGCGCGAGCGGGCAGCGCTCGGCGAGCGCTCAACGGCGGCAGCCAGGATCGCAGCGCGCAGACGGTCGACGACGCCGCAGACGGGATACTCGGGGAAGTGGACGGCCTTGGCCCCGGTGATGGCGGCTCGCCCGCGACGCACGGCGCCGGCCAGCCGGAGGAGCCCGGCGCGCACCGGGAACGGGATCACGCCATAGGACACGGGCAGGCGGCTGTAGAGCGGCTGCGACAGGTCGACGTAGGTCTCGCCCAGGCAGCGCGCCTCCCAGTCGAAAAACGGGAAGCCCACCTCGACGCGATCGCGGTGCGCGACGACCAGGGGACCGCAGACGGACTCTGAGCGAACGGTGACGATCACCTCGCCGCCCTGCGGGTCGAGCGGCGCCACCGGCAGCTGCAGCGAGTCGAAGGCAAACGTCCGCGCATCGTCGCCAGCAAAGGTCAGCCCTCCCGCCGCCACCGCCACCCCATGGCGCCGAACGGCAACCCGACCGCGGAGTGCCGCACAGGCCGCAGCGCCCCCGTGGGCAACGTAGGCCGTGCTCAGGGGACGGCGATCAAACATCCTCGGCGCCAATCGCGGGGTCAAGCTGCTTGGCCACCCGCCCGGCCGCTCCCACCACGAGCGAAAACGGCGGCACGCTCTTGTGCACGATGGCGCCCGTCGCAATGACCGAGTGGTGCCCGATCCGGACGCCCGGGGTGATGATCACCGCCGGCATGATCCAGACATCGTGCTCGATCACCGTGGCCAGCTGCCGCTCGGGATATAGTCGGCGCAGCGTCGTCGGGGTCGGGATCACCTGGTGGGCGGTGATGATGGTCCGCGCACCGATCGCCGTGCGGTCGCCGATCTCAATGAGCTCGGGATACAGCTTGTCAAAGAGCACGCCCTCGCCAATGAAGACGTCACGCCCAACCTTCACACCGAAGCGACGAAAGATCTCGGCCCGCGCTTCCGTGGAGGGGCAGACGTTGGCCAGCGCGTTCAGCGCCACGCGCCGCACCATGGTGAGAATCCCAGGTTCCGCCATGCGCAGGACTTTAGCAGCCGCTCGGGAACGCGGTTTCAACAAACTGTCAGCCCGCAGCATGGCGCCGACCGTAGGTGCGGCCAGGCGAAAAACCTGTGCTGCGGTAAGCGGTCGCTCGGCGCCGACCCGAAAGCGCGGGCGCGTTGCGGCGCCTAGCTCGACTCGCGGCTGCGCTTCACGGCGTTGTGCAGGAAGTCGCTGACCTGACGCGAGCAGCTCTCCTCGCACTGCTTGGCCTCGCTGCGGCTGCCGGTCCAGCAGCTTCCGCCAGGGCCGTACTTGGGCAGCAGCGGCTGCTTGTTCTCATCGGACAGCAAGGCCAGAAGCTGAACGCAGCTCGACGACGGCTGGGCGCCGTGGAGCGCGCCTTCATCGCCCGATACGCCTTCGCTGACGCCGGCACAGCCCACACCCAGCCCGACGAGCGTGGCCCACAGCAGGCTCTTTACCACCGCACGCTTCTTGTGATCTCGAACGCTCATGATTGTCTCCCCCAAGGCAAACAGGATGGTGTTCGCGCACGGACCGCTGGGTCGGAAGCTTGGCGGGCCGGCCACCGCCGCGTCCCCCCAGCGTCGTGCTGGAGTGCAACCAGTGGGGTTGGGTAACTATTCCTGGGACTCTGCATCAGCGGACGAGCGAGCTTCCCACCAGCCCAGCTGCCGACGCAGAATCGGCTCCACCTCGCGGGCGATGGCGGCCTGGGTGTGGACCCGCGGATGCAGAAACGACCAGGCAGCTAGGCGGTGCCCGATCACGCGCGGGTCAGTGGCCTGCAGCGTCGCCAGCGCTTCGGCAAAGGCGCGGCGCAGGGGGGAAGACGCGCGGCTGCCATGCATGCCGCCGGTCAGGCAGACGATGAGGCTCTGCGGATAGCGATGCCGCACGGCCCGCACCAAGCGGACATAGTCGGCGACGAACTCACGGGGAAACTCGCGCCCGGTCAGGTCAGCAGCCAGGACGTCGTTATGCCCCAGCAGGATGACTACAGCGTCGGGCTGGTAGCCGTCAGCCGGCTCCTGGGGGCTGTCCAGCTTGGGCTCGCGGCGATCAAAGATCTCGTGTGCCAAAAGCGGGCTGCGACTGCGGCTGACGCCCAGGCCGCTTATGGCGATGGCGCGGTGCTGGGCCCCCAGGCGGCTGGCCAATAAAGCGGCGAAGGACAGCCGGTGACAGTGGCTCTCCCGTCGCTGCCACTGCTCCGCTCCATCGTCCAGAACACAGGCCCCGACCGTCATCGAGTCGCCGATAAACTCCAGCCGCCGGCTGGGCAGCGGTGGGGCTGGCAAAAGCGTCGCTCCCGCACTCAGCTCAAGGGCCAGGACCTCGGCGATCCCAGCATCCGCCTCGGTGCGCTTCTGCAGCCGCAGCCGATGAGGACCCGGGCCGAGCCCTGCCAGCCCATAGCGCCCCTGCGCATCGCTGGCCGGCGACAAGCGACTGTGTGCCCCGTCGATCCAGACATCGAAGTGGACCTCGCCCTGGGTGCGCAGCTCCAGGGTCAGGCTGGGCCCCAGAAACTCCGCCTGCAGCTCACTGCCCGGCCAGGACAATCGCAGCCCAGCGCCCTGCGAGCTAGCCCCCGCCGAGCTCCAAAGCGCGGTGATCCGGCCGATGCCAGCCACCCGCGGATCGGGCAGCGGCACGCGCAAGAGCGACGGGTCCGGGGGCGGACTGCGAAGCCACAGGCCCGCGCTCTGTTGCTCAATTCGCAGCAGCGTCCGATCCGCCGAGGACAAGCGGCCCAGGCAGCCACAGAGCAGCAGCAGGCCCAGAAGCACGACGACTCTGCGCAGCCGCATCCGATCATCCTGCGCGATCCGGCACCGCATGCGGGGAGCTTGCACGCGGCAAGTTGGCTGGATTCATGGCTCCGTCTGCGATAGGCTCGCGAGCGCATGTCCGGGCCTCGGGCGCCACAGACCTCTCCGCAAAGAGCGCGCAGGCTACGCTACGCCTGGGGAGCGATCTGGCCGACGCTGGCTGGGGTGCTGGCCGTCACCGGCTTGTATCTGCTGCTGTTCGGCGTCGATTTCCTGTTTGGTACCGACCTGCGCGTGTTTGGCGTCTACGACGCGGACACCGAGCGCTTCGCCCTGACCCGCTATGGTCGCGACCTCATCTGGCATCAGCTCACCGTCCTCGCTGCCTATGCCGGCCTGGGCGTCCTGCATGGCTCGCTGATCGCGGCGCTGCTGTCGCTGTGGGAGCGCACCGGCGCCCTGCCCGCCCGCCGCGCCGCCCACTCGGCGATGACCCCGATCGAGCTGCCCCCCAGCCCCTGGTCAGCGCGACGGCGAGCCCTGATCTCGCTACCACTGGGTCTGCTGCTGCACCTTGTAGTGTTCGCGCGCGCGCTGCAGCTTCGCCCGGCCCTGTTCGCCGAAGCACTGTACGACCGCGGCGGCCTGGCCAAAGCGCTGATGCTGGCCATCAGTCATGGCCGCGCTCTGCCGGTGCTACTGACGCTGTGCCTGACAGCGCTGCTGTTTGCCATCTTGGCTCCCCTGCTCTCGCCGCGCGGCCGCCGCCTGCTTGCCGACCTGCGCGAGCGGGTACGGGGACGTCGTCGCGTCGCAGCCCTGTCAGCCCTCGCCTTGGGCCTGCTGCTGCTCGGTGGCTACTACGGTCTGCGCGGTGAGTCCGTCCCGCCCGCTCCGCCCAGCCCGCACAGCGCTGCGCCTCCTTCGACGCGGCCCTCGGTCTTGCTGATCGCCATCGATAGCCTGCGTGCCGACCGCTTGGATGGCAGCGAGCGCAGCCGACGTCTGCTGCCCGCTCTGTCGGCGCTGGCCGAGCGCAGCGTGGTGTTCGACTCGGCGCGTGTCACCGTGCCGCGGACCTTTCCCTCGCTGGTCACGCTGCTGACCGGACGCTACCCGCATAGCCATGGCATTCGCACCATGTTCCCGACGCTGAGCCAGCGCGCCAAGGTGCCCAAGGCGCTGCCTCGGCTGCTGCGCGAAGCGGGCTATCGCACAACGGTGCTATCCGACTTCTGCGGCGAGATCTTTTCGCGCATCGACCTGGGCTACGAGCACAGCCAGGTGCCCGCTTTCGACGCTCGCACCATCGTCTTGCAGCGCGCGCTGACCCTGCACAAAAACCTGCTGCCCTACTTTCTGACCGATGTCGGCCGCCCGCTCGCGCACGCCTGGTTTCCCGAGCTCGACAGCTTGGCCGAGATCGCCGATGCCCGCCGCTTGGCCGACCGCAGCGTGGCGTTTTTGGCTGCCGCGGGCAGTCAGGCGCAGTTCATGACCGTGTTCTTCTCGTCGGCCCACTTCCCCTATGCGGCGCCGGCCCCGTACTACCGACAGCACACCGACCCCAGCTATCGCGGCGCCTTCCGCTACTACAAGCCGCCCCTGGCCGAGCCGCAGAGCCCGGCCGATGTCGCGCAGGTACGTGGCCTGTACGACGGCGCGCTGGCGGCCGCCGATGACGGTGTCGCCCGCATCCTGGCCGGCCTGGCGCGCTTGGGCCGCCTGCAGTCGACGATCATCATCGTGCTCGCCGACCATGGCGAGAACCTGTACGACGCCCCGGGGCGGGGCATGGGCCATGGCGACCACCTCGAAGGCGATCCCTCGCTGCACGTGCCGCTTATCATCTACGACCCGGTGCACGCCTTCCCGGCCCACCGCGTGCCCGGCATCGTTCGCGATATCGACGTTGTGCCGACGCTGCTCAGCCTGCTTGGGCAGTCGCTGCCGCCGGATGGCGTACCGCTCGACGGCGTCGACCTGCGTCCGCTCTTGGCCGGCGAAAAGAGCAGCCTCGGCCTGGCCGCCTTCCACGAGACGGAGCTGTGGTTCACCGCCAGCGGCCCCGGCTTCGAGCCCGACAAGCGCCTGCCCTACCCCGCCGTCACCTCGACGACCGCTGTCGATGCCCACGACGATATCGCCCTGTCCGAGCGCTTCTCCGAGCTAGTCACCGTGGCCAAGCACCGCGCCCTGCGCACCGAAGACTGGAAGCTGATCTATCGCCCAACCCGGGCCGGCGCGCGCTTTAGCCTGTTTGACATGCACCGCGATGCGCAAGAACAGCACGATCTCGCCGAGCAGTATCCCGAGATCGTCGAAAAGCTGCGCGCTGCGCTGTTCGAGCTCGTCGCCCGTGACCCCAGCGTGACCATCGAAAACGGCTTCATCCTGCCGCGCTAGCGCCAGACTCGCTGCCGCAACTACCTTGCGCGTCGCACGCCTACACCGGCCGTCGGGAAGCCGGCCGGTCTGCGTCGCTGCCCGCGTGCTACACTGGCCCGGCTAAATTCTGGCCACAGCAGGGGGACCATACGATGGCGACGTTTGTATTGGTGCATGGCGCCTTTGTCGGCGGCTTCTACTGGCGATCGGTGCGACGACGCTTGCAGAGCGCCGGGCACGAGGTGTTCACGCCGACGCTGACCGGAGCGGGAGAGCGCTCGCATCTGCTCTCGCCGAGCGTCAGCCTGCAGACCCACATCACGGACATCGTCAATGTGCTGCACTACGAAGACCTCTCGCAGGTCATTCTGGTCGGGCACAGCTATGGCGGCATGGTGATCACCGGCGTCGCCGAGCGGGTCCCCGAGCGCATCGCCATGCTGGTGTTCCTCGACGCCGCGGCGCCCATCGATGGTCAGACGGCGACCGGCGGCTTTGCCCAGGGCACCGGCGATGTGCTGCAGACCATGTCGGCCAACAGCGACTGGCAGCTGCCGCCAATCCCGCTTGCCGTGTATGGCGTCAGCGAGCCGGCTACCGTCGCCTGGGCCGAGCCGCGCCGCACCGCCCACCCGCTGCCGACGCTGAGCCAGCCGGTGCAGGTGAACAACCCCAGCGCGGCTCGCCTGCCGCACGTCTACATCCGATGCACGCAGCGGGCCGGGCTGGTGGCTGCCTTCGGCGCCGATCCGCTGGCGCCGTTTGTCGACCGCGTGCGCGCCGCCGGCTGGCCGATCTTGGAAGTCGACAGCGGCCACGACGCCATGGTCATTGTGCCCGACGCCGTCGCCAGCCACTTGCTGCACCTGGCCGCCGAGCTCTCGGCCGAAAAGAGCTAGCCAGCCTCCGACCTGCGACGGTCATGACACCCGATCTCTCACCGCAAGCCGCGGCCTTGCGCATCGCCGCCTTAGAAGCCGAGGTGGCCGCGCTGCGCCAGAAACTCGACGAGCAGCAGGCGCTACAGACCTCCTTGCACCAGAGCGAGCAGCGCTTCCGTGCGCTGATCACCAGCCTGCAGGTCGGCATCGTCGTGCAGGGAGCAAAGGCCGAGATCCTGCTGTGCAATCACGTCTCGCTGGAGCTCTTGGGACTGACCGAGGAAGAGTATCTGGGCCGGACGTCCTTCGATCCGCGCTGGCGCATCGTCGACGAACACGGCCAGCCCTTCGCCGCCGAGCAGCGGCCGGTGGCGCGCGTGCTGGCCTCCCGCCGCGAGGTTCGCGACGTCGTGCTCGGCATCTTCCGCCCGCGCCGACAGGACTGGGTCTGGCTGCTGGTCAATGCCGTACCGCAGCTTGATGCGGCGGGTGAGGTGCAGCAGGTCGTCTCGACCTTTACCGACATCACCGCGCTGCGCCAGGCCGAAGCCCGCGCCCGCGAGCTTAACGAAGCGCTGCTCGCGGTCTCGACCCCCTGCATCCCGATCGCCGACGGCGTGGTCATCATGCCGCTGATCGGTCGCTTCGATCGGCTGCGCAGCCAGCACGCCATCGAGTCGATCCTGCACTACGTCGCCGCCCAGCGCGTGCGCACCGTGCTGCTCGATCTGACGGGTCTGGTGGTGGCCGACGAGCCAATCAGCAAGACCTTGGCGCAGATTGTCCAGGCCATCGGCCTGCTGGGCGCCCCCGTGCTGCTGAGCGGCATCAGTGCGTCGCTGGCCCAGCAGCTAGTCGCCTCGGGCCAGTCCCTCGCCCACATCCCGGTGTTCCAGAGCCTGCAGCAGGCGGTGGACCAGGCCCTGCTTCAGCGACGCGAGCCAGCCGGAAAGCGCCCGGCCACGCGGCTGTAGCCGTCGCCGGCGGGGTTCGGCCGGCGCCAGGCCAGCGCTGCGCCGGTCGATCTACTCGCCAATTACCTTCACCAGCACCCGCTTGGGCCGGCGACCGTCGAACTCGCCGTAGAAGATCTGTTCCCACGGCCCGAAGTCGAGCTTACCGGCGGTGATCGCGACTACGACTTCCCGACCCATGATCTGCCGCTTAAGGTGCGCATCGGCGTTGTCCTCGCCGGTGCGGTTGTGCGCATAGCGCTGCGGCGAAGCGTCAAACGGCGCCAGCCCCTCCAGCCACTTGCGATAGTCGGCATGCAGACCTGGCTCGTCGTCATTGATAAACACCGAGGCGGTGATGTGCATGGCATTCACCAGGCACAGCCCCTCCTGCACCTGGCTGTCGCGGACCGCGTCCTGCACCTGGTCGGTGATGTTGACCAAGCCAAAGCGCTCGGGCGTGCTGAACGTGAGATAGCGCGTATGCGATTTCATGGCCCGCAGTCTGCCACGGGCGACGGCGGTCAGCATGTTACGCTGACTGCTCAACCTCCCTGCCCGAAGGAGCCCCGCCATGCCTCGACCCTGCTCTGTCCTGCCGCTGCTGCGCCTTGTCGCTCTAGCTTGCCTGCTGGCTGTTCCGCTATCGCCCGGCCGGGCCCAAGCGCAAGCCGTCGACTGCAGCAGCTGTAAGACCTACCCTGCTCTATGCAAAAATATAGATACCTGCATAAAAAGCTGCCGAGTTGCACCATTTCAAGCCTTCAATTGCTACAAAAATGGATCTATCAACAAAGACAAATGTACCCAGCTATTCCCCGACTGTCCCAAGACTGAAAAGTGCGAGGGCTGTGCTGCGTTTCCGAGCCTGTGCAGCAAGCTCGACGTCTGCGTCAAAGAGTGCAATATCGCCGCGTTTCAGGCCCAAAACTGCTTTCAGAGCGGCAAGATCGACGAGGCCAAGTGCAAGCAGGTCTACCCGCAGTGCGTGGCCGCCGATCCCAAGTGCGCCGCCTGCCGCAGCTATCCCGGCCTCTGCGGCACAATCGATAAATGTATCAAGGAATGTAACGTTGCGCCGGTACAAGCGCAGAACTGCTTCCAGGGCGGCAAGCTCGACGAAGCGCGGTGTAAGCAGCTCTATCCGCAGTGCCAGAAGAAGTAGCGCCGCCGGCTATTCGCGGCTGCGGTGGCGGTCGGTGTCGTAGGTGCCAAACACGTGATCCCAAAGCGGCGTCGAGACGCCAAA
Organism: uncultured Myxococcales bacterium; assembly: GCA_964628555.1. Taxonomy (GTDB): domain Bacteria; phylum Myxococcota_A; class Polyangia; order Palsa-1104; family JAEUJZ01; genus JAEUJZ01. Next base: position 3,684 of record CAZVMD010000134.1, on the reverse strand, counting down.
GCCGCAGCTGTGGTTGTCAAAGTGGTGGCACAGGTGGTGGCGGCGGGCCTTCTTGAGCCAGGTAGCGAACGGCGCCAGCCAACCGGCGCGCGGCGGGCGGACGTGGTGGGTCGCGAAGTGGGTGTAGTCGTAGCCCAGGTAACCCAGCGCAAAGCCGGCAAACGCGGCATGAGCAAACGCCGTCGGTAGGATGGCGTGAAACAGCAGCGCGAACAGCACCGCCATCGGCGCGCTGATGATCGGCACCATGACCAGCCGGTAGTAGTCGTCGGGATACTGGTGATGGATGCCGTGCGTGTAGAAGTACACGAACTTGGTGACGGCGTTGGTCGGCGCCATGTGAAAGACGAAGCGGTGCAGCACGTACTCGGCCAGTGTCCAGGTCAGCACGCCCACGGCCAGGATCGGCAGCAGCCACAGCCCGGCCAGCCCGTCGCGCAGCGCCGCCCAGCTGCAGTAGGCCACCACCGGGCCGTAAAAGAGCAGCGGCACGATGGGGTGCACGCGCGAGAAGAACTCCATGAAGCCGCTGTGAAACATGCGGGCTTCTTTGTTGCGGAAGACCGGATCCTCTTCGTCGGCCCCGTGATAGTGCGGGGCGAGCTCGCCGGCGTATTTTTCGACTCCCTGCGCAGACATGATCGACTCCTTCAGGCGGACCAGCCGCTGTCCCCGACGACGGGGCCCAGGCTCGGGCGGACGCAGCGCGGAGCCAGGCGGCAGCTCCGGCGCGGCCTGCCAGAGCAGACCGGCAGCCTCGCGCAGCGCCGAGGGATGGGGCTGGTTGGGATGGACAAAGTGGCTCTCATCCTGCCCGAAGGCGGTCGTGGCGGGAAAAAAAACTCGCTGTTCTGGTTGCCCACTTTTCCAGTGGTCCCACCGTCGGCCCAGCGGCCGGCCGCGCCCCCGGGTCAGGCCCTAGCTCTCGTCGGCCGGCTCGCCATCCACAGACTGCAGGTAGCGGCTGACGACAGCGTGATCGCCCAGCGCGACCACTTCGTTGCGCCACAGGTCTTCCAGGATCAGGCGCAGCGTCTGTCCCAGCCCATGCAGCGTCGACAGCAGAGCGGGGCGGGCCACGGGGCGATGCAGGTGCAGCGTGTCCACTAAACCCTCGCGCTGCAGGCCGTAGAGCACGCTCTCCCCGTCGGTAAATGCGAAGGCCTGCGGCAGATCCTCGCGATACGAGGAATAGCCAGAGCTGACCTTGGCGAAGCGCTGCCAGGCTGGCCCCAGCAGTCCATGCAGCGTCGACAGCGACAGCACTCGGGCCGATAGCGGCAGCTGCGGCTCGGGGGCCACATACACCGCGGTATAGCCCAGCCCGTCTGGCGCGCGATGGGCCTCGGCGTGCTCCTCAGCCTCGGCCACGACGGCCTGGGCATGCGCCAGGTTCTCGGCGGGCAGGAGATCGATCATTCCCCACTCGTCTTCGTGCAGGTCAAAGCAGTCGAGCTTCATGGCGCGCTCCCCAGTCACTGCTGCACAGCGTAGGCATGTCGGTCAGCCGGTCAAGAGCTGGCTGCAGGGCCAAGCACGCGGAGTGGCGGCCGATTATTCCCGACCACCGCCGTTATGCGATAGTCAGTGCCATGCCACATGACGTTCTGATTCGCGGGGGACAGGTTGTTGATGGCTCCGGGGCGGCGGCGCAGCGGGCCGATGTCGCGATTCGCGGCGAGCACATTGTTGCGATCGGCGATCTGCGCGGCGAAGCGGCCGAGCGCGTGATCGATGCCGAGGGCGCCTGGGTGACCCCCGGCTTCGTCGATCTGCACACCCACTACGACGGTCAGCTGTCCTGGGATGCCGAGCTCTTGCCCTCGGTGGCGCACGGCGTCACGACGATCCTCACCGGCAACTGCGGCGTCGGCTTTGCTCCCTGCCGGACCGGCGATCGCGAGGCCCTGGTGGCGCTGATGGAGGGCGTCGAGGACATCCCCGGCTCGGCGCTATCCGAGGGCATTCGCTGGGGCTGGCAGAGCTTCCCCGAGTACATGGATACGCTCGCCGCCCAGCCGCACAGCATCGACTTTGCACTGCAGGTGCCGCACGACGCGCTGCGCGTCTACGTCATGGGCGAGCGCGGCATCCGCGGAGCGGCAGCCAGCGACGACGACATCGCCGCCATGCGCGAGCTACTACGGCAGGCCCTGCAAGCCGGCGCGGCGGGCTTTTCCACCGGCCGCTCGGACAATCACCGCTCGCGCAGTGGGGCCGCCACCCCGGCCGCCGAGGCCAGCGCCCGCGAGCTAGCCGGCATCGCCGCCGCCTTCCCCGGCCTGTCGCACGGCGTCCTGCAGGCCGTGTCGGACTTTGACATGGCCCAGGGCCCCGACCGCTTCGACGGAGAATTCGACGTCCTGCAGACCATGGCGCAGGCCGCCTCTGGCCATCCGCTGTCGATCTCGCTGTCGCAGCGCGATCAGGAGCCGGGACAGTGGCGCCGCATCCTCGGGCGGGTCGAGGCCGCGACCCAGGCCGGCATCCCCATGCGGGTGCAGGTGGCGCCGCGTGGCATCGGCGTCATCCTCGGGCTGCAGGCGACCTTCCATCCCTTTATGGGCTTCCCCAGCTACAAGGCCATCGCTGCCCTGCCACTGTCCGAGCGCGTCGCAAAGCTGCGCGATCCCGCGCTGCGGGCCCGCCTGCTATCGGAAAAGAGCGACCGCGTTGCCGGCGATGGCTCGTCGCTGCCGCCGCTTACCGACTTCCTCCTGGCGATGATCGACCGCATCGCCTTCCGCATCTTTCCGCTGGGCGCGGCGGCCGCTGTTCCCAACTACGAGCCCAGCGCTGCCGAGTCGATTGGCGCCGCCGCGCGAGCCCGTGGCGTGCCGGTCCTGGCCGCCCTGCTCGACGCCCTGCTCGCCGACGAGGGCCGCGCGCTGCTGTACTTCCCGGTCTACAACTACTGCGACTTCAACCTCGATAACGTGCGGCAGATGATGCTGCACCCGCTGGCCCTGCCCGGTCTGTCCGACGGCGGCGCCCACGTCGGGACAATCTGCGATGCTAGCTTCCCAACATTTTTGCTCACCCACTGGACACGCGATCGAAAGACCGGCCGCATCCCGCTTGAGCGCGCCGTGCAGATGCTGACCGCCGATACCGCACAGTACCTAGGGCTTGCGGATCGCGGTCTGCTGCGACCGGGCCTGCGCGCCGACCTCAACGTCATCGACGGTACCGCCCTGACCCTGCACTCGCCCCATCTGGTGACCGACCTGCCGGCCGGTGGTCAGCGCCTGCTGCAAGCGGCCAGCGGCTACCGCGCGACGCTGCTCGCTGGTCGGCTGGTAATGGAAAACGACCGCCGCACAGACCAGTACCCCGGCCGCCTCGTCCGCTTCGGCGCCAGCCGCTGAGCCCAAAGCGCCCGGCCTCGGCGCGACGATGACGCGGCCTAGGACAGCAGCCGCCGTCGCTGCCACATATAAAAGCCAAGGACCAGGAGCGCGAAGATGGTGGTGGTCGGCTCGCTGCTGGACGCCCCCGCTCCGCCCAGGCCGGCGACCCCGCGGCGGCTGCCCCGACCGATTGTGCAGGCGCAGCCGGACGGGGCCGGGCTGACCTCGGGCGGATCGAACTCGTCACCGCCTTGATCGAGCGGCTCGGCATAGTTGCCAGTGTTGCGGTTGTCGTGGTGGAAGCTGTCCCAGTCGATGCGGCCACGCGCCTTGC
>CAZVMD010000133.1:0-18164 GCA_964628555.1 uncultured Myxococcales bacterium | reverse complement strand
GCCCTTCTTGCCGGCGTTGCCGGCGGCGGCGGCGGCCTCTTCGGCGGCGGCGGCTTTGGCGGCGGCGGCGGCGCCGGGGCAACCGGCGGCTTTGGCGGCGGGGCCGGCACGCAGTCGATCAGCCTGTTTGGCGGCGGCAGCGGCGCCCCCTGCAACGGTGGCGCTGGTCTGGGCGGCGCGATCTTCCTCATGTATGGCAGCCTCAGCGTCACGAACTCAACGCTCAGTGGCAACACCGCGCAGGGCGGCGACTCCAAGTCGGGCGGCGGCGGCGGCGAGGGACTGGGCGGCGCGGTGTTCAACCTCAACGGCGCGGTCACGATGAACAATGCAACCGTGGCGAGCAACATGGTCACCGGAGGCAGCGGCGGCACCACCGCTCGGGCGACCGGCGGCGCCCTGTACAACCTGGCCTTCGCCAAGAACGTGATGGGCACCGGCAACCCCAGCGCCAGCGTCACGCTGCGCAACAGCATCCTGGCCGACTCTTCGGCCGGCAAGGATCTGGCGAACGATCAAAAAGCCGGCACCGCCACCGTCACCGCCACCGTCGCCAACCTCGTCGAGAGTCGCGAAGAGATCGGCGGCGCCACCACCCAGGCGAGCGGCATCCTGGCGCTCGACCCCGGACTCTTGGCGCTGGCTGACAACGGCGGACCGACCCCTACTCAGGCCCTTATGGCCAACAGTCCCGCGCTCGGCAACGGCCTAGTCAGCGTCTGTGGCGAGGCGGCAACCGTCAACAGCGTGGACCAGCGCAACCAGCCGCGCAGCACCACCACCTGCTGCGTGCTCGGTGCGTTTGACGACGGCAACGACAAGTGCGGCAACGGTCGAGGCTGCAGTGCGGCGGCCACCTGTCGCAGCGCGAGCTGCGCCGATGGCGTGTGCTGTGACACTGCCTGCGGCGGCAGCAACGACAGCGACTGTCAGGTCTGCTCGGCAGCCAAGGGCGCAGCGGTAAACGGCACCTGCAGCGCCGCCCCCGCCGCGGCCAATATTGTCTGCCGGCCGGCCGCCGGAACCTGCGATCTGCCTGAAAAATGCGACGGCAGCAGCACCGCCTGCCCCACCAACATGTTCAAGTCGAACACCACGGTGTGCCGCGACAGCGCCGGGCTCTGCGATGTCGCCGAGCTGTGCCCGGGGGATGGGGCAGCCTGCCCCGCCAACGCCTTTAAGTCGAACACCACGGTGTGCCGCGCCGCGGCTGGACCCTGCGATGCACGGGAGCTCTGCCCGGGGGACGGTGCCGCCTGCCCGACCGACGCCCGCCAGCCAGCCGGCACGCAGTGCAAAGCGGCCGGCAGCAACGCCACCTGCGATCCCGCCGACTTCTGCGACGGCCTCCGCACCAGCTGCCCGGCCAGCTTTGCGCCCTATGGCGCCACCGGCCCGATGTGCACCGCACCGCAGCAGTGCAACGGCATCGGCCGCTGCATCTAAGCCCCGCCCGCGGCCACTCCCCGCACCGGCGGCCGCTCGACGAACCAAGTGCCGATAGCCGCCGCTGGCTTACAGACCCGCCAGCTGATTTAGCAAGCCGTAGACGCCGTACTCGATCAGGTAAGGCAGCGCGTACTGTGGATACTTCTGCGCCGCCTGCGCCGCGACCTTCTGATAGTGCTGGCCAGCGTTAGGGCCCGCGAGCTCGGCGGCGGCCATGCCGCCCAGTCCCGCGACGTAGGCCGAGGCCAGCGCCTCGATGTCGTTCAGATACGCCCCCTGCGTCGTCACAGCGGTCGCCACCGCGGCTGGCTCGCCCCGCCCGCCGTACACCGTCGCCCCGGGATAGGCCAAGAGCTCGCCCAGCGCCTCTTTCCAAGCGGCCAAGCTCGGCACCGCACGACCGCCGATGATGCCGCCCTCCAGCCAGGCATGGGCGCGATGATGCACAAGATCGCCGACGAACAGCGCCTGCGCCGCCGCCACATAGGCCACGGTCTGAGTCGTCGTGACGCCGCTGTGCGCAAGCTCGTGCAGCACGATTCGGTGGCCGCTGCGCAGCGGCAAGCTCAGGTCGCCGACAAAGGTCACATCGATGCGCGCTTCGGCAGGATAAGTCGCCTCGGTGAACAGCTTGGCGATGTGGACGAAGTAGTGCTTCTTGTAGGCATGGACGCTCGGAATCGCGGCCGCCGTCGCCTGACTTGCCACCGCCTTGGCGCCGATGGCCGCAAACGCGCTGAGGCCGTTGAACTTGTCGGGGTTGGGATGGGTGACGATGACGTGGGTGATGGGCGAGCTCGTCTGGCTCTGAATCTGCGCAATGGCGCGGCGCGCGAGCTCGGGGGTGAACTGCGCATCGAAGACCACGACCTCGCGGCCGGTATCGACAAAAAAGGAGTGCGTGTCAAAGCCGCTGCTGTCGGACGTAAACGTGCGCACCGCAAGCGGGGCAGTGTTTTCCTCCTCGCCACTGTCAGCGGTGGGGACGCAAGCGGGCAGGCCGAGGAACAGGCACAGAGCACTGGCCAGGATGGGCAGGGACCGCAACATACAGGACTCCTTTGGCTGGGGTGGGAACCGCGCGACAAGGAGCATCCTGCGACGTTGCACGCTGACCGACTTTCGCCGATCAGACAAAGACTTGCTCACACCGGCCAGCAAGCGGACCCGGCGCTGCGGCGAGCCAGGCCCGCAAGCGCAGCCCGGCCGAGTCGCGCTACGGCGCCCGCGGATAGCTGCTGAAGGTGGGAACCAGCAGGCGGTAGCTGTCATTGCCGACCGCATCACCGCGCGCGATGACCGGCTCGATCTCGCTCTGATATTCCGGTCGCTTGAGGAAGATGTGATCGGTGGCGACGCCGACCTGCTTGTAGGCTTGCGCATCGCTGGCCCGGTTGCCGTTGCCGACGGCGATGCTCAGGCCCGAGGCCACAAGCGCGTTCATGGTGCTGGCCTTGTACTCGACCGTGGTCTCGCCAGGCAGGGTGATAAGGTTTGGCGCCAGGCGCAGCGCGCCGACGGGAAAGCCGCGATCGTTTAGCCACTGCCGCGTCGATTCGGTAAACACGCTGCCGCGGGCGGTCAGGTAGACCGGCTGGTAGCAGTTGTTGGCGAGCGCGGTGAAGGCCTCGGGCGCGCCGTCCTGCACCTTGACCTGGGCACCGGTGATCAGCGACTCGGGATACTCGTTTTCATAGCTGGTCAGCGTGCCATCGATATCGCTGACCGCGACCTTGCCACCGCTGGGCAGCACGATGGCCCAGAGCTGCACCGAGCTGCGATCGCCGCGCACCGAAGCAAAGATCGGCCGGCGGCCAATGGGCAGGCGCTGATCGCCTTTGAGGTGCAGCTCGAAGCGGCCATCGGCGGGATTGGTATTGCCGGTGACGACGGTGGCCAGGAGCTGCCAGGCGCCGGCTCGGCAGGCGAACAGATCCACCTCTTCGTCTTCCAGCGCCTTGTCGATCAGGCCATAGCTGATCTCGCCGGCCAGCACCTGCTCGCTGGCATCCGCAGTGGCGATCAGGTCAATGCCGCGGTGACGCGGCGAGCCGGCGGCGGTGACCAGCGGGCTCTGAATGCTGTGCTTCCAGGACTGCTTGCTCAAGCCAGGCGGCTCGCCGCTGCAGCTGACAATCGGCAAGCAGGCGCCAGGTGGCGTCATCATCTGCTCAACCGGATCCATGGGCAGCATGGGCGAAGCGCCGGTGTCCTGGCCGCCACAGCCAGTCAGGCTCGCCAGGCTCAGCCCGCCAGCCAGCAGCCAGGCCCGATAGATCACCGCAGACAGAGAGCAAGGAGTGTGCAGCATCCGCTAAGCATATCGCGGAAACCAGGCCGCGCGGACAGGGCCGCTGCGGCGGGGCGCCTACGATTTGCGCGGATGGACACGCACAGCGCGCACCCGACGGGGCGAGGCGTCGGCGATCTCCAGCTCGCTGCCATCGCTGGCCTGCAGGCGCGTGCCCTGGGCCGGAATCTCATGCGCCAGAGCGATGCACAGACCGGCGATGGTGTGCCACTGCTCGCTCTCCGGCAGCTCGATCTTGAGCGCCCGATTGACCTCGCGCACGGCCGCGGTGCCCATCACCAGCGCGGTGCCGCTGGGCTCGCGCTGGATGGTGTTGGCGATCGCGTCGTGCTCGCTAAAGATCTTGCCGACCAGCTCTTCGATCAGATCTTCGATGGTGATCAGGCCGAGCATGCCGCCCTGCTCATCGACCACCACGGCAATCGAGCCGCGCTGCTGCTGCATGTCATGCATCAGGTCGAGCGCGCGCACACTGCCCGGCACAAAGCGGATCGGCCGCATGTACTTATCGACGACGAACCTCTCGCCGCCCAGGGCCGGCACGATGATGTCCTTGGTCGCGACGTAGCCGACCACGTTGTCGGCCGTGCCCTCATAGACCGGGATGCGGGTGTGCACGTGCTGCGACAGCGCCTTCTGTAGCTGCTCGGCGCTGGCCTCACGCGGGATGGCGACCACTCGCACCCGCGGCACCATCACCGAGGCGACTGAGAGCTCGCGGAAGTCGATGGCGCGCGCCGCCAGCTCACCGGCTCGCGGATCCAGGGCGCCGGTCTTGGCGGCTTCCTCGACCATCTCGCGCAGCTCATCGGGCGACAGCCGGGTCTCGGTAAAGCTGGTCTTGTCACCGAACAAGCGCAGCACCAGGTTCGAGGCCGAGGTCAGGATCCAGATGAACGGTCGCGAGATATGCGACAGGCCAAGCAGCACCGGTCCCATGAACATCGCATAGCCCTCGTTGGCGCGCAGGGCCAGGGACTTCGGCACCAGCTCACCCAAGACCAGCGAGAGGAACGAGATCGTGCCGACCACCAGCGCAAAGCCAATCTGCTTGGCGTAGGGCGCGAGCAGCCCCGAGTGAGCCACCAGGCGGGCCAGCCGCTCGGCAAAGACATCGCCGCCGAACGCCGCCGCGGCGGCGCCAATCACCGTGATCGCGCTCTGCACCGTGGCCAAGAAGCGCTCGGGCTGATCGCGCAGCGCTTGCACCGCCCGCGCCCGCGCGTGTCCTTCTTCGATCAGCTCGCGCAGGCGCGTCTTGCGCAGCGAGATCACCGCTAGCTCCGCCCCCGAAAACAGGCCGTTGGCGAGGATCAGCGCCAGGATGATGATGGCCTCGGTCATGCCGGCAGTCCCGTCGCGCCAGCCGGTGTATGCGCGGTCAGCACGACCTCGACGCCGCCCTTGGGAGCGAGGACAACGCCGCGCCGCCTGGGCGGGGGCGGAATCGCCGAGGCCAGGCGCAGCTCGGCCCGCGCCACCAGGGTCGCCAGCACTACCGTCATCTCGTACAGCGCAAACGAGGCCCCCAGGCAGCGACGATGTCCGCCACCGAACGGCAGCCACTCATAGACCGGAACCTTGCGATCTAAGAAGCGCTCGGGGCGGAACTCGTGCGGCTCGGGCCAGACGCGCGGATTCTCATGCACCAAGAGCGGGCTCGGACCGACGAGCGTACCGGCCGGTAGCTCATACCCGGCGAAGGTCATGTCGCGCTGCAGCACGCGAACCACTAGCGGCAGCAGGGTGTCGATGCGCATCGTCTCGCGAATCACTGCCTCGGTGTAGCGCAGGCGGCTGATGTCCTTGGGCAGGAGCGGCCCGCCGCCGGTCACCTCCTGCACCTCGGCGCGCAGCTTGGTCAGCACCGCCGGCCGCTCCAGCACCCGCTGCACCACCCAGGCCAGCGTGACGGCGCTGGTCTCATGGCCAGCCAGGAGCAGGGTGATCATCTCATCCAGCAGCTCCTGATCGTGCATCGGCGTGCCGTCTTCGTGACGGGCATCGACCAACAGCGAGAGGACATCGCTGCGCCCGCTGGTGCCGTGCTCACGGCGATGGCGAATCTCGGACAGCACGATGCTGTCGATCGCCATGCGGGCCTCGGCAGCTAGGCGCATCGGTAGCAGCTTCGACAGCGCCCGCTTCCAGGACGGCGCCCCGTCCTCCATGCCGAAGGTCAGGATGCGCCGCAGTCGATCCCCAGGCATGGCCAGCATGGCGGCAAAAAACAGCGGGCTGTCGGCGTTGCCGGTCAGCTGGACGATCAGTCGCCGCAGGTGGCTCAGGCGCTCGGCATCGGCGACCCCGAAGACCGTACGCAGGATGACGTCGAGCGTGATGCCCCCCATCTGCGGCTGGACCGCAAAGGGAGTATTTTCCGGCCAGCTCGCGATGGTGCGCTCGCTGATCTCGCGCATCACCTCGCCATAAGCCCACATTCGCTCACCGTGAAACGGGGGCAACAGCAGGCGCCGCTCACGCAGGTGACGCGGACCGTCGAGCAGCAAGAGCGAGTTCTTGCCCACCACGCTCTCGATCAGCCGGCTGCTCTGACCGGCATACAGATCGTCGGGGCTACCGCTGAACACCTCGCGCACGTGCTCGGGATCGGCCATCACCACGACGGGAGGATGGCTCAGCACGCGGATGCAAAAGACATCACCGAGCTGCTTGTGGAGCTCGCGCAGAAGGACCTGTGGCTCGGTGGAGTAGCGATAGTGCTGCACCACCGCGGACTGGGTGCTGCCAGGAGGAAGGCGCGGGTTATCGGCCATAGCAATGTCCTTGAGTCTATCGCATTGTTAGAGGGAGCGACGCAGGGACGGCCACCGCCGTATAATCCAGAGATGCTGTCCGCTCGGCAGGAAGCCGAGGTGCTCAAGGGGGCGATCGAGCGCGGCTGGCTGGCAGAGTCGGATCTGGGCCATGGCCAAAGCCCATCTGCCGAGGCAGCGACGCTCCCCCCTTGCCGCTACGGACCGACGCTCGATCGCCTGCTGCAGGCGGGCCGGCTGCAGGAAGCCGCTCTGCTCGATCTGATACGCCAGACTCGCTCGAACGCCGAGACCAGCGATCCACGCGGCGAGACCAGCTATGAAGCTACGGCCAGCCACGATGCCCCAAACGTCGTCACGGTGAACACCGTCCTGGCCGGCAGCAAGCAGATCGCTAGTCCAGTCATCAGTGGCAGCGGGGTGCCGGTCACACTGTCGGCCGCGCTCGCCAAGTGGGAGCGCTACGAGATCACCGAGCTGCTCGGGCGCGGCGGCAACGGCCTGGTCTTTCGCGCCATTGATCGCCAGCTCGGCCGCACGGTGGCGCTGAAGTTCATCAACGACATCGGCGCACAGGCCGTGCAGCGGCTGATGCGCGAAGCGCGGGCGCAGGCGCGCATCGATCACGTCGGCGTGTGCAAGGTGTACGAGGTCGGCGAGTTCGCCAGCCAGCTGTACATCGCCATGGAATACCTGCCGGGACAGTCGCTGCAGGATGCCCAGCACGCGATGACGCTGGAAGAAAAGGTCTACGTCATCAAGGACGTCGCCGTCGCCCTGCACGCCGCCCACCAGCTGGGCATCATCCACCGTGACATCAAGCCGGGGAACGTGATGGTTTCGCGGCGCGACGACGGCGGCTGGAAGGCGGTGCTGATGGACTTCGGCCTGGCCAGCGATGCCAACGCCAGCGATCGCCTGACCCAGAGCGGCTCGGTGATGGGCACGCCGGTGTACATGGCGCCCGAGCAAGCCTCGGGCGAAGTCAGTCGCCTGGATCGAAGGACCGATGTCTACAGCCTGGGCGCGATGTTTTATGAGCTGCTGGTCGGCGAGCCGCCGTTCGATGGGGCGACCATGGTCGGCATCCTGTGGGCGGTGATGCACAAGGAGCCGGTGCCGCTGCGCCGCCGCAATGCCTCGGTGCCCGCTGACTTAGAGCTGATCACGCTCAAGTGTCTGCAAAAAGAGATGCAGCACCGCTATGAGTCCGCACAGCTGCTCGCCGAAGATCTGGCCCGCTACCTGGCCGGTGAGCCGATCAGCGCGCGCCAGGTCGCCTTTCGCTATCGCCTGCGGATAGCGGTGCGCAAGCATCGCTTTGCGCTGGCGCTGGTGACCATTGGCCTGCTGGGCATCGCTGTCTCAGCCGGCATCTGGGCGCAGAGCCGGATCGAGGTCGGACGGCAGGCCCGTATGTCGCAGAGCTTCGGCCAGCGCATCGAGATCGAGATGTTCCTGCGCTATGCCTACGCGCTGCCGCTGCACGACACGCGCATCGAAAAGCGGGTCATCCGCGATCGCATGCGCAGCATCCAAGACGGCCTCAGCCGGCTCGATGGTGAAGCAGCCGCGATGGGCCACTATGCGCTGGGTCGTGGCCACTTTGCGCTCAAGGAATACGAAGCCGCGCTTGAGCACCTGGAAGCCGCGCACCGCGGCGGCCTGCGCAATGCCGAGGTCGAGTACGCGCTGGGTCGCACGCTCGGCGAGATCTATAACGCCCACTTCAAAGATCTGCAGCGCCGCAGCGGTCAGCGCTTTCTGGCAGAGAAAGAAAAGATCGACAAGCGCTACCTCGGTCCGGCCCAGAACCATCTGCGCCAGCCAAGCGGTCTGGGAGGCGAGTCGAAGGCTTTTGCCGAAGCGCTCCTCGCCTACTACGGCCAGCGCTACGAGGAGGCCTTGAGCAAAGCGGAAGAGGCGCTCGCCACTGAGCCCTGGCTGTATGAGCCCAAGAAGCTGCAGGGGGATGTCTACTACGCTTACGGCTTCGCCAAGCAGAAGCGCGGCCTGTACGACCAAGCGCGTGCCGACTATCACCGCGCCGCCACGCTGTATCACAGCGCCGGCGAGATGGCGCGCAGCGACTCGGCAACCCATGGCGCGGAAGCCGATGCATGGGTGCAGGTGATGGAGGTCGACAAGACGCAGGGGCGCTCGCCCAAAGATGCGCTGGAGCGCGCGCTTGCGGCCTGCGATCGCGCCATGGCTGCGGATCCGGAAAACGCCAGCGCCATGCGCAAGAAGGTCTGGGCTTACATCCGCTGGGCCGAGTTTCAGTCAACGCACGGTGAGGATCCGCGCCCGGCGGCGCAGCAGGCGATCGCCGCGGCAGAACAAGCGGTGCGGCTCAATCCCAAGAATGCCTTTCCCTACGCGCAGATGGGCAACGCCTACCTGCTGTTCGCGCGCACCGAGCACGCCCAAGGCAGCGACAGCCGGGCCTCGGAAGCCCGCGCCACCGCCGCCTTTACGAAGTCGGTCGAGGTCAACCCGATGTTCTCGTGGGCCTGGAACGACTTCGCCGTCTTGCACATCACCCGGGCCGAGTGGCTGGCCCTGCGCGGGGGCGAGTACCGCGACGAGCTGATGGCCGGCATCAAGAAGCTGGAGCGCGCGCTCGATGCCGAGCCCGACTATCACCTGGCCTACAGCAACCTCGTCGATGCCTACGAGCTGCTGGCGCGCTATGAGCTAGAGCGCGGCCGCTCACCGGAGGCCTGGATCGAAAAGGCGCTGGAGACGAGCAACCGCTCGCTGCAGGTCAATCCCAACTACTACCAGACCTACCGCAACCTGGCGTCGATCTACGCGCTGCGCGCTGAGTTCGAGGCGGCCTCTGGGCGCAGTCCGCAGGCGGCGCTCGATCGTGCGCTGCTGCACATCGATCAGGCAACGCGGGCCAACTCGGATGATGCCGAGACCCATCGCTTGCGGGCGCAGCTCTTGTGGTTCGCCGCGCGCGAGCGACAGCGCCAGGGGCAGGATGCGCAAGAGCCGCTGCACAGTGGGCTCTCTGCCATCAAGCAGAGCATCGTGGTCAGCCCCAACCATCCTGACAGCTACCTGGTCGAGATCCGGCTGCTGCTGCTCGCCGCGCAGGGCAGCCCGGCGGCCCACTCGTTCCTCTTGCAGGCGCAGGCCGCCGCGAGTCGGGCTCGCAGGCTCAGCGCGCAGAGCCCGGCGGTGTTCCTGGGCATCGGGGCCATCGCCCTGGCCAGCGCCAAGTGGCAGATCCAGAGTCAGCGGCCGGCCGAGCACGAGATCAGCGAAGGGCTGGCCGCGCTCGATGCCGCGCTGAATCTCAACCCTGGCTTGGCTCCGGCCCTGGCGATGAAGGGCGAGCTATGGCTGCTGCGGGCCAAGAGCCGGCCGCAGCCGACCCGCCGTCAGCTGGAAAAGCAGGCCATGAGCTTCTTCGCGCAAGCGCTTGAGCGCAATCCGCTGCTGCGACGCGAGCTCGATCCGCACAAGAGCGCCCTTGAGCCGGCCGCCGGCACCGCGAGCGGGACGCGCTGAGTCGCCGACACCGAGCCGGCAGAGACTAGAAGCCGCGCTGATTGCGCGGATAGTTGGGGGGAGGATCGGGCGTCGGCTCGCTGGGTCGAGCCGGCTCGCTGCTTGGAGCCGAGGGCGGCGGCGAAGGCACGCTGGGCAGGACGAAGCTCGGTGGGGCCATGCCGGTGGGCGGAGCCGCCGCCGGCGGCGGCGCGGCCGGAGCAGCGGGCGGTGGACTTGGCGCAGCAGTCCGCGCAGCGGGAGCCACGCCAGGGGCTGCATCCTTGCCGACCGCCCCTAGCGAGCCGCTGCGGATGCTGACCCCATCGGGTGGTTCACGCGCCGGACGGGAGCGCGGGTTGCCCATGGTGCCGGTCAGAGCAAAGCCCAGCGAGCCATCGCTGCGCTTGCCCGCCGCCATGGCATTGCTGAGGATCTCCATCGTCGGCTCGCGCTTAAGCAGGGCAGGTGAGGGGCGGAAGCGCAGGTATAGATGCAGCTCGGACAGCGGCGGCGGATCACGCAGCTCGATATAGCCCTCAAGCGAGATCTCGGCGTCCCCCGACTGACTGCGCACATCGCTGAGCGTGGCCCGGCCGCGGTCGAAGACGACGCGCGCGGTCACGTTGCCCAGCGACAGCTTGGGGAAGGTCAGGCCCTGCGACAGGAAGGGATCGCCCGGCACCGCAAGCTTGGCCTTGCCATCGCCGAGTACGCCCTGCTCGATACGCAGCTCGATGATGCCGTTGGTCTTGCTGTAGTCGAGCGCCGGCGCGACGGGCCCGGCGACCGAGCGCCGCACAGGGGCGTCCTTTTCGGCTTTGCGCAGCGGTACCTTGAGGTCGATCGTCCCCCCGAGCACGCCGAGCACCGGCAGCGGCACAAACTGCGACAGGATCGGCGCCCGAGCCAGCGTCAGCTTGTCGAGCTCGGCCCGCAGCATGGCGCCATCGCCGGTCAGGCCGCCATCCGCGGTCAGCGTGCCGCCCAGCGCTTCGACATCGATGCCCAGGACGCGGTCGCCCGTCAAAAGCGCCAGGATCGGCGCCCGCAGCCGAAGCTGCTCAACCAGCATCGCCTTGGGCCGCTGCGTGCTGTCGGGGGCGGCCCCTGGCGTCAGGCGGGGTCGCAGCATGACGTCGCTGGCTCCGGCGCCGATCGGCATAAGGTGCAGCCCGATGTCGCCGATGGTCACGTCCATCCCCAGCCCGATGCCCCAGGCGCCCGAGCCCGGCGCCGGCGGACCGCTATCCTGCGACAGCTCGCGCTGCAGGCGGTCCTTGATGCGATCCAGAGGCAGCGAGAAATAGAACGACGCGAAGAAGACCGCGATCGCGAAGATCGGATAGCCGACGATGCGCAGCAGGCGTGCCTGGTTCTTCTTGAGCCGAAGAACGCGCAACATGCTGAATTCCTTCTTAGTTTTTGTCGCCATCTTTTTCGCCTTCGCCGCCCTTGCCCCCAGTTCCCTTCTTCGCAGTCTTGGGCGCGTGCTCGTATGTCGAAATGGTCAGGTCGACCTCGAAGTCCTGATGCTTGTCATCGCGCGAGCGGATCGACATCTCGGTCACCAGCACCAGGTTGCTGGGATAGGTCTCGATCTTGCGCACAAACTTGAGCAGCGGCTCCAGCGCCACCTTGCTGATGCGCACATCGATCGACTGCTGCAGGTACTTCTTGCCGACGTTCTCGGGGCTGCGCGGGTTGGTCTCGCGGATCTCGATGCCGACTTCTTTGGCCATCTGCTCCAAGAAGCCCGACAGCTGCAGCGAGCTCTGACCGATCCGCGACTCTAGGTTGCGCTCACGCGCTTTCGCCGACAGGTAGGCCTCGCGCTTCTGCTCGATATCGCGCAGCGCCCGCCCCATGGCGTCGTTCTTTCCTTCCAGCGTGTCGATGGTGTCATAGACGCTGTAGATGGCGACGGCCGTGCCGAGAAAGAGCATGGTCCCAAGCAGGCCGAAGAGCAGGGCTCGCTGTCGCGCCGGAATGGCATCTAGCGACTCGCGCAAGCGCGTCCGCAGCGCCGTGAACTGGCCGCCTTCTGATTTCGAGGGAGTGGATTCCGTATCGCTCACCGGGAAGCTCCTGCCTAGGGACAGGTGGTCGAAAGTTCAAAAGAGAACTGCTTGGCCTCGATCGGTTTTCCATCGGGGCCGGTGTTCTTAACCGTCAGCACTTTGCCTTTCTGCACACCTTTGACGCAGCTCAATTTGGCCAGCGCAGCAGCGAAGTCCTCGACGTACTGGGCCGAAGCCGCTGTGGCCTTGAGGTCGATCTTCTTGGGCTTGACGTGCAGCTCAACGACATCGAGACGGGCTGGGCTGCCATCTTTGCTCTCAGGGGCAGCGCGCGAGATGTCTTCCAGCAGATCGAGGGCCGAGACCTGGGGAATCCGGCGGTCGCCGCCCTTGTCCTGCTGCAGCGCGCTATTGAGCTCGGCGGTCACCGCGGCCCCATCGGTCTTGGCTTCGCCAAACAGGGACGTAGTCTCGCTGCTCAGGCGCTGCCGCAGCCGCTCGGATTCTTTCTCTAGCAGGTGCAGCTGGGCGCTGACCCAGCCGCCGACGCACAGCAGCAGCGCGATGAAGAAGCCGACCAGGTAGCGAGCCCGCTCGCGCAGGAAAGCGTAGTCGGTGCGGAAGGCGAACTCGCCTTTGCGGAAGTTGACCTGCGGCGCCAGGCCGGCATTGACCTCGGCCAGCGCCAAGCCGACCGCGGGTGCACCGGTACAGAAGCGACGCAGCAGCGCAAAGCTTGGCATGCGCATCTTGGCCAGCGTCGCCGTATCGATCGACAGCGAGGCCGACATCGCGGCCAGGGTCGGCGTCGGACCCTCGCGGCTGCCGAACCACGGCGCACGTGGCGGCGGCACCAGCGGCAGGATTTCCAGATCGAGCTCGTTCTGCAAGAGCTCGAACAGGCCCCGCATCTCCGACGTACCACCGCACAGATAGACGACGCGCGGCGGCTCACCCAGGCGGGCGCTGTAGGCGGCCAGCGTCTGCCGTAGCTCGCGAATCAGCGGCTTCATCGCGGTGCGCAGCGCCGTAGCGGTCTTTTCATCTGCTGACTCATCCAAGCCGTACTCGTGCTTGAGCATCTCGGCGCGCGTCAGGTGCAGATCGTGGGCCCGTGCCACGGCCTGCGTCAGCTGCAGCCCACCACGCGCGATGGTGCGCACGAACGGCACCACCACCTGCCCGGGCCGACTGGGATGTGGCGCGACGGCGCAGATATGGGTATGGCGGTGGCCCATATCGATGACCCACAGCGGCATCGGCGGTCCCAGACCCTGCGTCTCGCTTGAGCCCTTGGCCTTGCTGCGCACGCGCGGCGGAGTGATGAACAGCGGTGCCGTTGCCAGAGCCAGTGCCCCGACGCGCCGCGGCTCCAGCCGCTGGGCCAGAAACGACTGCAGGGTGTAGCGCAGCTCCTCACGCGGGGCGCAGGCCGCCACCCACTGCGACGGCGCCTCGCCCCCGCCGGGCTGGGGACTGCCGACGCTGATCAGCGTCTGATCAACGATCTGATCATCGAGATCGGTCATCAGCTGACCCGCCAGCTCAAAGGGCAGAGCCAGCTGAACCTTCTTTGGATCAGACAGCGGCAGATCGAGCAGGCGCAGCGTCACGCCCTGGGCCAGCGCCACCACCGTGGTCTCGCCCTTGGGCTTGATCTCGGCCAGAAGCAGCGCGAGCGCTCGTAGCTGACGCTCCAGCAAGTTGGCGTCATCTTGGTGCGCGTGCGCCTGGGCGGACGACGGCGCACTGCCAGTCTCGGCCGGACCGCCTTCTGCGGCTGGGCTCAGCGAGGCATCCACCACCGGGGGCGAGATGGTGTCTGGCCCGGGGACGCGCGCCTCGAAGATGCCGACAAGCTGCGCGCTGCGAAAGCCGGCTTCAATGCGCGCGACTTTCACCGCGTAGCTGCCAAGGTCTATGCCTAAGATCGTGCTGGCCATTCGTTACACCAATTGGATCGACGTCGCGCTGCTAGCTGATGCGCCACTGGTCAGTGCGCCACTAGTCAATGCGGTAGTACAGCCAGGTGCCCCGCGTACAGCTGGGGTGACCGGTGCAGAGAGGGTTGAAGTTGGCTCGCCGCGTATCCCAGACGCCGCGAATATGAACCTGGGTCAAGCGACTGGCACCGCGCTGCACGATGCCGGTCGAGTCGACGCGATAGTAACGACGTGGGTTGCCGTTGCCGCTGCCGCGATCGCGGAGATACTGGGCCAGCGCCCCCGGGCACATCGGGATGGAGCGCAGTCCGGTGGTCGGCCGCGGTGGCGCGGTGCCGCCAGTCATCGAGGCCAGGCTGTCGGCAAGCTGCGGCACCTGGCTTAGGGCTTGGCTGCAGATCAAGTTCGAGAGCAGCTCAACGGCATCGCTGGTTACCTGCTGGCCACCGCCAGGCGGGGCACCGGGGCGGGCGGCGGGCACGAACTTGGGCGCCGGAGTTGTCGGCGGCGGCGCAGTGCCGGTGGGACACTGCTTGGTGTCGACCTGACATTTTGGGATCGACAGCTGCCCCGACAGCGTGCGCAGCGCTGGCAGACCGGTCTTTAGTAAGCCGGTTACCTGCTGCGCCACGATCGCGGTGTTGGGATCGAAGACCGCGTTGCGATCGGCAGCACTGGCGGCAATCATCGCCGCAACCAGGGGCCACGAGGTCGGCTCGATGGCACTGGCCAGCACGCGACAGTCGGTGTTGTTGCCGGCGCTGCTGCCGCCGTAGGCAGTGAACATCTCGCCAAAGGCGCCCCAGAAGTCTTCGCTGACGCCGCGCACCAGGTTCAGCTCTTCGATCGTATCGATGTAGTGGTTGTGCGCCTCGTAGCGGTCGCGGCCGCGGTCGTAGCGGTCCTCGCTGGCCGAAGCTGGCCCCAGGGGATTGAAGCGCAGCGGGTCGACATCGGTCCAGTCGATGATGGCGGTCGGCAGATCCTCGCGCGAGATTTGGACGCCATCGCGATCAACGGTGTTGAACATGCGGTCGTAGCGCTGCGGCCGGATCAGGTTGTAAAGCAGGTAGTAGAGGTTGCGCTGCTGCTGCGCGTAGGGGTTTACGCCCGAGCCACAGTTGATCGGGTACTTCCCTTCCTCAGAAGTGATGACCAGATCCAGATTGGTGCCCTGCGGCGTGCCCAGGCCTTCGACGTTCTTGAGGTCGATGCCGATGAGTCCGCCCAGCCCCTCGCGCGCCTCGGCGTCACCCGACAGAGCCTTGGCCAGAAAGCCGGCGTAGTCGGTGATCACAATGGCATCACGCATCTCGGGCGGCAGCATCTGCAGCATGCCCTGCAGGCCGTCCTGCACCGCAGTCAGCAGCTGACCTAGCTGCATGCCCGAGCGAGCCAGGTACTCCGCGCGCAGCTGATCGCGGCTGTTGATCGCGGCTTCAAGCTCGATCTGCGCCGTATAGGCAAAGTCGGCGGCCGTGGCGCCGATGATGGCCGTCGTCACGACCACGACCAAGATGGCGACTCCGCGCTCGCGCAGCGACGGCTTCTTGCGTCGCAGGGCCGGCCCAGCTTTGGGCCCGGTGGCCGCCGTAGATTCCGCGCCGGCGCTCAACCCGTCGCCAGCTGGAACGCTCTGCGGCTCACATACAAGGACCGGAATGTGTGGCTGCGTGCTCATTGCTGCCCCTGCGGTCCGGTATCCAGAAGTTGGATCATGGCCAGGCGGGTCTCGCTCTGGAACACCATGTCGTTGCCGTTTTCGTCGTGGACAATCAGGCGCAACCGCACCCGGCTCGGCAAGCGGTTGGGAAAGCCATCGGCCGAGGTGGTGCGCCAGTTCTCCAGCCACTCCTTGCGATCGGGGTGGTAGTAGCCAATCTCCAGCCGCACCACGTCATCGCAGAGCAGCTCCACCTCACCGGGAATGCTCTCGAAGCGCTCGGCCTGCAGCCGGCGCGTCTCTTTGCGATAGAGGTTCAGGCGACGAGCATCATCGGGATCGCGGCCCGAGAAGTAGCCGACGGCGGCCGTGTCGGCCTCTTTGCTGTCGGCGTATAGGCGCTGGTGGCCGAAATAGCTGAAGCGCAGCTCATCGACATCAGGTCGCCGCTGCCCTTCAAAAAAAGTCCGCGCCGTCTGCTCGGTCCCCGGCACGTTGTTCTGGCTGAGGTAGGCCATCTGCACATCGCGCAGGATGCGATCCATGGCCACGCGCGCCGCGCGATAGCGAGTCAGGTTGCCTTCGATCAGCCGCCGCGTGCGGAAGGTCTGCTGGAACGATCCCCAGATCAGCACGGTGATCGTCGCCAGGATGCTCATCGCGATCATCACCTCGATGAGCGAAAAGCCGGCCTCGCCGCGGGCTGCACGGGGCAGCGCTCGGCGACAGGGCAGCGGCGTCTTCATCGCGGTGGCAGTCATGGCAGCGACTCGGGCTCTCCTCGATCGGCCTAGGGGGTAAACGCCGGTACGCGGCGCATGTCGGTGTAGAACGTGACCACTTCGACCTTCTGCTCGCCCATGCCCGGCTCTTCCCAGAAGATGCGTACGGTGACGCGGCGAATGCCCTGCTCCAGCATCTCTTTGACCGGGCCGATCATGCCGCCGATGTTGCTGCCGAGGTTGGCCCCGGCCCCGCCCGCCGGCGATGAGCTAGCCCCACCTCCCAGCGCCTTGCCCGCGATCTGCTGCTTGTCCTGCAGCAGCTTGGTGGCCGCCGACTGGATGTCGCTGGCCTCGGGCAAGCGGATGCGCTCGACGGTGCGCGACCACGAGTAGCGGCGAAACTCATCTTCCTTGTACTCGCCGTGCTCTTCTTTCAGACCGGCTTCATCGGTGAAGCCCTCGACGATGAACTTGTCTTCTAGCTCGACCAGCTTCTGACGGCAGAGGAAGGTCGCGGTGGTCATGTAGCGGGCATGGCTGGCGATGCGCACGGCGCGGGTCACGGTCAGCGTCAGCCCAGTCAGCACACCAGCCAGGATGGCCATGGCCAGCATGACCTCGACCAGCGTGAAGCCAGCCTCTCCCACCCGCTGTCGCAGGCGCGCTAACATCAGCGGCCTCCTTTGCCGACGCCATCGTCGCCCGTGCCGAGGGCAAAGTCGCGCGGTGGCGCGGTGCGGCCAGGAAACACCTCGACGCGCCCGGTGAGCGCATGCACCAGCAGCGAGAACTGCTCGTCATCGCCGGGGTTGTCGCCCTCCGGCCCGATGTGGATGAGCGCCCGCTCAGTGTGGCCGTCAGGAAAGAAGTGCAGATAGGCGTGACCAGCGCGGTAGGCTTCGTTCTGGCGCGGCGTCAGCACGTCCAGGATGCGAGCCCGCGACAAGCGCACCGGCTTCAGCTGGCTATCGACATAGGCAGCAAACTTCGGCCGGCGCGGCGACGGTGGCGGTAGGAGCTCGGGCGAGACGCCGCTGGCCTGTCCGCCCTGCTCTTCTTCCGCGGCGCGGCGATCCTGCACATCGCGATCCTCACCGCGGCCGTTGCGGGATGCGCGCTCCGTGGTGTTAAGCAGGACGCGGGCGTCGGCCTTCTCCAGTCGGTAGGAGTTGTCTTCAAAGTTGATGTGCAGCCGATAGTAAGCGCCCGTCGAGATCGAGCGGTCGTAGCTGTAGCGGATGGCGGCGGCCAGCTTGGTGGCCGTGCTGCGGATCTCGCTGCGCACCAGCGAGCGGAAGCCGACGATCGCGCCGCCGGCGAGCAGGCCGCCGATGGCCATAACGATCATAAGCTCGATCAGCGAGAAGCCTGCTTGCCCCCGCAGCCGAGCCCGGCGCCGATCGCGCGCTATGCAGCCGACAGCCCGCATGGTCTTACTTCTTGATCTCTTCCTCTTCCCACGACTTGATGTCGTCGGTGGTGCCTTCCTTGCCGTCCTTGCCGAAGCTCATCAGATCGATCTCGTTGTTGTGCTCGCCGGGGCACTTGAACTGGAAGGTGTGGCCCCAGCCATCCTTCGGCTCTTTGGTCAGGAACTTCTTTTCGACCAGCGCGCTCAAGCTGGGCGGACAGGAATCGCCGCCCTCGGCCTGCCAGGTGACCAGCGCCTGCTCGATGGTGTGCATCATGCGGCGCGTCTCTTTGCGGCGCGAGCGCTCGAGCATGGCAAAGCCACCAAAGCCGGCGGCGCTCATCAGCATGCCGATGATGGCCA
>CAZVMD010000132.1:0-18284 GCA_964628555.1 uncultured Myxococcales bacterium | reverse complement strand
CGCCCTGCAGCGCTGGGATGGCCAGCGCTTCTGGAATGTGCCGCAGCGCGAGACCACGGCCGGGCTGCTGAGCATCCACGCCGCGGCGAGCGGGGGCTCGCTGTGGGCGGTCGGTGAGCGGGGCACGCTGCTGCGCTGGAACGGCGTGTACTTCGAGCCCACGCCGATCGACAGCGTCGAGACAGTGCGCGATGTGTGGAGCGATGGGCCGGAGCGGGCCTGGGCCGTCGGGGGGGCCGGCCTGCTGCTGCGCTGGGACGGTGGCCGCTGGCTGCGGGTCGACAGCGGTGAGCGGACGGAGCTGCTGACGCTGTTCGGCGTCGATGCGAACGATCTATGGGCAGCGGGACGGGGCGGTGTCCTTCTGCACTTCGATGGCGCTCGCTGGCAGCGCTCCAGCGGTCTGCCGAGCGCCGATCTCAACGAGATCTGGGGGCGGGCGAGCAACGATCTGTGGGCGGTCGGCAATGCCGGCACCGTGCTGCACTGGGATGGCGGGAGCTGGCTGCCGGCCAACCAGGGCGTGCCACCAGCGCAGAACCTGCTTACGGTCTGGGGTACGGCGAGCGAGCTCTACGCAGCGGGCACAAACGGCACGCTGCTGCGACGGGAAAAAGACCAGTGGCAGCCCATCGCCAGCGGCCTGGCCATGGGCGTACACATCAACGGCATGTGGGGCCGGGCCGGCAACGACATCTGGCTGGCGGCGAGCGACGGGCGTCTGTATCGCTTCAACGGCTCGGTGGTGGTACCGGCTTCGGTCTTGGTGCCAGCCGATGCGGCGGGTGTCCCGCGTCCGCTGAGCCGCCTGCGCGGGGACAGCCAAGGTCAGCTATTCGTCGTCGGAGCGCAGGGCACGATCGTCAGTGCGCCGGCCCCGAGCAGCTGTGCCGGCTGTGGGCCGATGGCGCGCTCGCTGAGCCTGGAGGTCTCGCTGGATGGCATCACCCCAGCTAGCCTGGTCAAGCGCCTCACCGTCGAGGTCATGGGGGGGAACAAGCGCCTGCCGGGCTCGCCGTTTGAGCTTGTGCCGGGCCGATCGCCGTTTGCCCTGCCGCTGCCCCCGGGTCTGCCGAACCCACTGAGCCTGCAGGTGGTCGCCTATGGCGAGGGCGGTATCGAGATCGGCGCTGGGCGGGATGACTTTGAGCTCGCCGCGAGCCAGGCGGGACCAACGCGCAGCGTGCGCGTCCGGGCCGGCTGCAGCAGCGATGGCTGGTGTCTGACTCCGTCGCCGACCAAGGCCAACCTGATCAGCATCTGGGGGGCCGCCGCCGACGCAGTATGGGCCGTTGGTGAGAGTGGCACGATGCTGCGCTGGGATGGCAGCGCCTGGGGGATCGAGCCGAGCGCGACCTCGCAGCACCTGCGCGGCGTCTGGGGCACTGGCCGCGACGATGTCTGGGCGGCCGGCGATCCGCAGGGCGCGCTGACCACCATCGTGCACCGCGACGCAACGGCCTGGCAGGCGGTCGCAGCGCCGATCCTGCGCCTGATCGGCCTGCCGCTGTATACCGGCGCCAGCCTCGACCGAGGCACCGTCTACATTCCCAGCACTGTCGAGGGATCGCTGCTGCAGCTATCGGCGGGCAGCTGGAACTATCTGGCCAGCCACGGCCAGAGCTATGGCTGCGTGCAGCTCTATGCGATGTGGAGCAGCAGCGGGCCGCAGCCGGATCTGTGGGCGGTGGGGCCGGGCTGCGCTCTGCGCCTGCAGCGCGGCCTGTGGAGCGCGATGACGCCGCCCAAGGACTCGCTGACCGCTGTCTGGGGCAGTGGCAGCGACGATGTCTGGGCCGTCGGCAACACCGGCACGCTATATCGCTGGAATGGCAAGGCCAGCAGCGAAGTCAGCCCCAAGCCGACGACTCAGCACCTGCGCAGCGTCGCTGGCAGTGGGCCGGACGACATCTGGGCGGTCGGTTATGGCGACACCATCCTGCACTACGACGGTCAGCGCTGGACGCCGAAGCGCAGCCCGACCAGCGGCCGTGGGCTCATCCTCTCGGGCGTCTGGGCCGCCAGCCGGCGCGAGGCCTGGATCGTCAGCCAGGCGGGCACGATCCTGCGCTATCAGTCCTAGCCGTCCTTGCGCGCTGGCCGCTGACGAAGGTCGGCTGTGCTCTGGGCAGCGCCAGGGGCCGGCCGCCGTCCTGTGCGAGGGGTGAAAGAGCGCGGCTTTACTGCGCGGTGGCGGTTTCCCTACAATGACTCCATCGTCGCTTGCTGCTGTGGTGGTTGCACGAAAGGATGAGCCGCGGCGCCAGGGTGGGGGCTCACACCCTGGTGGAACAGGCAGCCAGCCGCTGCGAAGCGTGAGTGCCGAGGACTGCCGCGGTCTAGGTCGAGGTCGAAAAAAAGCCGCTCATGAAGACCCAGATTCTGGCTCCAGGAACCGTCATCGCTGACCGCTTTGTCGTCGAGGAATTGGCAGGCAGCGGCGGCATGAGCTCGGTCTACCGCACCTACGATCGGCGGACCGATCAGAACGTAGCCGTCAAGATCCTGCAGCTCCGGACGCAGCTACCGCAGGAGGTGGCGCGCTTTCTGCGTGAGAGCCAGCTGCTCTCTGAGCTGTCGCATCCGGCGATCGTCCGCTACGTCGATCATGGACAGACCGAGTCCGGCCTGCCGTATCTGGCGATGGAGTGGCTGCCGGGCGAAGAGCTCTCCGTTCGACTAAAGCGCGGGCCGCTGACCATCAAGCAGAGCGTCGCGATGATGGAGCGGGTGGCCAGCGCTTTGGAGGTCGCGCATGACCGCGGCATTGTCCATCGCGATATCAAACCCAACAACCTGTTCCTGCGCGGCGGTCAGCTTGAGGGAGTGACGGTGCTGGACTTCGGCGTGGCTCGCCATGGCTGGTCAGCCCGCGCCATGACGCAGACCGGCACGGTGGTCGGTACGCCCGAGTACATGTCGCCGGAGCAGGCTCGCGGGCGACGAGAAATCACTCCCGCCGCCGATATCTTTTCGCTGGGCTGTGTGCTGTACGAGTGCCTGACCGGGCAGCCGCCTTTTTTGGGCGAGCACGTCGCTTCGCTGCTTGGGCGCATCCTGTTTGAGGAAGCGCCTCGCCTGAGCACCGCTTGGCGCAACGTGTCGCCGCAGCTCGATGAGCTGGTGCGCACCATGCTCAACCGCGAGCCCAAGCACCGTCCGGCCAATGCCACCGCGCTGCGTCGCGCCCTGCAGGAGCTGCCACCCTGCGACGAGGAAGCTGCTGTCACGCCACTGCCGTCCAATCCCGGCGGCATCACCGAAGAAGAGCAGCAGCTGGTCAGCGTGGTGATGGCGGCTGAGCCTGGCCAGGAGAGCGAGCCCAGCGTGGTCGTAGACGGCGTTCCCGTACCGACTGGGGTCATGGATCGGACGACACTGGTCGGGCGTCTGAGCGGCTACCAAGCGCAGGTGGAGTGGCTGGCCGATGGCTCGCTGTGCGCGACGCTGCGCGGCCTAAACAGTGCCCGCGATCTGGCAGTGTCGGCGGCGCGGATTGCGCTGCTCCTGCGGGAGTTCTGGCCGAGTGCCATCGTCACGCTGTGCACGGGCCGCAGCATCCTGCGCGATCGCTTGCTGATCGGCGAAGCGATCGAGCGCGCGGTGAAGCTCTTGCGGCGACAGCAGGCGCGCTATGCCGACCTCCTCAAGTCAGGCGGGTCGGACGAGGTGCGTGCCATCTATGTCGATGACTTATCGGCCGAGCTGCTACATGGTCGCTTTGCCTTCGCGGAGCAGAAGGAGGGCCGCACCCTGCTGAGCGAGAGTGCAAGCAGCGACGAGACGCGGCCGCTCCTGGGCAAGCCGACGCCCTGCCTGGGGCGGGAACAGGATCTGGCGGTCATCGATCTGGCGCTGGCCACGACACTGGAACAGCACAGCCCGCAGGCCGTGCTGATCACCGCCCTGCCAGGGATCGGCAAGTCGCGCCTGCGCCACGAGTTTTTCCGTCGCCAGCAAGTGCGAGGGCTGCCGCTTGGTGTCCTGTTTGGCCGGGGCGATCCGGTGACCATTGGCTCGCCTTACGCGGCCTTGGCGCAGGCGCTGCGGCATAGCTGCGGCTTGCTCGGGGGCGATAGCGGCGAGGCGGCGCGGGTCACGCTGCAAGAGCACCTGGCTGGTCTGCTGCGCTTTGAAGACGACGGCATTCCCGGTAGTGCGGCCGCTGCTCTGCGGCGGGTCAGTGGGTTCTTGGGCGAGCTCCTGGGCATTCGTTTTCCCGATGAGCACAGCGTGCAGCTGCGGGTCGCTCGCAGCGATCCCAAGATCATGAGCGATCAGGTGGCCCAGGCCTTCCTCGACTACCTTTCGGCGATTGCGCGGGCCCGGCCGCTGGCCTTGGTGCTCGAAGATGTGCAGTGGGTCGATGGCCAGAGCCTGAAGCTGGTTGAGGTCGCGCTACGCGAGCTGCGGCAGCCGCTCTTGGTGCTGGCGCTGGGTCGCCCGGAAGTGCGCGACACCTATCCGCAGCTGTGGGCCGGCTGCGTGCAAGAGCTGCGGCTGTCAGGGCTGGGCCGGCGGGCCGCAGAGCGCCTGGCTCGCCAGATCCTGGGCCCAACCGTTCCGGCCGCCGTGGTGACCCAGGTCGTCAACCAAGCCGATGGCAATGCCCTATATCTGGAAGAGCTGATCC
Organism: uncultured Myxococcales bacterium; assembly: GCA_964628555.1. Lineage (GTDB taxonomy): Bacteria > Myxococcota_A > Polyangia > Palsa-1104 > JAEUJZ01 > JAEUJZ01. The sequence goes on along the minus strand of CAZVMD010000132.1, from coordinate 13,651 downwards.
GGGCGGTCTCGCTTGGCAAGCAGGACACGCTGCCCGAGACCATCTTGGCGATGCTGCAGGCTCGCCTGCAAGGAATCGACAGCGGCGCCCGTCGGATCCTGCGCTCGGCCAGCGTGTTCGGCGAGATCTTCTGGTACGGCGGCGTGCAGGCCCTGCAGACCGTGCCGCTGTCGGATCCGGAGCTCGATCGTCATCTGCAGACCCTGATGGACGCCGAGCTGATCATCGCCCACCGCGAGAGCCGGCGACCCGGCGAGCGCGAGTATGCCTTCCGTCATGTGCTGATTCGCGATGCCACCTACGGCCTGCTGACCAGCGAAGATCGCGTGAACGGGCACCTCCTTGCGGCGCGCTATCTAGAGCGGGTGGGTGAGCCCGATCCCATGGTCCATGCCGAGCACCTGCGCCTGGGGGGCCAGCCCGAGCAGGCCGTCACCCACTACGCTCAGGCGGCGGAGCAGGCGCTGGCCGGCAATGACCTGCAAGCGACACTCGACCGCGTCGAGCTCGGCAAGAGCTGCGGCGCCAGCCAGGAAGCGCTCGGTACGCTGAGCGCGCTGGCCTGCACCGCCCACTTCTGGCGCGATGACTTTCAGTCGGCCTATCCCGCCGGCAGTGAGGCCCTGCAGCTCCTGCCGCGTGGCAGTCGCCGCTGGATGCAGGCGCTGGGCAACATGCTCACGTTTACCAGCCTGATGGGAAAGCAGGATCACTTCCGCTCGCTGGTCGGTGAATACAGCGTCGTCTCGCCGTCAGCCGAGGCCATGGGGGCCTATGTCGAAGCTGGCTCGCTGCTGATCAGCATGTTCAGCTTTGGCGGTCTGCGCGATGCGGCGCAGGGCTTTATCGGGCTGGTCGAAGCCATCGCGCTGCCCAGCCTGCAGAACGACCCGCTGGCTCGTAGCTGGTGGCAGCAGGCGCACGCGATCTTTCAGCTGATGCTGGGGGACAAGCCGCAGGTCGCGATCCTGGCGGCCCGCGATGGCTTGCAAGCGGCGCGTGACGCGGGCTCGCGACGCATTCAGGTGCTGATCAGCGCCTTTTTGGGCATGAGCTTGGCGGTCAGCGGCGACCTTGGCACCGCCGAGACCGTGCTGCGCGACAACCTGCACCAGGCGCAGCGTCTGGCTGAGCCGCTGTCGATCTCGCACGCCAAAGTCTGGCTGGCCATGGGGCTGTGCGAGCGCGGAGACAGCTTGGCTCTGGCGGAAGCTGCCAAGCTGGCCAGCGAGGTCCTAGCCACCCCGGGCGCCAATGCGTTTTACGTCCTGGCCGGTCAGTACGTCCGCGCTCTGGCGGCGGTCAGCCGCGGGGAGTTTGCGGCAGCGACCGAAGCCTTCGAGGCGGGGAGTGCCCTGCACCCGTACCTGCCGATCTTGGCCGGCCTGGCCCTCGCGACCCAGCTGTCGGCGCTGCGGCAGAGCGGTCAGGCGAGCGGCGCTTCTCCGCTGCTCGAGACCGCAGCGTCGCTGCATGCTCGCCTGCGACCGATGGGACTGGCCGAGCGTGCGCTGCGCCGCGAGCTGTCCTTGTGGCCGGCTCTGACGTCTGATACGGCGGCGTCTGGGCCTCGCTAGCCTTTGCAGGCTCTGTAATCTCTGTGCGTGACGCCTCGCGATGAAGCGATTATTCTTACGCCTATCCTCGATGCGTCCCCGCGTCCCACTTGCTCGATTTACTCGCCCGGCCCTGGCGCTGCTGAGCCTGACTTGGCTGTTCAGCGCTGCCCTGGGTGAGGCGCAGGCCCAGACATCGGCGCCGGAGCCGATCCTGTTTCTTGGTATCCAGCGCGGCAGCAACACCGACCGCGTCGGCAGTGACCTGGTTCGCGAGTATCTCGTCGATCGCGGCGAGCTAGTCCTCAAGACCGTGCAGCTTGCCGAGGCCGATCGACGCTGTCGCCGGCAGCAGTGCCTAAGCGAGCTAGCTGCAGCCAAGCAGGCCGTGCTGGTGCTATCGGGGGATGTCTCGACCACCGGGCCGACGCGCAACCTGCGGGTCCAGGTTCGCCTCTTCGACCAGCGCCGCCGCGGTACCCCCGATGCGCTGGCCGAGATCGAAAACCTCTGTATCGACTGCGACGAGACCAAGCTGGGCATCATGCTGACCAGCAGCACCAGCGAGCTCTTGACGCAGTACCGGCAGTTTGCCGGGAGCGCCGCGCCGAGCCCTGCCGCGAGCCCGGCTTTGCCGTCGTCCGTCGCGTCGCCCGCTGCGCAGAGCAGTCAGGCGCCGTGGCCCGCCTGGATGCCGCGACCGGCGGCAAGCAGCCCCGCTCCAGCGGCTGCAGCCCCCCCGCTGCCTGCTGCTGTTCCGCCACCTGCTCCAGCCCCTTCGGCGACACCGGTCTACCAGGCTCCCCCTACTGTGGCTCCGACTGCGCCGCCCGCTGCAGTGGTCTATCCGGTCCTGCCGTCTGCTCCCCCTGCCGTCGCTGCTCCGCTGCCAGCGAAGGCCCCGAGCTATGCTTCTCCCGAGTCTGGCTATCCCCAGACGCCCCCGCCGCTGCCGTCGCGTCAAGCGCCGCCGCCGGCTGCTCCCTTCATTGAGCCGCCGCGCCCGGCTCCGCCCACTTCGGCCAAAAAGCCGCTCTCGCCAGTGCGCAAGGGCATCGCCGCGACGTTTGGCATCCTGGGCTTCGGCTCGCTGATCACTGCTGCGGTGATGCACGGGCTCGATCGTCGCCTGACGCCGGATCTGTCCATCAACTCGATGGGGACGGCGTGTCAGATGCCGGAAAACGCCGGGCGTAGCTGCGTCCTCTCCACCGTCGGGGTCTATGCTCCGACCTATGCCGTCGGTGCCCTGCTGGTCGGCGGTATGATCCTCACGCTGACGATTCCTGAGAGCAAGCCGCGCCCGCTCAGCGAACCCCTGGTTCCGTAGAAGACCTAGCCTGAATCGCTCGCTGAGCCGTCTACGTACCCCCATTTGGGCGTCCGTAGATCGCGAGGAGCATTCATGATATTCTGACCCTCGTGGCCAAAGAGCGCGACCTAGAGTGGCGACTCGTCGCAACGAAGGGGCGAGAGAGTTGTCGCTGGCAGACAGCGGATAACAGCGCCTGGATCGCGCTCACGCTTGGCGCCTCGGGTGATATCACCAAGGTCGTCGTGACAGCCTCCGATGGTCGCTCGGAGGTCGTCGATGGCTACGAGCTAGGTCTAAACGTGGCACGTCGCTGGCGAGCGGAGTGGAAGGGCGGTGAGTCGCCGCGCTCCAGCAACTCGGGCCCTTGGCTGCCGCCTTTGCCCGGGCGCGCGCCTGAAAACTACAGCGAAGATCCGACGCCGCCGTCTTATCCGCCCGACAGCCTGCCACCGCGCTCGACGGTGCCGCCGAACGCTGAGGGCGCCCGCACGGCAACGCCGCTGTCGCCGACCGGCCGCACTCGGCCCTCGTCTCCCCCTGATAGCTCGCTGATCTCGGCGCATCCATCGCGCCCTGGTGACTCGCCGCAGAGCCGGGCTTCGCAGTCCATGCCGCCCGGCAAGCCGACGCCAGGGGCGGGGCCGCTGAGCCCTGCCGCCAGTCATCCCGGGGACGAGCGCGGCGATAGTCGGGATCGCTCATGGCCACCGCGCAGCGGCAGCGGGACAGGCTCTAGCCGCTCGGTAAACCGCTCGGCGCAAGAGATCTTGTCCGAGTCAGGCACCAGCGAGCACAGCCCCCGCCCGGGCAAGCCCAAACCTTAGCGCAGCTCGCGTAGCTCTAGGCTGGGCTGCAGCTCATCGGGCGGGCTTCGGGGCAGCGACGGCAGGATGTCGTCCGTCGCCTCGCGGGAAAGCGGTGCGGCTGAGCTCACGACCTCGACATCGCTGGCGCGAACCAGCGCCAGGCGGTGATTCCACGAGATCTGGTAGTACAGCGTGTCGTCATAGACCAGCCGATGCGACGACGTCGCGAGCGTGTCCGCGTAGAGCTTGGCCCAGTAGTAGTCAGCGGTCAGCGGCCCCTGCGCCACATAGCGCTGACCGACCGGCATGTCATAGATCTTTTCCAGCTTCTGCGGCACGGTGGGCGGCGGATAGGCCGCGTCGGCCGGATAGCCACCCCCGTAGACGGGAATCGAGGTCGGCGCCGGCATGCCGCTGACCTTGGGGGTGATGACGATCGCCGGTCGAGCCGGCCGGCCGGTCAGCTGGCGTCCCGGGTTTTTGAACCAGGCTTTGACGCCGCTGAAATAGATGGCGTCCCAGTCGCCCTTGCGCTCGGCGCGGTAGAAGTAGCGACCGGTGCCCAGCTTGTTGCCCCAGTTGAACATGCGATCCCCGGGCGTCGTCGGGAAATACGGGTTGGTGATGAGCGCGGCGGTGTCCGAGGGGCTCTCGTACAGATAGACGAAGTTGCTGGGGCGCGGTGGCACGGCGCGACAGTCCGGGGGACTGCCAGGCGGCACGTCGTAGCAATAGGACAGCGCTGGCTGATTGGTCGCGTAGTTGGGATGCAGGGCGATGACCGCTGCGTCGGCCCCGGTGTCTGGGCGATCCCCGTCGTGGACCGGTGTCTCGCCATCTTCGCTGCGCACCATGGCCATGAAGCGATCCCAGTTCCAGTACGGCCCGGGATCCCAGTGCATCGCCGGCTGCCGTGCCTGCGTGAGCCCCGGGACCTCGTCATGACCGATGATGTGCTGCCGATCGAGCGGCACGTGATAGCGACGGGCCAAGTGCCGCACCAGCGCCGCTGACGAGGCATACAGCGCATCGGTGAACCAGGTGTGCCCCTCGGCGGAGTAGGCCTCGTGCTCGATGCCCACCGAGTGCATGTTGTAGTACCAGTTGCCGGCATGCCAGGCGACGTGCCTGGGCGAGATGAACTTGGTCAGCAGGCCATCGCGCGAGCGCACCAGATAGTGCGCTGAGGCCGAGCGAGCCGGGTCGGTGAAGATGCGCACTGTCCCCTCGTAGCTGACCTCGGTGGTGTGGATGACGATGTAGCGGATGTCTTGGCCATCGCGCGGCCGGTTCGCGAGGTCGTAGTTGCCATAGGCGCCGGTCATGCGGTCGCGGACGGTGTAGGCGGCTGGGACCTCCTCACAGACGATGCCGGGATCGGGTGGACAGTCGGGGTCGGCAAAGCCGCGCAGCCCGAGGGCGCTCTCCATGACCTGCGGCTCACCGCAGCCAGCCAAGGACCCAAGCAGCGGCCAAATCAGCGGCCACAGCAACCGCTGCCGCGCCGGAAGATGGGCGGACGCCGGGCGCCGCTGCGTAGGCGCTGCAGGTTCTTGGGCTGAGGTCAGCGTAGGCTTTGAGCGAGCTAGGATCGTCATCGGCATACCTCGTTTCTGGTGCCTAATTGGGCCCCGCGCGGTGGGAAAAACCGTCTGCGGTCGTAGCATGAAGATGTGATACTGTCTGCTCTATGCGTTCTGCTAGCCTGCTGCTCTACCTGTCCCTCAGCGCTCCGACTGCTCTAGCGCAGTCTTCTGCGGCAGCCGCTCCCACTGGACCGGCCCGGCCGGCAGCGCGGGGGGCGGGGGCAGCAGCTCGCCCAGTAGGTCGTCCGAGCCCGGCGGCGCGTCCGGCGGCTGCGCCCAACGTGCTTGGCCCCGCCGAGCCGGGCGGGCCCTATCCGAGCTACCTGGAGCTGCATGCGCGGACGCGCGGCTTTCAGCTCGGTCGGCCGCAGAAAGCGCTGCCGACTCCCGACGGAAAAGCCGTGCTGTTCCTGCGTGCCACGGCCGAGTCGCCGGAGCTGCGACTGTTCGAGTTTGATGTCGAGAGCGGTCGCAGTCGCGAGGTGCTGGCCCCGGCTCAGCTCCTGCAGGGGGGCAGCGAGCGCCTGTCGCCCGAGGAGCTAGCGCGGCGCGAGCGCATGCGCCTGAGTATGCGCGGCTTCACCAGCTTCGAGCTCTCCCCCGACGGGAGCTTCGTGCTGATCCCGTTTTCCGGGCGGCTGTACGTGTTCTCGCGCCAAAACGGCGAGGCCGGTGAGCTACGGCCGCTGCCTGACAATGCCGGCCGGCCAGCGACGAGCGGCGATAGCCCACCGCCAGCCCCGGACTTCGAGCCGATCCACGACCCGCACCTCTCGCCCGACGGCAAGCTGGTGGCCTATGTGCGCGGCCGCGATCTCTATGTGCTCGACGTGGCCTCGCGCCGCGAGCGTCGCCTGACCAAGAGCACGCACAGCCAGATCACCTACGGCCAGGCCGAGTTCGTCGCCCAGGAAGAGCTGCATCGCTTCACCGGCCACTTCTGGTCACCCGACAGTCAGTACCTGGCCTTCACCGAGGTCGATAATCGTCCCGTCGAGACGCTGTACGTCGGCGATGCGCTGCGTCCGGATCTGCCGCCGCAGGCGATGCGCTATCCGCGGGCCGGCAACGACAATGCCAGCGTGCGCTTGGCGGTGGTCCCAGCCCAGGCCAGCCCCGGCACCGCAGCCACCTGGGTCGAGTGGCCGCGCGAGCGCTATCCCTACCTGGCGAGCGTCGTCTGGCAGCCTGGGGCGCCGCTCTTTTTGACGCTGCTCAGCCGTGATCAGCACGACGTCGAGGTCCACGCTGTCCCCAGCCTCAACGTCAGCAAGGACGGCAACAGTGGCTTCGCCCGTCCGCCGTCCGGCGGCAGCTTGAGGACCGAGCGCCTGCTCGGCGAGCACGATGACGCCTGGGTCAACATCAGCCAAGACGTGCCGCGGGCCCTGCCTGATGGCTCGGGTTTTCTGTGGCTGACCGAGAGAAACGGCGGCCCCGAGCTGGAGCTGCGCGATCTGCGCGGTCAGCTGGTACGGGTGCTGGTGCCGCGCGAGTACGGCTTTCGCAAGATCGTCGATGTCGATCTCATCGAGACCTCGTCGGGGCCCGTCGGCTGGCTGACCTACGCCGCCTCGCCCGAGCCGGCCGAGCAGCACCTGTTCCGCCTGCCCCTCCTAGGGGGAGCTCCGGTGCAGCTGACCAAGGATGCGGGGTATCACGTAGGACAGTTCGGCGGCAGCCTGCCGAGCGGCCCCGGCGGGGCGGGCAAGGGACACAGCGTCTACGTCCGCCAGTCGATGTCGCTTGCGGGCTGGCCGCGCACCTTCGTGCATCGCATTCCGCCCGGTGGCCAGGGGCAGGCGCAGGACATGACGGCGGGTGAGCTCCCCAGCGTTGCCAGCGAGCCGCCGTTTATGCCGCGCGTGGAGCTGGTGCAGCTTGGCACCCAGGCCTTCCGTGCCGCCATCGTCCGGCCGCGCAACTTTGTCCGCGGCCGCAAGTATCCCGTCTTGGTCGATGTCTATGGCGGGCCGCACCACACGCAGGTGATGTCGATGGCTGGTCGCTTTCTGATCGACCAGTGGCTGGCTGATCACGGCTTCATCGTCTTTCTCACCGACGGGCGCGGCACGCCATTCCGCGGCAGCTCGTGGGAGCGAGCAATCAGCGGCAACTTCGGCGACATCCCGCTTGAGGATCAGGTCGAGTCGCTGCGCCTCGCTGGCCAGCGCTTCCCCGAGCTCGACACCAAGCGGGTCGGCATCTTCGGCTGGTCTTTCGGCGGCTACATGGCAGCCCTCGCCGTGCTGCGCCGACCAGATGTTTTTTCCGTCGGGGTGGCCGGTGCTCCAGTGGTCGACTGGCGCGACTACGACACCTGCTACACCGAGCGCTATCTGGGCCTGCCGCAGCAGAACCGCGAGGGCTACGAGAAGTCCTCGCTCCTGACCTATGCCAAAGAGCTCAAGAAGCCGCTGCTTCTGATCCACGGCACCGCGGATGACAACGTGCTGTTCGTCCACTCGCTCAAGCTGTCGTCGGCGCTGTTCCGGGCCGGCAAGCCGCACGAGCTGTTGCCGCTGACTGGCCTGACGCACATGGTGCCCGATCCCCTGGTGACCGAGCGCATGTGGACCCGCATCCTGACCTTCCTCGCCTCGGGACTTGGCGCTCAGCTGCCGGGGACGGGTCCGGCTCGTCCGCCGGGGCCGCTGCCCTGGCGTCGGCCCGCTCCGGGGCGGCCGCGTTAGGCGGCCTCGAAGTTCCCGCTAGGGCACGCAGCTAGGCCCGTCTTTTTTCCACTCCAGCTGCGCTCCGGCCAGGCTGAAGGTCGGCACCTGGCCCCGCACGCTGTCGTCGAGATCGCCGCTCGCCACCAGGTCTTTGAGCACATCGTGATCGATGGGTCGCAGGCGTAGCCGCAGGCTGATGCGATCGATGTTGCGAGTCGGTAGGCGATAGCTGCGACGCAGCGCGTGGAAGTAGCGCGGATCGCTGGGACTGGCCGTAACCGCGGCTGGCAGGAGCTCGCTCTCCAGCCGGGCGATCTCCCAGAACATGTGCGCATCCTTGCCGGAAGCGGTGTAGACGCGATCGCGCAGCAGCCAGAAGTTGGGGTCGCTGGCAAGCAGATCAACCGCCGCCTGTCCCTCGGTGACGCCGCCACTTTGGAAAACCAGAGCCGAGGCGTTATAGGCCGACAGCTCGACCCAGGCCCGGCGATCGTGGGCCGCGCCGCTGGGGAAGCTGTGGCCCGCCCCAGCATTGTCGAGCGTGACCTCGGCGAGCAGGCCAGCGCCGTCGGGTGTGACGCAGAGCTTAGCCGCCACCGCGGTATCGAGATCGCGCTGCACGGCCTGCCGCTGCGCGCTGCGCTCGGGGAAGGGCGAGAGCGCCAGATCGACGCCCGGCATTGCATGGTCATGCACGGTTCGCGTCGGCGCATTGGGCACCGCCGCCGCCGGGGCTTCGCGGCCAGGCATATGACACTGGCCGCAGGTCAGGCCCTGCCGGGCTTGGCCGTTGCCGAACACGCTGGCCTGCCACTCGATGTATGTGCGCTCCAGCGCCACGTTGTGCGGGGCCGGCGTCACCACATCATGGCAGCTACCGCACAGCCCTGCCGAGTCGCGGCTCTGTCGATCATGCAGCACCGAGGCTGCCGAGCGATGGGTCAGGGCGCGCAGCGGCTGGGCGATCGCTCCCCGCATGGTCTCGTCGCTGGCCAGGCGCAGGGGGTTGTTGTGGCTGCCCTGCACCGCGCTCACCTGATGGCAGAAGTAGCAGGTCACCCCGCGCAGTGGCGGCGGCAGGCTGGCCAGGTTGAGGCCATCGCGGGTCGCGCCAGTCTGTACGGCCAGCGGCGCATGGCAGCGGACGCAGAAGTCGCCCAACGCACCGCCCGTCTCGCGCTGGCCGCGGGCATTCATCGCCTGAAACACCGGGTCTTCGCTGGCGTAGGCGTGCATGCTGCCCGACCACTGCTGATAGTGCAGTGGGTGGCAGCTCTGACACAGCGCCGGATCCATCAGCTCTTGCGTCGACAGCGGCGGCGGATCACCACAGCCTCCTCCGGTCATGGCGAGGCCAAGCAGAGAGCCCAGCGCGACCGCGCGGGTCGAGCAGCGAGCAGCGAGCAGCAGCGAGCGTTTCATATCGTCAGCCAAACGCAGGCCGCGGGCTCCGTCAAGTCTGCCCAGCGCAAAGACTTCCTTGACAGATGGGGGGCAAGTATGGCGGACTTCGGGGCTCTCAAAGAGGCGCAATCATGGAAGTCGGTACGCTCACTGTAAAGCTTCGTTCCAACATCGGTTCTGGCTTCGCCAAGAAGACGCGGCGCGGCGGGGCGATCCCGGCCATCTGCTACGGCGGCGGCAAGGATCCGCTGGCCCTGCAGGTCGTGCCCTCCGAGCTACAGAAGTCGCTCGATCCCAAGAAGGGTCGCAACACGCTCCTGCGGCTGAACGTCGAGGGCACCAAGGACACGCTGACCGTGCTGGTGAAGGACGCACAGCGCCATCCGCTCAAGGGTGATCTGGTGCATGTCGACTTCCTGCGGGTGCAGCTGGATAAGCCGGTCAAGGCGACGGTGCCGCTGCACTTGGTGGGCAAGGCCGAAGGCGTCAAGCAGGGCGGCCAGATGCATCAGGTCTATCGCACGATCGACCTGCTCAGCCTGCCCGACAAGATCCCGACGCACCTCGATATTGACGTCACAGCGCTCAATATCGGTCAGTCGATTCACGTCGCGGATCTGAAGCTGCCCGACGGCGTCAAGGCCGCGCTTCCCGGTACGGTCACGCTGTGCGTCGTCACTGCCATCAAGGAAGAGAAAGAGAAGGCAGCGACGGCGGATGGCGCGGCTGCAGAAGGTGCGGCGGCGGCGGCTCCAGCTGGCGACAAGGGGGCGGCCTCGGCCAAGACGCCTGCTCCGGCGGCCAAGGGTGGCGGCGACAAGGCGGCGGCAGCCAAGCCAGCAGCCGGCGGCAAGAAGTAGTCGGCATCGTCCGCGACCGGGTGGCGGCGTAGTCCTCGCCTCTCACTTCGCACGCAGGGAGCAGGGCAGGGATGGACGCAGGGTGGCTAGTCGTTGGCTTGGGCAATCCGGGCAGCGACTATGCCGGCAATCGCCACAACGTCGGCTTTATGGTTGTCGACGAGCTAGCCCGACGCTGGGGTGCTAGCCCGGGAGCGTTTCGCGGCAAGTTCGGCAGCGAGCTTCTGTCGCTGGACTATCGCGGCCGGCGCGTCCATCTGCAGAAGCCGCAGGAGTACATGAATGTCTCCGGTGGGCCGGTGCAGCGGGCAATGGCATTCTTTCGCATCGTCCCGGCGCAGGTGCTGGTCATTCACGACGAGATCGACCTGCCGTTCCTGCGCCTGCAGGTCAAGGCCGGGGGCGGTCATGGCGGGCATAACGGCCTGCGCTCGATCTCACAGGCCGTCGGGCCTGACTACCTGCGGCTGCGGTTCGGCGTCGGTCGGCCTGAGCATGCCCGGGCTGGCGAGCGGGATCGCGTGACCGGCCACGTGCTCGGCGACTTTAGCCGGGCCGAGCACAGCGAGCTGGGTGCGGGCCTTCTGCGGGCCTGCGAGGCGATCGAGGTGGTCCTGGAAAAGGGCGTCACCACGGCGATGAACGAATACAACCGCGAGCGCAAGCCAGCCGGAAAACCCAGCGCACAATAGGCAGCTGATCGCTCAAATTCGTTGCAATCCCCCCCCGCGATTGAGTAGAAGAAGGATTCCTCGGCGCCACACGACGCCGATGGAGTGGCAGAAACCCGTGTTCCTCGCCCTCAACACCGTTTGGGGGCTCTATTAGCCAGGAGGAGACCACACATGGCGACGTCGATGCGCGACGAGCCGGGAACGCAGAGAGAGTACGAGACGATCTTTATTCTGCGTCCCGAAACGAACCAAGAAGGCATTACCCAGGTCAACATGCGAGTCCGCAGTGTCATCGATAGCTTGGGTGGCCGCGCCCTCAAGCTCGATAACTGGGGCAAGCGCAAGCTGGCCTATGAGATCAAGAAGCAGCTCAAGGGCATCTACATGTACTGGCGCTTCTTGGGCTCGACGGGTCTGGTCGAGGAGATCGAGCGCAACCTGCGCATGCTCGACTCGGTCGTCCGCTACTACACCGTCAAGGTCGACGAAGATGTCGTGCCCGACACGCGGCCGGTCGGCGTCGACGACGAGAGCTTCGCCAAGGCGGCGAGCACGGTGCCAGATGAAGAAGAGCTGGTCACAGGTGCGGCGCGCTTCCGCGAGGAAGACGACGACGATGACGAGTTCGATCCCGATCTGGAAGAAGAGCGGCTGGCCGTCGCCGAGAAGGGGGAGGAGTAAGCAATGTCGACCGACTACGAAGATAACGACAGGGGCGGGCGCGGCGGCCGCGGTGGCGCTGGCGACAAGGATGGCCGCAAGGGCCAGGGCGGTCCGGGTGGCGCGCGCAAGCGTGGCTTCTCGCGCCGCAAGGTGTGCCGCTTCTGCGCCGATCAGACGCTGGCCATCGACTACAAGGACCCGCAGCTGCTCAAGTACTTCATCACCGACCGCGGCAAGATCATCCCGCGGCGCATCTCCGGCAACTGCGCCAAGCACCAGCGTAAAGTGGCGCTCGCCGTGCGTCGCTCGCGCATGATCGCGCTTATGCCCTACACCGTGATGGGCGACTAGGAGATCACGATGCGGATCATCTTGCGAGAAGAAGTGGCGAATCTCGGGAAGGGGGGCGATGTGGTCTCGGTGAAGCCGGGCTACGGTCGCAACTTCCTGATTCCGCAGGGCCTGGCTGTGCTGGCGACCGATCGCAACGTGCGCTTGGTCGAGCACCACAAGAAGGTCATCGCCGCCAGAAACGCCAAGCTGCAGAAGGATGCGCAGGCCGTGGCGGACAAGCTGGCGTCGCTGCACGTGCGCATCGAGCGTCAGACGGGCGAGGGCGGCAAGCTCTATGGCTCGATCAGCACGCGCGATATCGAAGAGGCCGTGCGCGCTCTCGGGGTGACGATTGACCGCAAGAAGCTGGTCATCGAAAACCCGATCAAGAGCACCGGTGACTACACCGTCGATCTGAAGCTCGGCCAGAGCGTGGTCGCCAAGATCAAGGTCACCATCGCTGAAGCCAAGCCTGCCGCCTAGCTCCCCGCCTGCTCCCCACCTCCGCCTCGCTTCCCCCCTCTAAGTCCCGATTCCAGTCTGCTCGCGCTGCCTGCGTGAGCCTGCGCCCTGCTGCCTGCGTGAGCCTGCGCTCTAGAGCGCCAGCGCAGCGCGGAACAGGAGCTCGTGCTCTGCCGTGCGATAAAACGGGTAGGTCGGCTGCATCAGCGCGCCGGCCGGCGGGAAGCGCACCGAGCCCTGAATGACTGGCATGTTCCCGTCGAGGTAGTTCACAAAGTAGTTCGCCGAGAAGCGCACATGGCGAGTCAGCCAGAGGTTTACGGCGGCGCCGAAGGAATCGACCGAGACGTGTCCGAGGATCGCGCGCTGCTCGTCGCTGAGCATCAGCCCTTCCTGCTGGATCTCGTCATGCTCGACGAACATGCGCTCGTAGCGGGCGCTGACGTAAAGGCCGATGGGGAAGCTCTCTTTGCCCTTCTTGTAGCCCGCCCAGCGCTGCGGGATCTCTTGTCCCGGCGTTGGCAGCATCGTCGGTGAGCCAAGAATCCAGTACCACATCTGCAGATAGAACGACGTGCCGTGGCGGTTGATGTTGGCCGACAGCGCACGGTTCAGAGGGTAGCTGTTCGACTTATCGCTATCGTGCGGCGCGTAGATGCCGATGCCATCGCGCTCGCTGCGCACCATCTCGAAGCGCCAGCCGATTGGCCCGATGGGGACGTTGACCTCCAGCGCCCACTTGAAGATCTGACCGTTGGGGACCAGGCGGTTGCCGTTGCCGAAGACGGGGGGCACGAAGGTGACGGCGCCGTTGCTGGACAGCGGCGGGAAGCCATCGTAGGGCACATCGACACGCTGGCCATACCAGACCGAGCCACCGACCCAGATCTCGGACAGCCAGCGGGTGGCGCTGGCCCGCGGGATCAGCGCCAGCGGGGCGAAGTAGGCGCGGCCGATGACGTCGAAGTGATTGTCGGGGTTGCGGACGTTGCCGCCGTCGCCGTTGAAGATGCCAAGCTCGTAGCGCAGGAAGCGCTGCGGCGCCAAGCCATGCACCATGACGCCGATTTCTTTGTTCATCGGCACGGCGAAGGAGCGCACCGTGATCGAGCGTTCCATGAAGTCGATGTACTTGTCGACCGTACGGTTCTCGAGAGTAAACGGGGCGTCGAACTGCCCAATCTGGATGTTCGCCCAGGGCGTGTAGTTGATGTTCACAAAGACGTCGCTGATCTGCGCCGACTGGAACATGATCGGGATGCTGGCAAACTCACCGGCCAGCATGTAGTCGAAGTGCTTGAGCACCGTGCCGTTGAA
>CAZVMD010000131.1:0-18290 GCA_964628555.1 uncultured Myxococcales bacterium | reverse complement strand
TTTCGTACTACGAGTGGCTGCAGAACAAGCGCTCCGAGCGCTGGGAAGCCGAAGAGGTCGCCGAGCGGCTGGAGCGCAGCATGAAGAAGAACTACGCCCACATGCGCGACTTCGCCGAGGAGCGCAAGGTCGACTTCCGCACCGCAGCCTATGCGATTGGCCTGGAGCGCATCCAGAAGGCCTACCTCGATCGCGGCATCTGGCCGTAGGCCACGTCGGCTCATCGGGCTGGCGCGCGGCTCGTCCGCTCTGTGGCGCACGGCCGTTGGCTGCTCCCCTGCGGTGCTCCGCGCGGCTTTTTCTCCGCCGAGCCGCCGTCTTCTTTCCAGCTGTCCACAAGTTCAAGAGTCCATAAGTGAAGGAGCACGATGCACTTTGTCGATGAGTGCGTGATCTGGGTCAAAGGCGGCGATGGCGGCAACGGCTGCGTCGCCTTTGATGCTGGACCCGGCCGGCCGCGCGGGGGGCCGACGGGGGGCGATGGCGGCAACGGCGGCTCGGTCATCCTGGTGGCCCAGGAGCAGCTGAGCACGCTTCTGGACCTGAGCTTCCGTCGCGAGTATCGCGCCAAGCGCGGTGAGCACGGCGGCGGTCGCGATCGCGCCGGCCGTGGCGGTGAGGATCTGGTGGTCGGCGTGCCGCGCGGCGTGGTGGTCAAAGATCAGAGCGGCACCCTGCTCTGCGACCTGGCCGAGGTCGGTCAGCGCTTTGTCGCGGCGCGCGGCGGCCTGGGTGGACGCGGCAACCTACACTTCGCCACCCCGACCTGGCAGGCCCCCGACTTCGCTGAGGAGGGCGAGGCCGGCGAGGAGCGCGAGCTCTCGCTGGAGCTCAAGCTGCTGGCCGATGTCGGCCTGCTGGGCTATCCCAACGTCGGCAAGTCGTCGCTGATCGCGCGTGTGTCGCGGCTGCGGCCGAAGATCGCCAACTACCCCTTTACGACGCTCAAGCCGAACCTGGGGGTGGTGTCGCTGCCGCTCGGCAGCCGGGTCAGCGACCGCAGCTTCGTGCTCGCCGATCTGCCCGGCCTGATCGAGGGGGCACACGCCGGCCATGGCCTGGGGCATCGCTTCCTGCGCCACCTCAGCCGGACCCGCGTGCTGATCCATCTACTGGAAGTCAGCGACGAGCCAGGTCGCGATCCGCTGCACGACTATGACGTCCTTAACGAAGAGCTGCGTCGCTACGATGGCGAGCTTGCGCAGAAACCACAGCTCGTCGCCCTCGGCAAGCTCGATCTGCCGGCCACCCGCGAGAGCTTTCCGACGCTGCGCGAGGCCTTTTTGCGGCGCGGTATTCCGCTGTGGGGGCTGTCGGCGGCGACCGGGGAAGGCGTCGCCGAGCTGATGAACGAGGTCTTTCTGCGGGTGCACCGTCCGACTGCGGCCCCAGCCGCGGCGCGCTCCATGGCATAATGTCTCGTAATTTTCGCTACAACTTGGCCGCCCTGGGGGTTGAGACGTAGCGTCTGCGAGATCCATGGTTGGAGTCGGACAGCGCATCGGCAACTACCGCGTCCTGCGCAAGCTGGGCCAGGGCGGCATGGGTGCGGTGTACGAAGCGGTGCAGGAAGAGATTGGTCGCCGCGCCGCTATCAAGGTCCTGCTCCCCGAGTACGCCAAGGATCAGCAGAGCATCCTGCGCTTCTTTAACGAAGCGCGCGCCGTCAACATCATCCACCACCCCGGCCTAGTCGGGGTCTTCGAGTCAGGCCGCCTGGAAGACGGGGCGGCCTACATCGTCATGGAGTACCTGTCGGGAGAGCTCTTGACGGCGCGCCTGGAGAAGGCCGGACAGCTTGCCCATCCCGACGCCATCAACATCAGCCGGCAGATCGCCTCGGCGCTGCGCGCGGCGCACGAGAAGGGCATCGTCCACCGCGATCTTAAGCCGGACAATGTCATGCTCGTCGCGGATCCCGAGATGCCCGACGGCGAGCGGGTCAAGATCTTCGACTTTGGTATCGCCAAGCTGCGCCTCAACAGCCTGGCCCCGGCCCCGGCCTCGAAGCTGCGCACCCAGACCGGCATGGTGATGGGCACGCCGACGCACATGGCGCCTGAGCAGTGTCGCGGCGCCGCCGATGTCGACGGCAAGGCCGATGTCTATTCGCTCGGCGTCATCCTCTACCAGATGCTGGTCGGCCATCCGCCGTTTCTCGCCGAGAGCGCGAGCGAGCTGATGAGCATGCACATGCGCGACAAGCCGCCGCTCCTGCAGAAGCTCGACCCGTCGATCCCCGAGGAGCTGGCCGATCTGGTGCATCGCATGCTGGCCAAGGATCCCGAGGCCCGCCCCGACATGGATACCATCGTCGGTGAGCTGGAGGCGCTGGGCGCCTATCGGACGCGCCGGGTCAGCCCGCTGCGGGCCAACGCCGCCGCTGCCAACGCCGAGCGACCCAAGAACAAGACCCGCACCGCCGGGCTGACCACGACCGGGGGCCTGGGCCAGACGCTCAACTCGGTGAATGGTCGTCGCTTCATGGTGGCGATCAGCATCGCCGTGCTGTTGGTCGTCGCCAGCGCAGTGCTCCTATTTAGTGAGACCGGCGGCTCGCCGACCAGCAGCTCGCCCGAGGTCGTGCAGTGGGAGGTCGACAGCGATCCGCCCGGTGCGCTCCTGGTCCGAGCCGACAACAACGAGGTGCTGGGGACGACGCCGTATCGGCGCTCCGAGCCGCGGCGGGTCGGCGGGCTGCGCGTCAACCTGCGGCTATCTGGCTATCGCGACACCACGGTGATCCTCAACTATGGCCAGTCGACGCGGCAGAAGATTCCCCTCGAAGCCAAGCCCGCTGATCCCCCTCCGCCCGTCGCTGTGGACCCGGCGCAGGCGGCTGCTTCCAAGGCTGGGCTGGGGCCGGTCACAGGTCGCGTGCGGCTGACGCTGTCCAGCGATCCGCGCGGTGCCGAGGTGTTTCGCGAGGGGACGCCGCAGTCGCTCGGCAAGACACCGCTCAAGCTCGACGAAGAGCTGCACGGTGCGCCGCTTAAGCTCTATCTGCGCCTCGAAGGCTATCAAGAGGCGAGTGTGCTGCTCGATCCCAGCTCGGGCTCGCGCCAGAGTGTCTCGCTGCAGCGGCTGCGGGGCAGCAAGCCACGCAAGAAGACCAGCGAAGCGCCGGCCAAGAGCGGCGACCCTCCGGCGGACGAAGAGATCCCTTCCGCCGCGCCCTAGCGACGCCGTACGCTTCTGCCATAGGAGCTGAGGATGTGGTTGCCGTTGCCATCGACTCGCTGGCTGGCTGCGCTGAGCCTGGTTGGCTTGGCTGGCTGCTCGGATGTGTATGACCTGGGACTGCAGGGGCCGAGCGGCCTTTTGGCAGTGGGAGCCAGCGCCATCTTTAAGCTGCAGTACGCCAAGATCTTCAACTGCACCTCGGATCGCGTGGTGCGCTGCGGCGCGGGTAACTCCAACCAGATCGTCAAGACCACCTCGGTCAGCGTCGACGAGCCGAGCCTGCTGCAGGCGAGCTTGGCGGAAAATGGCGACATCGTGGTGCGGGCCCTTTTGGCCGGAACGGTCAAGCTCTCGGCCAGCGGCATCGACGCTGGCGGCAAGCTGCAGAGCGAGTCGCGGAGCCTGTTTCTGATGACCCCGGACAGCGCGGTCGCCACTCTGCCTGGGCCCTGCTTGAACGCGCCGCCGCCCCAGACCCTGACCGCGCCTATCGGGGCCGACGTACCGCTGGAGCTTATCGTCAAGAGCGGCACTAACACACTGTTTGCCGATGGCTGGATGCCGAGCCTCGACCCTGGGGCGCTGACTGTCTCGTCGGCGAGCTATCCCTTGGTCTTTAAGGCACCGCCCGTGCCGGTGGAGACCGAGGTCAAGATCGGGCTGGCTTCGCCGTTTGTGCTGCCGGTGCGCGTCTATGACCCAGCGCAGATCGACGGTGCCTGGCTGTCGGCTCGCAAGCCGGGTCCCTACATTCCCAACCAAGACTACGTGCTGGATATCGCTCCATCGGTGGGAGGCAAGCCGCTGTGCCAGGAGGCGATGCCGCAGACCGTGGTCAGCGTGTCGATCCTGACCCCGGAGCTGTGCAGCTTTTGGGTCGGCTACGGCGGTGCCGAGATGATCCTGCCGTCGCCGCAGGAGGGCGCCACGCTGCGGGCCATCACCCTCCGGCTGGCCAACAAGCCGGGCACCTGCCGCGTCCAAGCATCGATCAGAGGCGGCGCCGTGGGCCCGGTGCTGGAGCTTCTGAGCGCGGTCAAGTAGCGAGGCCGCGGGGAGCCGCTCGGGCTAGAACGTCTGTCCCGAGACCACCAAGCCGACGAGCGCACCGCCGCGGCTATCGCGCGAGATCATCGGCGCTAGCTGCAGGTTGGTGAAGGTGCGCGAGGCAACCGGCTCGGTCACGGTCTGCGACTCGGCGACGCGGGCGCGATGCCACAGCACGGCGCTGCGGATCGACAGCGCCAGGCTGGTGATGCCCAGCACACCGTGCGCCGCCCCCAGGCCAAAGCCGATCTCGGGCCGCGGCGGGCCGTGATCAAAGTGCGGCACCGGCATGTTGTCCGACGGCACGTACTCGATGTCGCCGCGACCGTAGACGATGATGATCGGGCTCATCACCAGGTTGACGAAGCCGAAGATGAAGCCGGCGTACATCCAGCCGCGCCGCGGCTTGCCCTGGATCAGCGAGACGGCGTTGCCGGTGATCGCCACCAGCGAGCCAGTGCCCCACAGCGCATCCATGGTCAAGGCGGCGTCGAGGCCGGTGTAAAGCTCGGCGCGCACCGGGCGGCTGTCGCCCAGGCAGCACAGACCCAGCACACCCGCGACAAGACCGGCGACGCCGGACTGCACGCGGCGGGGGCGCAGGGCCGGCAACGATCGTGAATTCATAGACATGGCATCGGTGCTCATGATTAACGCCCTGCCGACGGAGCGGGTGGAGGAGTGGGAGGGGGATCCAAGACCGCGGGCGGCACCCCATAGGTCGGGGTGGCTGGCTCGCTGGGCGCGGTGGCCGGCGTCGCGGGGGCGGTCTCGGGATTGCTTGGGGGAGCCGTCGCCGGGGTCATGGCCGAGTCAGGCGGTGGCAGCCGCTGTGGACTGGGCGAGAGCTCGTACACGATGTTGACGCCGCCGGCGATGGTCACGCCGCCGCCGACGCGGAAGGCGTGATGCGTGAACGTTCCGGCGCGGATGAAGAAGTTAAAGCTCTTGGCGAGAAAGCGCAGGTTGGGCACGTTGAGCACCAGCAGGCCGCCGGCGATATTGCCGAGGTAGCCGTGGCTGGGCACGTACACCAAGTCATTGAAGCCCCCGAGCTTGAGGTTGACGTTGTAGTGCACCTTGATGCTCGCGAGCAGGGCCGCGGTGCTGGCGATCACCCAGTCGGCCGAGCCGAGCAGGATGACGTCGCGACGGGCCGCGTAGAAGCCGCCCCCCGGGGGGACGCCGGCCAGGGCGGGTGAGCTGACGCTCCAGTACTCGGCATTTACGCCGATGGCGGCCTGAATATCGAGCTTCTTGGCGACTGGGATCTGCCCCTGCAGCGTCGCGCCGATCATCACGCGGCCGCCATAGGCGATGCTGGCTGGCGTCACCGGTCCTGGCAGCTGTCCCGGCGGTGGGTTGTGGTTCCAGCCCGTCGGATCAGGCGACAGCCGGGGCAGCGTGAACTCGCTTGGGCTGTTGACGGTAATGAAGCCGGCGCCCTGCAGCGGAGTCGGCCAGATGTAAAACGCCGTCGCCTCGGCGCGCAGCACCAAGATCGAGATCGGCGCCAGGAACATCTGCACGCCAAGGTGGATATCGGTCGGCGAGTTCATCATCAGCACGCCGATATCGAAGTTGGTGAAGTCGAACAGCAGGCCGGGCTTGCGAACAAGCGGCATGCACCAGCCCAGGCGCAGCGTGTTGCCGATGCCCAGCGGGTTGATCGAGCCAGCCACCGTGTGCTCAAGCGTCGTCTTATTGACCGCTTCGCCCAGGCAGTGCTTGCCGCGACCCGTCGGGGCGGGGCGAATCGCCGAGGGCGTGCTCAGCCGCTGGGCGGCCGCCTCCCCGGCTAGTAGGCCCGGCACCACAAGCCCCGGTACCACAAGATAAAAAAGTCGCAACAGCAGCCCACCATAGAGGCGGCTGATGCGGCGACGGTGCTGGCTGGCTGGCAAGATGGACATCTCGGCCAGGGTAAACCAGTGTGGGCCTGCTTGTCATCGACGAGATCGTAGGCGCTCCGGTAGGCCGGCAGGCGTCGGCGAATAGCGACGGAAACAGCGATCTTAGCGCGCCGCTTGCATCCTTTTTCGGCGTGGGCTTGTATCGATGCAGCCATGCTCCATGCCGACCCTCCAGCCGATCAGGCCGCCGCCGCGTCCAGTCACTCTGCCCCCGCCGAAGCCGGCGATCCCCAGCGTCGTCTCGACGCCAAGCTGGCGCGACTGCGTGCCGTCATCGCCGCTTATGGGCCTTCGCTGGTCGCCTTCTCGGGCGGCGTTGACTCGGCGCTGGTGCTCAAGGTGGCGGTCGATGTGCTGGGACCGCAGGTGGTCGCGCTGACCGCGGTCTCCGAGACCATGGCCGCCCGCGAGATCCGCGCCGCAGCCGAGCTAGCGCAGGCACTGGGCGCGCGCCATGAGCAGGTGCGCTCGCACGAGCTTGTGCGGCCTGGCTTCGCCGACAACCCCAGCAATCGCTGCTACCACTGCAAGAGCGAGCTGTTCGATCTCTGCGAGCCGGTGGCCGCTCGGCTGGGGCTCGGCAGCATCCTGCTCGGCACCAACCTCGATGATCTGAGCGATCACCGACCCGGTCTGGCGGCGGCCCGCGAGCGCGGCGCTCGTCAGCCGCTCGTCGAGGCTGGGCTGAGCAAGGCCGAGGTGCGAGAGCTGGCGCAGCGGCTGGGGCTTGCGGTCTGGGACAAGCCCCAGCTGGCCTGTCTGTCCTCGCGCTTTCCCTATGGCACGCGCATCACCGCGGCACGGCTGCAAAAGGTCGATGCGCTAGAGGCGGCGCTCTACGACCTGGGCTTTTCTGAGCTGCGCGTCCGCTTTCACGAGGTCAGCCGGCCGGACAGTCCCGCTGCCGGCAGCCCGCCGGCCAAGGACAGTATCGACGAGCGACCGGCGCTGGCCCGGCTGGAGCTGCCGCTCGCCGACCATGCCCGGGCTCTGAGCGAGCGAGCGGCGATCATCCAGCAGGCCAAGGCGGCGGGCTTTCTCTATGTCAGCCTCGATCTAGAGGGCTTTCGCTCGGGCTCGGGCAATGCGGTGCTGACCCAGATCGGTCGGCGCCCTTCCTCAGCGGCTGCGCCGCTCGCCACCCCGCCGGTCCAGCTGGCTCCGCCCGCTACGCCGCCTGTGTCTGTGCCCGCGGCCGCAGGAGTCGCGTCGCCGGCTGCGGCTGCTGTCCGCCCGCGCAAGCTGGTGGTGGCTGGCCTGTGCAAAAACGCTGCTGGCCAGATCTTCCTTAGCCAGCGTCGCGCCGATCAGGCCATGCCGCTCCTGTGGGAGTTTCCCGGCGGCAAGGTCGAGCCCGGTGAGCTGCCCGAGGAAGCGCTGCGCCGCGAGCTGTTCGAGGAGCTGGGGGTGCAGGCCAGCATCGGCCCGATCTTCGAGGTCGTCGGTCATCGCTATCCCGAGTTCGATCTGCTGATGCTCGTCTACAGCTGCAGCTTCGACCGCGAGCCGCAGGCTAAGGAAGTTGCCCAGGTGCGCTGGGTCGCGCCCGCGGATCTACTTAGCCTGCCGATCCTGCCTGCCGACGCGCCGCTTGTCGCCCGCCTGGCCGCTGCGGCTGTGGCCTAAGCGAGCTGCGCGTGCCCGCTGCTGTCCGTCTCTGCCTGCGCCTGGCGGCGCTGCTGCCGATGGCGCTCTTTTCGCTGGGCTGCGAGGCCTCGCACCTCATCGGCAGCGCGGGCTTGTCGCGCTCGCGCATCGTCGAGCCCGGGCTTCGGCGTAGTCCAGCGGTGCAGCTTGCCCTCGGCGATCTCGACGGCGATCGGGCGGCCGAGGTGGCTCTCTTGGATCCGGAGCGCGGTGAGCTCTGCCTGCTACGCGCCGCGGCGATGGCTGGCCCGGCGCTGCTCTGTCAGTCGATCGCTGTCGCGGAGCAGCCAGCTCGCCTGGGCCTGGCCCAGCTGGCATCGGCGCCGGCCCCGCAGCTGGTGGTGGCCGGCCGCGCGCTCCTGTTCTACCGCTTTGAGGCGCAGGGGCCGTCGCTGCAGCTCGCGCAGCGCTATCCCCTGGCCGACCTGAGCAGCCAGCTTGCGCACAGCCCGCTGTGGCAGTCCGGCGCCGCCCCCACGAACGAGCTCTTGTGGACGGCGAGTGCCAGCGCGCCGCTGCTGACGGCGTGGAGCTTTGCCCGCGCCGAGGGCTCGACGGGGATGCCGCCAGCGGCGGTCGACTATCGCCTGGCGGCCCCGGCCACCGCGGTCCTGCCGCTTCCCCCGGGACGGGATGGCCGCCGCGAGCTGTTCGTCGCCAGTCGGCTAGGCATCGACTGGTTTAGCAGCCAGGGGGAGCACGCCCTGCTGCCCTGTGCCGATCGCTTGGCCGGCAGCCACGGCCTGGCCCTCCTGGATGTCGACGACGACGACGACGAGGATCTGCTGGGTCTGACCGCAGCGGGGACGCTGGCCGTCGCGCTGCGACCAGCCCAGCCTGCCAGCTGGGAGTGTTTGGCCGAAGCACCGCTGCAGCAGCCGGGGCGCAGCCTGCTGGCCGTCTTTGGCGCCGACTTCGATGGCGATGGGCGGCGCGACCTTTTGGCTGTCAGCACCGATCGGGGCGAGGGCGTTCTTTTGTTCCGACGCGGCCAGCCGCTGTTGCGCTACCCGCTCTCGGCGCCGCCCCTGGCTGCCGCACTTGGCGATGGCGATGGCGACGGCCACCCCGATCTTGCAGTGCTGCTGAGCGACGGCAGCCTAGAGCTGTTCTACAGCCGCTTTGTCCGCAGCTGACCGACGCGGGGCCCGTGATATGATGCGTCACGATGCCTATAGAGCCGCGCTTCTCGTCGTTGGTGTGGGTGGTGGGCGAGAACCACAACGTCCATGAGGTGATGGAGCTGTCTTCGCACCAGCGGCTGCGACAGGAGGGGGCGCTGCTGGCCAACTACTTCGCGGTGACCCATCCCTCGGGCCCGAACTATCGCGCCATGGTGGCCGGGCGCTACTGGACCAGCGACGAGCGGCTGGATCAGCAGAAGACCACCTTTGCCTCGGCGGCCAAGCTGCCGGTGACGGTGTGGAACTTTCGCGGCGCGCCGCTGCGCAAGCACAACCCGTTTTATGACCTCAAGACGCCGCATCAGGCGGTCGACGAGCTGGATCTGGAGCAGCTGCCGCCGCGCTGCGTGCTGTATGTCGGTCTCGACGACGACAACAACGCGCACGATGGTCCGCTGGAGGTCTTCGATGCCAACATCAACGCGCTCCTCGATCAGCTGACCGCCTCGTCGTGGTTTAACACGGCGGTCGAGGGTCGCTATCCGGCGCTCTTTGTCACCTGGGACGAAGCCTATCGGGCGCGCACCAATCAGGTCTTCGCGGCGCTGTTTGGGCGCGGCGTCATGGCCGGTGCGGAGTCCATCCAAGAGCTGAATCACTTTAGTTTCTGCCGCCTGTGCTGTGAGAGCTTCGGCGTGCCGCCGCTTGCGCATGCCGCCGAGGCCGCCACCATAGAGGGCATCTGGATCTCTGGTAGCTAAGGAACGCAGCGATGGCCAACGACGCAAAAGACGCAGCCACAGGCACCGCGAAAGAATCGTCCTCGGGGGGAGCCGTGCCCGTGCGCTGGCCCTGGCTGGCCATGGGCTTGGCGGGCCTGCTCATACCTCTGCTCTGGCTGGTCCTCGGCCGCTCAGACGGGGCGACGGGGGGCGGCGGCCATGCGTCGATGCCGAGCGCACCGATGGCTGCGGCGCCGGCTGCTCGGCCCAATATTCGCCTAGAGGATCGGGAGACCGTCGCCGAAGCGCCGGCCGAGGAAGCCAAGGCCAGTCCGGCCAAGGATCCCGCCCCGGAAAAATCGAGCCCCGCGGAGCGCAAAGCCACCGCCAGCCCCCGGCAGCCTGAAGCCGATGGGCTGCGCAGCCCACCGCGACCGGCTGTCACCCGCGAGCGCAGTGCGCCGGTCGAGCGTGAGACAACCAAGGCGCCCAGAGCGGCCAAGGGCAAGGCGCCCTCTCCCCCCGCTCCAGCCAAGCCGATGGCCGATCCAGTGGCGGCTGGTCCGCTGGGGCCTCCCGTCGAGCAGGCCGGCGCTCTACCACCGGCGCCACCGCCCCCTTCTGCCGCGCCAGGTGCGCTGGCTCCGCCGCCGCCCCCAGCTATGGCGCCGGGAGCCGTGGCCGGCGTCGCGATGGCCCCCAAGCCTGCCCCGCCCAAGCCCGCCGCGCCGAAGCCGGCCCCGGCCAACCGGCGCAGCGTAGAGGCGATGGAAGATGGCGATGCGGACCTGGCGCCGTCGCGCGACGATGCTCCGCCGGCCAAGCAGAAGACCGCGCAGCGATCGGGCCCGGCCCCGAGCAATCGCGGCGAGGGGATTGGGCTTGGCAACACCGGGACTCTCGGACACGGCGCGGTGTCCCGCCCTCAGCCCACTGGGATGGACGCCAAGCCGCGAGTCGCCAAGAGCGGCCAGAAAAAGAAAAGCGAGGCTGGGGTACGGACAGGCAAGGGCCGGCGCGCATTCGGTCAGCCCACCCCGCCACCGAGCCCCGAGCCCAGCACCGAGGGTGCGGAAGGGGAGGAGGAGGCCGACAGCGAGGTGGCAAGCCTGAAGCCCGGCTGGTTCGGCGCCAAGATTCCCGAGCAGATGAACCTGAACGAGAGCACGCGGGTCCGTGTGACGGTGACGCGGGAAGAGAACAAGGCCAAGGGCAAGGCCAAGCTAGAGGCCATGCCACCGACCCACCTGCCGGCCAAGGTGGTGGAGCAGGACATCCTGGTCGGCAAGTTCCTGCGCGTCGAGCTGCGGGCCTTCGCCAGCGAGTTCGAGATCCTGCCGATTACGCCACCTGAGCAGCGCCTGATCGCCGGTCGGGTCACGACCTGGGAGTGGGCCGTGGTGCCGCGTCAGGCGGGCCCGCATGAGCTGTCGGTCGTGGTCACCAACCTGACGGATGGCCGTGGCAACCCCATCGACCTAACCGTTCACTCGGTGAGCGTCGAGGTGCAGGTCAAGACGATGCAGCGGCTCAAAGACGTCGCCAGCCTGCTGTCGAGCGCCATGGGCGGCTTGATGAGTCTGCTCGGCATGTACAAGGGCGTTGTGGCGCCGCTCTTGAATCGTCGGCGCGAGAAGGATGGCGAGGCCGGCAAGGACAAGTCCAAGGACAAGTCCAAGGACCCGCCCAAGGAAAAAGATCCCGACAGCCCCGAGGCTGGCAAGCCCGATGGCGCGGTGGCTGCGACCAGCCCCGAGGGCAGCAAGCCGGCCAGCTAGCGCTTAGGAGGCGCAGCCGCCGCCCATGGCGAAGGCCTTGACGAAGTCGACGTAGCAGAGGCGGCAGGCGTTGGGGTTGCTCGCCGAGCAGGTGCGGCACTGCGTATCGTGATAGGCGCAGCCCTTGTGCGAGCAGCAGTCGCCGCAGACCCAGGTCCAGCAGCTACAGCCGCGGCCGCACATGCCGAAGCACTCGTTCTTGTAGGGATCGCTGCGCAGGTCCTTGCAGGCCAGCACCTCGGGGGCGATGGCGCGGGCCTCTTCGCTCAGTAGCTGGGCCTCGGCGCTGTCGGCCAGGCGGCTGGCTAGGAGGTGCAGGGGATACGTCGCGGGATAGTCGCGACCGTTGATGCCGCGCTCGCCCAGCAGCTTGGATAGCGTCGGCAAGAGCCGCATCTCAGGGCGGCTGTTGAGCTCGGCCGCCGCGCTGGGATCGCCGGCCTGATCGACCTCTTCAGTGCGCAGGCCAGGCTGATCGGCTGGCCGCAGCGCGAGCTTGTCGGAGAGCAGGGAGAGCGAGCTCTCAGCACCGCGCCGGGCCTGCAGCAGCACCTTGCCCGCGCCATCGCGCAGCGCTAGCTCGGCCTGCGCCCCGCGATCGCTGGCCACAAACTGCAGCGTCACCCCGTCGCGGGTCAGCTGGCCCACGACGCGCTCCGGACTGGCCGAGAGCAGGCGCAGGCCGTCGGTGCTGAGCGCTGCCGTTTCCGCGGCCGGGGCGGCCGCAGCTCCCTCGGGAGCGGGGGAACAGTCGGCGGCAAACAGCCCCAAGGCCAAGCCCAACAGAACCTGAGAAATTCGTCGACGGGTACTCATGGCATCCTCACTCGTGCCGGAGAGGGGGCCTGCTGCGACCCGCTCGCCTCCGGAGCGCGAGCGGGCAGGCTAGAGGTGGCTGGGGGTGTCCCGGGCTCGTCGAAGTGTCGCTGCCAAGATCGAGTGAGCTTCGCCGGCGGCACCGGGAACTGCGAAGGAACCTGCTCAATCTGGCACACGGCACGCCGCGCGGTCACCGCCTTTTCGACCTGCATCCGCTCCGCTGCCGGCTGCCGCGCCCTGCGCGGATCGCTGCCGCGCGCCAGGTAGCCGTGGCGGGGCACAGCCTGCGCGGGCAGGTGGGTGCCCCCTTGGCTTCAGCGGGGCTCGTCTGACTGCATTAGCTCGTCGAGGGTCAGCGCCCGCAGGCCCTGCGCCTGTAGCAGCGGCAAGAGCTCGCGCAGGATGGCCGGGGCCAGCGCTGGTCGTAAGCCGCGCTCGCTGGCGTCGTGCAGGAGCAGGATGGCGCCGGGCTGCAGCCCACGCTGGAGGCGGCGCAGCGCGTTCGCCTGAGTCGTGCTGGCCCAGCCGTCGCGGCTCTTGCTGCTCCAGCCGCACAGCCGCAGTCCTAGGCGCTCGGCGGCGCGGGCGATGGGCGGTGACAGGATGCCGATCGGTGGGCGAAACCAGCGGGGGGCGCGGCCGGTGATGCCAGCAATCAGCGCCTGCGTCTGGGCAAGCTCGCGGGTGATGCGGGCCTGGCTGAAGAACGCCGTGGCCCAGGAGTGGTGCAGCGAGTGGTTTTCGATCTGATGCCCGGCTGCGGCCATGGCGCGCAGCAGGTCGGGCTGGGCACGGGCTCGCTCACCGATGACAAAGAATGTGGCCCGCGCACCATGGCGCTGTAGCTCGGCCAGCACCTGCGGCGTCGAGTGCTCGTCGGGACCATCGTCAAAGGTGAGGGCAATGCCAGCCTGGTGCGCGGGCCCAGCCAGCAGCACCCTGGCGAACACTCCCGAGCCGAGCCAGAAGTTGCCGAGCAGCACTACCGCTGCGAGAAGTCCGAGACTGGCCGAGACTGGAGCGCTGCCGCAGCGGCCGCTCAGCCACAAGAGCAGGCTGGCCAGCACCAGGCCCCCGGCCAGCACGCGCAGCGGTGCCCCGAGGCTGAGGCTGTAGCAGCTAGCGGCAGAGCGCGGTCGCGGCGGCGGGCGTTGTGGCACAGCCGGGTATGGCACGGCCTGAGGATGCCATGGATGGCCTCGCCCGGGCCGAAACTTGCACCGGGGCTGGGCTGGCTGCAGCCGGGTCAGCCAGCGCTCAGGCGCGGGAATCCGCCTGCAGCATGAGTCGTCGCTGACGGGCGATGATGGCCACTGCTTCGTCGACGTCTGTGGCAAAGAACAGCGAAGCCATCTCAGAGCTAGAGCGACCGACTAGGCGCGCCGCCGCTGTGATCAGCGAGACCGCAGCCCGGACCAGCACACTGCCGCCAAAGACCACGGTGGCCCCCCGGAAGGGTGGATCGGGCCGATAGTGAATGGCGTAGCGTCGATTCTCGGGCGGGACCTCGCCAAGCTCGCGGGCATCCACCACCACGAAGGAGCGGCCAAACTGACACTGCAGCGCGTGCCGTTCGGCAAACAGCACCTTGAGCTCTTCGAGGTTGATTGCTCCGCGGCCCTGCCAGAACAGCACGTCGGCCTGCGTGCAGTAGCGATGCTCGCCACAGGGCTGCCAAGCCTGAACGTCGGTCGGCGGCAGGGCGGGCGAGCTGGCTTCCTCAGGCGGGGACGAATCGTCGCCGGGCACGCAAAGACCATAACATGCCCTACGGCTTGGCGGGCATGCGGGCAGCGACGGACCGGGGGTGTGCTGTAGGCCTCTGTCGGGCCAGCCGCGCAGCGCTTTGCCTCGCTATAATCTGGCCGTGAAGCGTCTTTCTTTGTCGTGGACGGCGGTCGGGGTGCTGGGCCTGCTCGGCCTGCTTTTGCAGCCAACGCGGGCCGATGTCGCTCCGTCGCCAGCTCAGGATGTGCGGGTGCTGGCCTCGCCAGGCTGCGTCATGCGGGCCCTGCGTCGGGCCGTCGATCGTCGGAGCGATGCGCTGCTCGACTGCACCTTGGGTGAGCGCTCTGGGGTGCGGCTGGCCCGCCTGGCCTGCTCGTTCAGCCCGGCCGGGGCCGTCGTCAAGTGTGCGACCTTGCCCAGCCCCAAGCCGACCCTGTCGCAGGACACGCTGACCTGTATCGAGAAGGTGCTGGCGACCTTGAAGCTGGACCCCAAGGCCGGCGATCCGACGCAGTGTCAGGCGCAGATCGAAGTGCGCTACAGCCGAGCCAAGTATCGCCGCCCGAACCGCTATCGCGATACCGACCCGAACGATCCGCTAAACGGCATCTAACGCGGCAGGGCAGGGGGGCAAGCGTCCACCTCGCGTCGGTCTCCGGCGAGCCAGCGACGAGGTCTCGGTCTGGCCACTGGCCCGCCTGCCGGGGGCCTGGCCGTCGCTGGCTGGCGCCGACAAATTGCTTGCGGTTTTTTCGGTTCAGTCTGGTATAACCCCGCCCCTGCTGTGCTTATGGTTCCGCCTTCATCCCAAGGCCTAGGCTAAGGAGTCCGTCTGGAAATGCGCATTCTTTCGCAGCTTCTAAGTGTTCGCTCGCGGCAGCTTCTGGCTGTGGCTGGTCTGTGTCTGCCCCTCTTCGCCGCGGCCCCGGCTGCAGCGCAGGACGTGGAAGCGCCGCCGGCCCCCTACGATCTGTCGGCGATGGACTGCGGCGAGCTGGACAAAGAGTCCGGGCTGCGACCCCTGCGGCCCTCGCATACCGCGGGCGACGACCTGGACATCCTGTGCAAAGTGACGGTCGGCCTGTCCGACAAGATCAAGGGCTCGCCGAAGGCGCACACCATCAAGCTGACGGTGTCGCAGGGCGGCAAGACCAGCTTCGAGCAGGTGCGCGATGCTCGCGTGCTCAATCCTTCGAACCGGGTGGTCTTGTTCGTCATCCCGGCCGAGAAGCTGCCGACCGAAGCCGGCAAGGTGCTGATTCGCGCTGAGCTCTCGAAGCCGGCCAATAAGCCAGGTCAGAAGGAAGTCTCGTTCGCACTGGTTTCAGAAGACTAGGCCCCGCCCTCTTCGCTAGGTTCTAAAGCCCCCCTCTCCGTCGCCGCCAAGCATGCGGATCAAGAAGCTTGAAATAGTTGGTTTCAAGTCGTTCTGTGACCGCGCCGTGGTCCGCTTCGACTCGCCGATCACCGGCATCGTCGGGCCCAACGGCTGTGGCAAGTCGAACGTCGTCGATGCCATCCGCTGGTGCATGGGCGAGCAGTCCGCCAAGCACCTGCGCGGCAAGTCGATGGAGGACGTCATCTTCTCGGGCAGTGACCGCCGTGGCCCCTTGGGCTACTGCGAAGTCTCGATGACCTTCGAAAACGACGGCCGCTTGCCCGTCGAGTACCTCGGATACAGCGAGGTTACGGTCACCCGCCGCCTGTTCCGCGATGGCACCTCTGAGTACTACCTGAACAAGACGCCATGTCGCCTGCGCGACATCAGTGAGCTGTTCCTGGGCACCGGCATCGGCACCCGCGCTTACTCGATCATCGAGCAGGGCCGGGTCGGCATGATCGTGTCGAGCAAGCCCGAGGATCGCCGCTTCCTGATCGAAGAGGCGGCTGGCATCACCAAGTACAAGCTGCGCAAGAAGGCGGCGGAAAAGAAGCTCGACGCAACCCGGCAGAACCTAGTGCGCGTCGCGGACATCGTCGCAGAGCAAGAGCGCCAGCTGGCCAGCCTCAAGCGTCAAGCCGAGAAGGCCGAGCGCTACAAGCGCTATCGCGCTGAGCTGCGCGACATCGAGCTGTGGGGACTGTCGCAGCGCTGGCTAGGTTTGGTCGCCGAAGAGCGCGTCTATCGCGATCTATGTGCCGCGGCCAGCGAGACCCAGCAGGCCGCCGAGAGCGCGCGCCTGTCGATGGAAGCCGAGCTGGCGGCGATTCGCCTGGAGATGGGCGAGGAAGAAGCCCGCCTGCAAGAGATGCAGGAGCGGCTGTATGCCCTCGACAATCAGGTCAAGCTCGGCGAGGCCGAGAACGAGCACGCGCGCAAGGAAGAGAGCCGGCTCTTGACCGAAGCGCAGAAGCTGCGGGCCGAGCAGGAGGCACTGCACCAGCGCGGTGAGCAGGCGGCAGCGGAGAGCGCGCGCGTCCACGCTGACCTGACCGCCCTTAGCAACCAGGGCGAGGGCCTCGATGACCGCTTGAAAGAGGGCGAGGAGCGCCTGAAAGCAGCGCGTGAGCGGCTGGCCGAGTTCGCTCGCATGAGCGACGGCATCAAGACCGACATCGCGCAGCAGAACGCCGAGATCGCGCGCGGCGAAGCGGCCGAGCGCAGCATGAGCCGGCAGCTCGACGACCTCGATCAGCGCCTGATGCGCAGCGAGGATGAGCAGAGCCGACTCGCTTCCCGCAAGGCTGAGCTCGACGCCGAGATCGAAGGTCAGCAGAGTCGCCTGGGCGGCCTGCACGAGGCGCGCGTCAACCTGGCCCGCACGCGCGAGGAGGCCGAGGAGCGCCTGAAGGACCTCAAGCTCCTCGTCACGCGGCTGGAAAAAGACGTCGATCACGTCAAGAGCGAGCTCAATAAGAAGAAGGCTCGTCACCACTCGCTGTCCGAGATCGCCGCTCGTCATGAGGGCTTTTCGCTGGGGACGCGCCTGCTCTTGCAGCGCGACAAGACCGCCGGCAAGGGCCCCGATGCAGCCGAGGGCGACAGCCAGGCGCCGCGCACCCTGGCCGACCTGATCATCGCGCCGGCCGAGCTTGAGGTGGCGATCGATGCCGTGCTTGGCGATCGCCTGGGCGCGCTGCTCTGCGAGTCGCAGGGGCAGGCCGCCGAGTCAGTACAGTACCTGCGCACGCGCGGCGAAGGTCGGGCAACGCTGCTGCCGCTGGATGCCCGTCCGCCTCGGCCCTCTGATCGCCCGCCGCGGCCCGACGACGAAGAGGCGCAGAAGCTCGGGGTCCGGGGTCGGCTGATCGATCTCCTAAAGTGCCCGCCCGGCTATCAGAGCGTGCTCGATGCCGCGCTGGGCCGGGTGCTGGTGCTCGATACGCTGGAGCATGCCCTGGCCTACTACCAGCAGGCCAGCGACGATGGCAGCCTCTCGCCGGGGGCGCTGCTGTGTACGCTCGACGGCGCCGTGGTCGATGGTCACGGCGCGGTCACCGGCGGGGCGCAGCGCGGCCAGGGTGCCTCGGTGCTGGCGCATCAGCGCGAGCTGCGCGAGCTGCAGGTGGCGATCAAAGAGCTCGATGAGCGCTTTCGCGCCGAAGAAGAGCAGCTGGTGGTCAGCAAGAAAGAGCGCGAGCATCTGCTGGGCAAGCTGGAAGAGCTGACCAAGGTCGGGCACCAAGGCGAGATGCAGATCCTGTCGCTCGATAAGGATCTGGTGAAGGCGCGCGAGGAGCTACACCGCACCGCGCACCGGCTCGATGTCCTGGGCAGCGAGCGGATGCTGCTGGCGGAGCAGCGCGCCACGCTGGAGCGCGATTCCGAAGAGTCGCGGCTGGCCACCCGCACGGCGCGCGATCGCCTAGCTGAACTCGAAGAGCAGCTCGACACGCAGCGCTCGGCGCAGGTCACGCTGATGGATGAGGTCGAGGCGCAGTCGAGCGCGCTGACCCAGCTTAAGGTCTCGGCCGCCACCTACAAAGAGAAGCTGTCGTCGCTGACCAGCTCGGCCGCGCGCCTGCAGAGCGAGCAGTCGGAGCGTGAGCTGCGCTTGTCGCGCCTGCTGGAAGACGAGCGCAGCTGCTATCAGAAGGCGGCGGCTCTCGCCACCGAGGTGCAGAGCCGCGGCAGCGATCTTTTGGAGCGAGCCGCTGGTCGCACGCGCCTGGCCGAAGAGCTGCAGGTGCTGCGCAACAGCTACGAGCAGAAGCGTGGCCGCAGCGCTGAGCGCGAGGCTGAGCTACGCGGCAAGCGCGACAAAGAGTCGGCCGAAGTCCGCCGTGCCATGGCGCTGCGCACTCGGCTCTCGGAGCTGGAGATGTCGCGTCAGCACACCGAGCAGACGATGCAGGAGAAGCATCGCGTGCTGGTCAGCGAGGTGGTCA
>CAZVMD010000130.1:0-18418 GCA_964628555.1 uncultured Myxococcales bacterium | reverse complement strand
GCGACGAGATCCAGAAGATGGGCGAAGAGCTCAAGAAGCAGGAGTCGGTGCTGCGCCCCGAGATCTTCCAGAAGAAGCGGCAAGAGTTCGAGCAGAAGGCGATGCAGTTCCAAGAGTCGGTCATGCGCACCGAGCAGGACTTCCAGCAGGAGCAGATGCGCGCGACGCAGCCGATTCAAGAGCGGGTCTATCGCGCCATCAACTTCATCGCTGGCCGCGAGCGCTTCACCATGGTGCTTAGCTCAGCGGCGGTGATCTGGCCGCAGCAGAGCGAGATGGACATCACCAACGAAGTAATCCGCAAGGCCAACGAGGGCACCGCGCCCGCCGCCCCGACGGGACCGCAGAACAAGCCCGCGGGTGGCGCAGCGGCTCCGGCCATGGCGCCCAAGCCCGCAACCCCGGCGGCAGCCCCCGGCCAGAAGTAGTCGGCATGTCGGAAGTGCCCACCACTCCGGCCGCTGGCTCGCCACGGCTCCCGCTTGATGTCCGCGCCATCGCGCGTGCCCTCCCGCATCGCTACCCCTTCCTGCTCGTCGATCGCCTGGTCGAGGTTTCGGCCGATGGCGAGGTCTGCCTGGCCCTGAAGAACGTGACCATCAACGAGCCGTTCTTCGTCGGTCACTTTCCGGGTCACCCGGTGATGCCGGGGGTGCTGATCCTAGAAGCGATGGCGCAGGCCTCGGCGCTGCACGCGCGGCTGAAGCTCGGCGATCTTGAGGGCGAGCGCATCGTGTACCTAGTGGGAATCGATCGCGCCAAGTTCAGAAAGCCCGTTGTGCCGGGCGACCAGCTTATGCTGCGCTCGACGCTGGTGCGCGGCGGCGGTCGCATCTGGAAGTTCCGCGGCCAGGCCACCGTCGAAGGCCAGCTCGTCGCCGAGGCCGAGTACCTGGCGACGCTGGCCCCCAAAGAGGACGCTAGCGGCGCTCCCACCGAGGGGGAGCCCAGCTCGCCAGCCGGAGCCCAATGAAGCCGGCCCTGCTGGCGACTGCCGGGCGCTGGGGAGTACGCGGGCTTCTGCCCCTCTCGCTTTTCGGACTCGGCAGCCCGGGCTGTGACTGGCGCAAGCCGCTGCCTCACCGCCCCGATGCCGGACCCGCGGTGCAGGTGCTAGATGCCAAGTCCAAGCCCGGCGCCACGGCCCCGGGGGACAGCCGCCTGCCGCCGCCTTCGGCCCACAGCGCGCTGTATCTCGTCGAAGAGCACGAGCCCAACGACGATGCCGAGCATGCGCAGCCGCTGCTTAGCGGTCGCGGCGTGCGTGCCTCTCTGGCCCCGCCGACCTCGGGAGGCGCCGGCAAGGGCGACGATGACTACTATCAAATCAGCTGCCCGCCAGGCGGGGGACCGCAGCTATTCAACCTGACGCTGACCACTGGACCACAGGTCGACGCCAAGCTGGATGTCTATGCCCCAAGCGGCCCCGGCGGCCGGGTGACGGCCCTGTGGCATGTGGACGAGCGCGGCGCCGGACAGGGCGAGCGCCTAAGCGCGCTGGTGCTGCGTCCCGGCCAGCAGCTGTTTCTGCGCGTCCGCGGCGGCCTGGTTGCGCCGAAGCCTGCCGCTGGTGCGACCGTCGTCCCGCCGCCACCGGCCGCGGCCTCGCTCGACTATCAGCTCTCCCTGGCCACGCAGGCGGCACCGCTTGGCAGCGAGCAGGAACCGAACGACTCATACGAGACCGCTAGCCCGGCCGACAGCTCCGATCTGTCCGGCACCTTGACCGGGCGCGGCGACGAGGACTTCTTTTCGATCAACCTCAGCGAGGCCCTGCACCGCCGCGGTCGCAGCGGCACCGACGAGCCCGGGGCGGCCCCAGCCCGGGCCCCTGCCGGTCTGGCGAGCGAGGCGATCCTGCGGGTCGAGGTGCGCTCTCCCGGCATCAGCCCGGCGCTGCGCATTTGGGTCGAGCCCGCCGCCGCTCCTGCTGTCCCCTCGCCCACCAGCCTCCCCGATGGCGGCAGCGAGTCAGCGGGCGCCGCACTCAAGCCGCTGTCTACCGCGGTCGGCCGCGCCCCGCACAGCCCGGTGACCTTCGACAAGCTGCGCTTCCTGGGCGACTTCGCCGCCGGCCGCGGGCAGAGCGAGCTACGCTTGCGCAACCTGCCGTTGCCCCGCGGGAGCGCTCGCGCTTTTGTCAGCGTGCGCAGCGCCGGTCCGCTTCCCGCCGCAGCCAGCGAGGCCGGCAACCGACCGACCGTCAGCGATGGCCGCTACGCCGTGCGCATCTCGGTCGAGCCTCCTCTTGAAGGGGCCGAGGTCGAGCCCAACGATGACTGCGAGCAGGCGATGAGCCTGCCCCTGCTTACCCGCGGCAGCCCCGCTGGAGGCGGGCCGATCACCCAGGAGGGCCAGCTTGCCGGCTTCCTCTGGCCTGGGGATGTCGACTGTTACCGCATCGCCTACAAGCCCGAGCCGAGCGCGCCGCCGCGCAGCTACAGCATCAAGCTGTCGCTCCCCGGCCCCGGCGCCGACTGCGAGGCCGCCATCGAGATCGTCAAGGCCCAGGGCGTGGAGATCCTGCCCAGCCCAGCGCCGGCGACCGGCGATGGCCAAAGCAGCGGCAAGACCACCCAGGTCCGGACCCGCGGCGACGTCCTTGTGCGCGTCAGCAGCCGCGATCGCGGCTGTGCCCAGGCCCCCTACCAGCTCAGCGTCAGCAGCACCGCCAGCCCCTAGCCCAACCTGTCGCGGCGCAGCTCCCCGTCGCTGTCAGCGGGCCAATCATTTATCATCATATCTAATTTATCTAATTACCCAGCTTGGCGCTCTACTGGCTATCTATCAAAACTTCCTTCAGATATTCGATCGCCTCTTGTTCATTGCTGGTAATTAATCGTTCAATGCCATCCCCCCGAGCGTGGCGCTTAATCTGCAGGGCCCCGGCGGCCATGCGTACCAAGACAGCGTTGCGCAGGAAGCCGGCGTGCACGCGCGGCACGACCTCCCGCACGATGCTCTCGTACTCGGGGTCATTGCGAGCCGGGCCGTCGCGCAGGTCGGTCAGCAGACAGCGGCTTAGGCGACCGCAGCGATCCAGGGCATCGACCACACTCAGCCAGCCACGGCGGGCCTCGTCCAGCGTCGCAAAGGGCTCTGGCGAACGCCACAGGTACACGATGCGCGTCCGTGCGTCGATTCGCACGACAAAGTAGCGGGTACGGAGGAGCTCCGCCGACTGCACGCGCCCATGGTACCCAAGTTTGTCGTCTGGTAGCAGGTAGCGCCGCCGAGCCTCGCTCCGCCTCTGCCGCCGCAGCGCGACCGCCTGGCCGCAGCGCAGGGCCGCCGGGTCGGCCGCGCACAGCCCCCCGTTTCCGTCGGAGAATCGCAGCCACAGGCCTGCCCGCAAGCTGCTATCCTCCCTAGGTCTAATCAGAGCAAGGAGCTGTCGCTGATGCGCGCATATATCGTGAACCCCGACAAGCCATCACAGTTTCTGGAAGTCGAGCGCGAAGCCCCGCAGCCGGTCGGTCGCGAGCTCCAGGTCCAGGTCAAAGCCGTCTCGCTAAACCCCGTCGATACCAAGGTTCGAGCAGGGCGCGGTGGCCGCGTGCTGGGCTGGGATGCTGCCGGTGTCGTCACGGCCGTGGGCCCTGGCGTGCGCTTTTATCGGCCCGGCGATGCCGTCTACTATGCCGGCGACATCAAGCGCGACGGCTGCAACGCCGAGCTACACACCGTCGATGAGCGGATCGTCGGTCGCAAGCCACACAGCCTCGACTTTACGGCCGCTTCGGCCATCCCGCTGACCGCCCTGACCGCCTGGGAGGGCCTGTACGAGCAGCTCTTGATCAGCGAGCGCGACCGCGGTCGCACGCTGCTGGTCATCAACGCGGCGGGCGGGGTTGGCTCGCTGGTGGTGCAGCTAGCCAAGCGCCTGTCGCGCATGATCGTCGTCGGCACGGCCTCGCGCGAAGAGTCGATTGCCTGGACGCGCAAGCAAGGCGCCGACCACGTCATCAACCATCGTGGCGACCTGCCCGCCCAGCTCAAGCAGCTAGGTCTTGAGCACGTCGACTACATCTACTGCTGCCACGACACCGCGACCCACTTCGAAGCCATGGCGCAGATGATCGCGCCCCAGGGCCGCATCGTCTCGATCGTCGAGTCGAAAGACATCCCGGTGAACCGCCTGATGGGCAAAAAAGCCACGTTCAGCTGGGAGCTTATGTTCACCAAAGCGATGTACAGCACCCCGGACATTGCCAGTCAGCGCGACATCCTCAACAAGGTCGCGGACCTGCTCGACGAGGGCCTGCTCTCCGGCACACTGACCGAGGACGCCGGCCCGATCAGCGCCGAGGCCCTGGAGCGCGCTCACGTCCGCCAGCAGGCCGCGGTCATGATCGGCAAGCTGGCCTTGCGCTTCTAGCCGTCCTCCGCCTCGCTCCCTGAAGCCAACACGAAAATTTTGCGCAGCAGCGCAACCCGGCCTGCAAATTGAGCGCAGGTCCGGGATTGCCGCAGGCTCTGCTTACCTGCAGCCCGTCGCGGCGTTGCCGATCCTGCGGCCTGCGTCGCTTGGCACCCGGCGTGCTCCAGTCGCCTGCATGAACCCAAGCCAGCCCAGCCCCCAGTTTGATGAGGATGCCCTGTCCGAGCGCTTCTCTGGACTCGATACCCGGGTCAAGATGTCGAACTGGTACGACATCTTTTCGCTGTTCGGCACGGTGCGCGACATCTTCGTCTCTGACCTGCTGCGCGACCGCGTCGACTTTCGGACGCTCGTCGCGCTGCGCCAGCACGCATCGGATGACGCCGAACAGGACGAGGCAGCCACCCGTCGGCAGAAAGCCGAGCCCGCCACGGCAGCTGCGCCCCCGGCCAAGCGTCAGCCCGACGGCGTGTTCTACGACCGCCACACGTACTACGAGTACCAGCCGTCCCCCGGCAGCAACGAGCTCTGGTTTGACTACGCCTCGGATGTCGGCGATGGCTTTAACCCAACCTTTCACGTTGCCAAGCACCTAGCGGCGACCCGCGTGACGCCACAAGGCCTGGACGCGCCACTGCCCCGCGGCCGCTTCCTGATCCTGGGTGGCGATGAGGTCTATCCCAGCGCGACCCGCGAAGGCTACGAGCAGCGCTTCATCCGCCCCTATGAAGCCGCCGCTTACCCACGAGACACGCCTGACCGCATCACCGCCCCGCACCTGTACGCGCTGCCCGGCAACCACGACTGGTACGACGGGCTGGCCAACTTCATGAGCATCTTTGCCGAGCGCCGCGCCATCGGCCTGTGGCGCACGCAGCAGCGCATGAGCTACTTCGCCATCCGGCTGCCGCACCGCGTCTGGATCTTGGCCGTCGACATTGGCCTAGCCGGTGAGCTCGATGCCAGCCAGGTCGAGTACTTCCAGGGCCTGGTGCGCCAGCACATGAAGGACGGCGGCCGCATCATCCTGTGCATCGCCGAGCCCGACTGGGTCAAGCCGCGCCCCAATGTGAAGAACCTGCGCGATGGTCTGTTCTATTTCGAGCGCAAGCTGGTGGATGCCTTCGGCCCGGGCCAGCCGCGGGCCAACGTCCGCGTCATCCTGCGTCTGGCCGGCGATCTGCATCACTATCGCCGCCACCAATCGATCGAGGGACCGCCGCCCAGCGACTATGCCCAGCAGCAAGGCCACAAGTCTCCGCCGCAGGGTCCGACGCGCATCGTCGAGAACATCACCGCCGGGGGCGGCGGCGCCTTCCTGCACCCGACCCACGAGCTTGTGGCCAACCCCAGCGAGGGGCTCGCCGAGGGCGACTCGCGCAAGTACCCGCCCGGCCGCGACGTCCTTGACTTTCGTTGCCGCGCCGCCTTTCCCGACTTTGCGACCTCCCGTCGGCTGACGCGGCACAACTTCGCCTTCCTGGGCAAGCACACCCGTATGTTCGGCACGCTCTTCCTCGTCTACGGACCGCTGTACCACCTGGGCATCTGGCTCGGCGGCAACATCCAGCTGTCGGCGCTGCTGCGCGGCCGGCCGGAGCAGCTGGCCTTGGCCAGCTCGCCCCTTAGCGCCCTGGCCCTGCTGGTGCTGGTCAGCGGCATGAGCGCGCTCCTTATCATCGGCAGCCGGGCCTTTGCGCTCGGCAACGCGAGCGGCGAGATCGGCGAAGCCAAGCGTGGCCGGGCGCAGCGCATCTATCACCGGCCTCACCTGAAGGCCCCCGCCCGCCGCTTCGGCATCCTGCATGGAGTGGCGCAGTCGCTGCTCTGGGTGGCCACCCTGCTCGGCGGCACCCTGCTCGGCGATCTCCTGCTGCCGACCTACCTGACCGACCCGAACGCGCCCATAAGCTCGCTCGTGCAGCTGCTGACCGCCGTCCTGACCGGCGCCATCGGAGCCGCTTTGACGCTCTCCTGCCTCGGGACCTATCTGTTTTTGGCCATGACCTGGCCCGGCCTCCGCCTGCATGCCAACGATGCCTTCGCGTCGCTGCGCTGTGAGGACTTCAAGAACTTCCTGCGCATCCGCCTCACCGAAGACGAGCTCTGCATCTATCCCATCGGCTTTAAGCGCGTCCCCCGCCGCTGGCAGTTCCGCCTCCCCAGCGACGACCAGCCCGACGGCGCCCCAGCCCAGCCCGAGCCCCTCTTTACGCCCCTCGACGCCACCCCCGACACCCAGCCCTTCCTGATCGAAAAAGAGCCCATCCGCATCCGCCTCCGCGACGAAGAACAGGGCCCGCAGCCCGACGGAGGGCGAGACGGTCAATGAGCGCCATCAGAGGCCGACTGCCGAACCTCCAAACGATCACAAGCTGATATAGTTCGGCACCGAGGTTTGCGATGCCCCTGTCAAGCCCTCCACTGATTTGCCTGCTGTCGTCTGCGAAGGACGAAGACCGCGCCCGTGAGCTTGAGCGCTACTTCAGTGTCCTCGTACACCAAGGGGCCCTGCGGTTCTGGAGCCCGCGTCACATCCCTGCCGGCCACGATTTTCAGCACGAGACGCTTGAGAAGCTCAGCCAAGCAGATGTGATCTTGCTCCTCTTGAGCGCAGAGTTCCTCGCGAGCGGCATGCCCGGGTATCAGCAGGTACTCGAATCGAGCAGGGTGCGCAAAGCGCGGATCATCCCGGTACTGTTGCGTCCAACTCTACTTCCGCGTGAGCTGCAGGCCCTCGCTCCGCTGCCTCGCAACGCTCGCCCGATCACCACCCATCGCAACATTGACGAAGCCATGCTTAGCGTCGTCACTGAGGTGGCGGCCTTGGTCAAGGACCAGCAGACCACGCCCCCTCAGACAAGCGAAACGGCCCCTCCGCCCTCTCACAAAGGGACGACTGCTAGCGAGCAGCTCACCATCGACCACATCTTCCGCGCCGACGGAGACCCAGAGTATACATTCGTGGAGCCGGAGCAGCTGCCGCGGATCCAGATAGAGCTCGCAGCGATGGGCCGCGGTCTCATCGTCGAGGGCCCCTCCAAGGTTGGCAAGAGCACCGCGGTGCGGCGGGCGCTGCGCGAGTTACGCCAGGACGATTCGATGTGCCAGTGGCTCGACGGCAAACTCATGCCAACCAAGGAAGAGCTCGAAGCACGGCTCCGGAGCATGGCAGCAGGCCAGGGGCCAACGCACCTAATCATTGATGATTTCCACCGTATTACCGATATCCCGCTCCGGCAGCTCGTCGCGGACTATATGAAGGTGCTGGCGGATCAGTCGAAACCGCGCAGCAAGATCACGCTGATCGGCATCAACCCGCTTGGTACCTCGCTCACCGATCTGCTCCCGGACCTCGAGGGCAGATACTGGCTGATCCAAATGGATCGGCCACAGCCTGACACAAAGATCGCCGAACTGATCACCCGCGGAGAGGAGCGGGCGAACGTCCGATTCAAGCTCAAGGATGAGATCATCCGAGAGGCGAATGGCAATTTCTATATCGCTCAGTTGCTATGCCGGGAAGCTGCACTGGCCGTAGTCAAGGTCGTCCCCGATGAGCTCGTCGATATTCTCGTCGGACTCGGCGCAATCCTCGATGCAATAGTCGGGCAGTTTCGGCAGACCTACCATCGCCCACTGTGCAACTTTGCCGCATTCGATGAGCGGGTGCCTCCTCGTGGCGGCTGCTTGGCCTTGCTCTGGCTGTTGTCGCATCCCAGCGATGACAGAGACGGGCATGTTTCAATCGAGCGGGCACGGCTACGCTATCCATCGGTTGAGGACCACCTGAAATGGCTCGGTTCAAGTAATCTGCGAGCCTGTTTTCAGCAGAATCCGCGACTGCGCGATCTGCTCTTCTACGACCGCTCAGCTGGTCGCCTCAGTCTCGAGGATCCGCGGCTGCGCTTCTATCTTCGCCGGCTCGACTGGGACGAACTCTCGACGGCCAGCGGTCACTCTGGGGTGCGTTTTAACTCCAATGACGGGCCGATCTTTCCCAGCCGGGGCGACGCTGCGCAGGTTGGCATCGGCGTTCCTAGGAACCCCCGGGAGTCGGTCGTCCTGCATCTGTCGGATCTTCACTTCACTCGTGCCCAGGACGATCAGGCGATGCGTCTGTACTCTCCGCTGGCACAGGATCTAAGGCAGCAAGGCTGCGAGCGCCTCGGCGCAGTGATTATCTCCGGCGATATCGGCACTGAGTCGGTTCCCGATGAGTACGCCGCCGCGCGCCAGTTCCTGGAAATGCTCATGGCCGGCTTCGGGCTCTCGCGGGAGCAACTCGTGCTGGTCCCTGGTAACCACGACGTCAATTGGGATCTGTCGCGCGACGCTTATACTCTGCAGCGTCGCTCGCGCTACAAAGGAGAGCTAGGCGAAGAGTCATTTATTGCTATCTCTGACGACGTTATTGATGTGCGTGATGAGGAAGCCTACAAGCAGCGATTCCGTCACTTCGCCGCGTTCTACCGCGAGGTCAAAGGCACTGAGTATCCACTGGAGTACGAGCAGCAGTTCACGCTTCACGACCTGCCCGCGCAGGGACTCTGCATCCTGGGGTTGAACTCGGCGTGGAGCATTGACCACCACTTCCGCGCGCGTGCCGCGATCAACGATCGTGCAATGGCTCACCTAGTGCAGTCCCTTGCGACCCTACCGCGCACTGACCGCCAGCGGATTGCCGTCTGGCACCATCCCCTGCCGAGCGGCGATCCTGACTCGATTCAAGACACAGGCTTCATGCAGCTACTAGCCGTCGAAGGCTTCCGCCTGGCCCTACATGGCCACATTCACCGCGCCGACAATCAAGTCTACCTGTACGATCGCAGTGTCGCTGGGCGCCGCCTCACACTAGTTGCCGCCGGCACCTTTGGCGCACCGGTGCGCCAGTGGAGTAGTGGCTACCCCCTCCAATACAACTTGCTGCGTCTTATGGGCCAGTCGGCCACCATAGAGACCCGCTGCCGCGAGACACCAACTGGAGCCTGGCGCCCAGACGCCCGTTGGATGCAAGGCCCCAACACAGACCCACAGCCTCGCTACACCATCACTTTGTAGCCCCTCACAAGCAAACAAGTACCTGCTGCTGCCTGGTGCATTCCAAGCGCTAGCTCACTTCCATATCAGCATCCCTGGGCTTCACCGTCGCGAAGCAACTCCCCGACTCAGTTCCCCGACTGCTGCCAGAGGGTGAGCAGCCAGCTTAGGGC
This sequence comes from uncultured Myxococcales bacterium, assembly GCA_964628555.1. GTDB lineage: Bacteria > Myxococcota_A > Polyangia > Palsa-1104 > JAEUJZ01 > JAEUJZ01. Next base: position 8,824 of record CAZVMD010000130.1, on the reverse strand, counting down.
GGGGACTTTGGTGGCGAGCATGGTGAGGAGCGGGGCGACGATGACCAGGCCAGCCTGCTTGCCCAGGCCGGTGTCCCAGCCCAGCTTGCCGGTCTCACCGGCGGCCAGGCCGCTTAGCAGGGGGTCGCGGCGCATCTGCAGCAGCACCAGGCCGAGGAGCGACACCACGGCCAGGAGGAGCAGCCAGGTGAAGGTGCCGAGCGACTCGGCGGGCTGGAAGGGATAGCTGTTGAGGGCGAGCAGCGTCAGGATCAGGCCGCCGGAGACAAACAGCATGGTCTCGCGCAGCGGTGTCACGACGTGGAACAGATACACCACCAGGCGCAGCGCCAAGAGCTCCTGCACCCGCCGGTAGAAGCGCTCGGCCGGGCCGGAGCCGGATGCCGCCGCACCCTCGCCTTTGCCGGCATCGGCCAGCTCACGTCGGGCCACGATGAGCGAGTCCTGCTTCCCCCAGACGCCGGCGGTGAGCAGTAGCTGGGCGAGCTCTTGATCAGCGGACCGCGCGGGCTCGCTAGCGCTGCGGCGCCCCCGCAGGCTGCCACTCGCACTCATCGCCGAGCTCGACGGAGCTTCGCGCTCCGGGGTCGCGGACAGGCTGGCCTGCAGCCGCTGCCAGGGCAGCTCGGCCCCGGCGGGCAGGCGGTCGCTCCAGGCCTGCCGCTCGGCCTCGGGCAGATCGGCATAGGATTCATGCACAAGCTGACACTGTTTAGAAATCAGCATCTGCTCACTATATCGCGATAGTGAAGCGGTCAGCAGCGAGCGCAGTGGCTCGGTCAACGCGGAGGGCAGTCCCTTGATGGCGGCACTGATGGGATGGTGCGCGGCGAAGAACAGCTGCCGCCGCAGGGCACTCCAGGCGCTGCCGACCCGGATCAGCGACGCGACGACCGACACCGCCACCGCCCACAGGGCCAGGGCAAAGGCGATGTCCAAGACCCAGTGGTCGATGGTGCTCAGCCGCCGCAGGAGCGGAATCATCGCCGCCGTCGTCCCGGCCACAATGCACAGCCAGCCAGCCAGCGACAGCCGTCCGCTCGCCGGTCGCTCGCCCAGGCCGTCCGCCTCGGGCGAGCCCATGCCGACGGGTGTCACAGGGCGACGGCTCTCGGCGTAGACCTGCCGGCGCAGGTTCGCAAGCCCCCACAGGTAGCCGACCAGGGCCAAGAACACCGTCGGCACCAGCAGCGACAGCTCATAGTCGGTCTGCGACGAGCGCCGCAGAAACAGGATCCACCGGTGCCCATACGCCAGGTGGCTGTTGCCGCTGTAGATCCCCCAGGCGACCAAGGCCGACGGCACGGCCAGTGCCAGCCCAGTCAGCGGCAGCGAGCCGGCAATCCGCCCTGCCAGCCCACGCCAGCGCCGTGCCCCCGCCTCGGGCAAGCAGCGCCGCGCCGCAACGTCGGCCAGCGCCAGCCCCATGGCGGTCATGGCGACCACCCCGGTGAGCACATAGCCGAGGTCTTCAAAAAAGGCCCGATCCAAGCTGCTCAAGAGGTCCCGGCCAAAGAGGTTGTCGGCGCGAAAGCGCAGAGCCAGGACCAGCGTCAGGAAGCTCAGCGCCGCCCAGACCGGGGCAAACAGCGACACGTAGTAGTAGCTGGGCCGCGGCGGCGGCGCGGCCCCCAAGGCGGCCGGCGGCACCATGAAGTCAAAGAACCGCGGCCGCTCGTAGGGCCGGCTCACCAGGATGGGTCGGCCGTACTGGTTGCGGAAAAAGGCAAAGCTATGCACAAATGCCAATATCGACATAATCAACAGCATAAGCCGGGCAGGCCCCAGATCATACGGTGTATATTTCCGGGGATACCAATAACCGGGCGTCTTTGGCGGATTCTCTGCCGCACTGATTCGCAAACAGCCCTTAGTGCTGCTATTCTTCATCTGCGATGGGCATTCTTCATAGGCAAGCAGCGGCATTAGGCCATCCCGCCCTACGGCGCTGATCCATACCGGCGGACGAACCTGGCCTTCTGCGCGGAAGGCCGCAAAGCGCGGTGGCGCATACTCTTGCATCTGCTCGGGCTGTTCTAGACTGAACAATGTCGCATTGTACAGACCTTGATCAGCCTGACGAGTAAACTGCAATCGCGACAACGTACGTTTCTTTTGGTTATTAATAACCTCTCCCTCACTGGCTCCGCGCGGATTCGGGTCATACGCAGACCACTGTGTATTACGGCCATATAGAGGATACGTCGAAGCGACCAGCGCCCCCCGCATATAGGGATAGTGTTTGGCGTGCAGGTATTCCAGCTCACTTTCCATCGTAAATAATCGGACATTGGGGCACTGCAGCGTGATCCGCTGCGCCAGAAATTCCTTGTCCGCAGCGTCGGTGAGGAACAGCCCGACATAGCGGATCCCTTCTTGGCAAATGCTGCTTAACAGGGCAGCCAGGCTCAGGTCGCGCGCATTGATGGTGCTGCGCTCGTATAGCCGCAGAGCGCTGCGCCGACCTTCATCGCTCTGCACTTGTTCCAGCGTACGCGTCGGCCCCTTGCCATCGTTCTGTGCAGCGGCGGAGCGACCTTGTTTGGCCCACTCGGCCCGGAGGTGCGAGAGCCCAGACGGGATGGGCAGCCACATGCTCATAGAAAAAGGCTGAGGACAGCCTGTGGCGCCATTTTGGCACGTAGGCGATTTGGAGCTATTTGGTTTTCCGGCCCTGGGCTCCAAGATCTGTTGGCCATAGCCGGTCGAGGTCTCAGTGACGATAGCGATATGCCCCTCCAGCGCGTGGAGTTCCTCCGTCAGATATCGCCATAAACTCTCGGTCATTTCTGGGTCAGAGCGCACCAGGCTGTGTACGGCTACCTGGGCCCGACTGGCCGGGGACAGCGGGGTAGATCCACAGGTCAGAGGAACCTCGGCAGCCGCCAGGCCGGAGCAGAGGTCATCCACCAGCGAGCCACTGGTAGCCGTCCCGGAAACCACCTGGACGGCGGGCAGGGGCGCCGAGCCGTCGCTGGGCAGCGCCTTCGCCAGCAGCCAGCCCAGTCGCCGCGCCGACCCCGAGAACGTGGGCCCAAGCACCCGCAGCGGACTCGCCGGCCCGACTCGGCGTAGCGCGAGCACATCCTGCATCGCCTGCCCCAGCGCCTCGGTATCCACACCTTCCGTCGGTGACTCCAGGACCAAATAGACCAGCTTCACCTGCCGAACCCGCGACGAAGTCGGCCCGGCAGTCGCTCCTGCCGCGCCTGGCGCTGCGTCCTCCTCGCCGTTGTCGAAGAGCAAGCCGCCGAGCCACACCTCTGGCTTGGGCTCATCCTTCCGCGGCGGCAGAAGCTGACGCACCAGCGTGTAGCCGGCTTGCTCATGCGCGCGGATCAGCGACTCCAGCGCGCCGTCGAGCCCCCAGCCGCGCTCAGGGAGCAGGGCGATGCTCGCCTCAAGGTGACCCGGCGCACAGTACGAGCCCGCTCCCGCCCAGCTCGCCAGCTGTGGGCACGGTGCCGCCAGAGCGGGCGCGCAGGCCTGGCCTCCCGTCGAAGCCGACTTTTCAGGCTTGGCTGGCGGCTCCGGCTTCGCTCCCTCCGCGTCGGCGCCGGCGCTGGCTTTCTTGTCGGAGCTGCAGGCCAGGCAGTACGCCTGTGCCAGGCCCAGCACCTGGCTGTACTCCGGCTGGCAGGCGGCAGGCGGCGGGCTCGGAGGCTTGGACTCTTTGCCCCCGGCGGCCTCGCTCTCTTTTTCCTTGTCCTTGCTCTCCCCAGCGGCGGAGGTGGACTTGGCCGCACCCATCTTTAGCTGCAGCGCCCACGAGCCGGGCAGCAGCAGCAGCAGGATCGCCATCAACATGCCGTAGGGGCTCTTGCTCTCGTTGTTCGCCATGGCGCAAGTCCTCTCATCCTGGCGGGCGCTGCCCGCGCGCAGGGGAAAGTCCTTGCGATTCCCAGGCCAACTTGTGACCTAAGGTACGCACTCGGGACTGTGCGGCCGGTGGGCTACGAGCCCCTCTCCGCAGCCAGAAAACTTTTCCGCCGCGCGCAGCCAGCGGGAAATTTCTGCGCCATGACCGCGCCGCGCGAGTGACCTTAGTCGGGTAGCTCGATGCTGCCGCGGCCAAGCCCGATGACTTCGCCAGCCACCAGGATGCTGGCGTCGGCCTGTACATCCAGAAACAGCGTCGATGGGCGCCCGGTGTATTCGCCCTGGCTGATCACCCGGCTGAGCGGCCGTGGGGCCAAGGTGGCGACGTAATAGCCGCCGAGGTTGGCGCAGGCCGAGCCAGTCGCTGGGTCTTCCAGGATCGGCTGCCCCTGGCCCTTGGGAAAAAAGAAGCGCGACAGCACGCGCCCCTGCCCCAGCTCAGCAAAGACGTAGACCTTGGGGTTGCCGTGCAGGCAGTGCAGCGACTCCAGCGCCGAGCCATCGACCTTGACGCGTCGCACCGCCGCTTCGCTGCGCAGCGGCACGATCAGCTGCTCGTTGCCGGTGTTCACCCACAGCGCTGGCCCGCCCAGATCCTCGGGCCGCAGGCCCAGCAGCGCGGCCAGGCTCGCAGTATCTTCGCTCGGCGCACGCGTGCTCGGCGCATTGGCGGTCAGCTGAAAGCGCGATCCCTGGCCGCGGACCGGAATGATGCCGGCCAGCATCTCGAGACGCAGCGCCTCGATGCCGCCCCGCAGCGTCGACACCACAAAGGCTGTGCCCAGCGTGGGATGGCCGGCAAAGGGCATCTCGTAGGCGGGGGTAAAGATGCGCACGCGCGCCTCGGCGCGATCGCTGGGCAGGATGAACGTGGTCTCCGACAGGTTGAACTGCAGCGCCAGGCGCTGCATCTGCCCCTCGGAAAGACCGCGAGCATCCTCGAACACAGCGAGCGGATTGCCCGAGAAGCGGTCGGCCCCGTGCGTGAAGACATTGACGATGCGGAAGGCGTAGTGCATGCGACCTCAGCGACGGCTCTGGCGGCTTGGCGTCTTGGCGGACGGAGCCAGATCTTCCGGCAGCGAAGAGTCGGAAAGTGCGCGCTGCAAAATGTGTAGCAGCTGCTCTTGATCGTTCTTTTCCAGGTTGGCCATCCAGCTGGTCGGCTGCTTAAGGCGCTCGACCAAGCGCTTGCGCACCACGCGGCCCGCTCGGGTCAGCGCCACTCGCTTGATGCGCCGATCGGTCGGGCTCGACTGCCGCTCGACGTAGCCACGGGCTTCCAGCTTGTCGACGACGGCGGTCAGGTTAGATGGCTCAAGGCCGATCATGTCGGCGAGCTCGCGCATGGTCAGCGCCGGCCCTTCCAGCATGTGTAGGGTCGCGACCAGCGGCGGCGACAGCCCAGAGTCAACGATCAGATCCCGCATCGCCAAGCGGTGACGCATCATCAGCTGAAAGAACGTCTGCGCCAGCTCTTGCAGGAGCGGAGTCACTATCGGCCCCGGCTTCGCACGGGTGACTGGCTCTGCCCCCGGCAGCGGCGGCGGCGGCGGCGGGCGGGAGGCACGGCGGGGAACGCTGCGGCGTGTGCCACTCATGACTGCACCCTATCAAACAAAAGCGGCGGCGACTAGATAGTTCATTCTCTGAACAATTATAGTTGACAACTGTAAGTATCCTGCCATGCTTGCTGTTGGTTGCGATCGCTGCGCTGCTGTCTCTGGCCTCTTCGCCCGCCACACTGTGCCGGCGCGCTACTGCCAGACGCCTGGTTCGGCACGACTCGCGGCCACCGTAGACAATCCCCGGGGTGAGCTGATGCTTCCATCGCTTCTGCGCATTGCGGTCCGCAATGTCCTGCGTAACCGCCGACGTTCGGTGATCACCTTCTCCGCCGTGTTCTTGGCGCTCGGCGTGATGGTCGGCATCCGCGGCTTCCTAAATGGCATGCAGGCCACGCTGCGCGAGTCGATCGTGCTCGGTCAGACCGGCGCGCTGCAGGTCCACCGCAAGGGCTTTCTCAAGGCCGTCGCCACCTCATCGCTCGACTTGACGGTGCCGACCGATGAAGCCTTCCTGGCCAAGATTCGCGCGGTGCCCGGCGTCAAGGCCGTGACCGCCCGCATCGCCTTTGGCGGCATGGTCAACGCCAACGACACCAGCACTGTCGCCATGCTGTCCGCCATCGATCCCAAGAGCGAGGTCGAGGTCTGTCCGCGCCGGCTGGACATGATCTCCTCGGGCAAGACGCTGGCCGAAGGTGGCGCGACCGCCGCCATCCTGACCCCAGAGCTGGCCAGCAACCTGGGCATCGGGGTCGGCAAGACCGCCACCATCTTGACCAACGATCGCGACGGCGTCATGAACGCGCTCGACATCAGCTACGTCGGCGTCTATGGCCAGCCCGGCCTGCCGATGCCCGACAAGAAGTTCGGCTTCGTGCCGCTGCCGCTGGCCCAGGAGCTCCTGCGCATGCCGAACCTGGCCACCGAGATCGCCGTCCGCATCGACAACTTCGACCGCGCCGAGATGCTCAAGCCGATCCTGCAGAGCGCGGTCGGATCGGAGTTCGAGGTCGCGACCTGGCATGATGTCGCATCGTTTGTGGATGACGCCATCGCGGCGCAGAACGCGACGCTCAACCTCATCGCCGCCATCTTCCTGTTTGTCGCGCTGCTCGGCATCGCCAACACCATGCTGATGTCGGTGCTAGAGCGCACGCGCGAGATCGGCACCATGATGTCGGTCGGTGTTCGGCGGCGACAGATCCTCGGCCTGTTTCTGCTGGAGGCGGCGGTGCTCGGCCTGCTCGGCGGCATCCTCGGCGCGGCGGCCGGCTGCAGCTTCGTCTTTTACTACGGGCACAAGGGCATCATCCTCAAGTTCCCGGGCATGCTGGCGCCGCTGCACATCTATCCCAACATCAACCTCGGCTACATCCTGTTTGTCCTCGCCCTGGCGGCGGGCGGCGCGGTGCTGTCGGCGCTGTGGCCGGCGGTGCGAGCCAGTCAGATGCGACCAGTCGAAGCCCTGGCGGCGGTGTAACCATGCGACTGCTGTTCCGAATGATCTTTTTGGCGCTGCGCAACCTCAGCCGCAACAAGCGGCGATCGATCATCACTGCGCTGGCGGTGCTGTTTGGCTGCGCGGCGATCGTCACGCTACAGGGCGTCAACAACGGCTTTGTCACCAACCTGATCGAGACGACCGTCGAGTCCAAGCACGGCGCGGTGCAGGTCTTCGCCAAGGGCTACATCGGCTCGGACGATCCGCTCAAGCGCAGCCTGCCGCACGACCCCAGCCTGATCAGCCGCATCGAAGCGGTGCCCGGTGTGCAAGCGGTCACACCGCGCATCGCCTTTGACGGTATGGTCAACAACGGCAGTGAATCGACGATGTTCATGGCCACCGCCATTGATCCCGAGCGCGAGTACAAGGTCTGTCCCAAGCGCCTGACCCGCGTCTCGACCGGCTCGCAGCCACTGCGCCCCGGGCGCGAGGGCGATGCGCTGATTGGCAAGACGCTGGCCGAGTCGCTCGGGGCCGACAAGGGCGCCACGCTGGTCATGCAGGCCGCTGGCCCACACGCCAGCACCAACGCGCTCGACGTCGAGATCAGCGGCTTCCTGCCGACCCAGAGTGTTGCTGAGTCGAAGCGCATGGCGACGGTGCGGCTGCGCTTCGCGCAAGAGCTGCTGCGCATGCCGGGCAAGGTATCGGAGTACGCCATCGGCATCACCAACCTGGCCCAGGCTGATCAGGTGGCCGCCGCTGTGCGCGCTGCGCTCGGCTCTGAGTACGAGGTCACAACCTGGGCCGATCTCGATCCGGCAACCAAGACCCGCGTCGGCTCGGTGCTCTATGTGATGCTGTTTATCGGCGGCGTGCTGTTTCTGCTCGTCGCCACCGGCATCGTCAACACCATGCTGATGTCGGTCTACGAGCGCGTGCGCGAGATCGGCACCATGCTGGCCCTTGGCGTCCGGCGCTGGCAGGTGACGGTGCTGTTTCTCGCCGAGGCGCTCCTGCTCGGGCTTATGAGCTCAACCCTTGGCGTGGGCCTGGGCTACGTCATCATCGCTGTCGTCTTTCGCAACGGCTTTTCCATCCGCCCACCCGGCGGTGATGTCACCACCATCTACCCGCACATCGATGGCCCGTTCCTGCTGATCGTCGTCGGCTTTGCGCTGGCCGGCACGATGCTGGCGGCCCTGTATCCGGCCTGGAAAGCGGCCCGCCTGCGGCCCGTCGATGCGCTGCGTGCGACCTAGGCTGGCTCGAATCGATGCAGCAAGGAGTCCTTCTATGAACCGCGTTTTTTCCTGCCTTGCGCTGTGTACCGTGCTTGCCCTGCCGCTGCCCGCCTCAACTGGCGAGCCGACGGCCGAGGAGCTTCTGCGCCGCTACGATCAGGTGATGTCGCCCAAGACCTTCGATGCCCTGATGGTCATGGTCGCGCATCGCCAAGACGGCACCGAGCGCGGCTACAAGTTCCGCGCCCTCAAGTCGGAAGACGACAAGATCCGCACCTGGTTTTATGAGCCCGCCGCCGCCAAGGGGCAAGAGATGCTGCGGGTCGGCGACAACATGTGGGTCTACATGCCCAACCTCAAGCGCGCGCTGCGCCTTGCCTCGCGCGAGAGCTTCCAGGGCGGCGACTTCAACAACGGCGACGTGCTGCGCGTAAACTACCAGGCCGACTACACCGCCAAGCTGGTGACCGCCGAGGATCCCAGCCAGTGGCTCCTCGATCTCAACGCCAAGAGCAAAGAAGCCGCCTACGACCACATCAAGCTGTGGATCACCAAGGACAAGCAGCAGCCCGCCAAGGCCGAGTACTACGCCGCCTCCGGCAAGCTGCTGCGCTCTGCCGTCTTCGAGAACGTCAAGAACTTCCACGGCCACGAGCGCCCCTCGCACATCACCATGCGCAACGAGCTTG
>CAZVMD010000129.1:7284-18424 GCA_964628555.1 uncultured Myxococcales bacterium | reverse complement strand
CAGACAGGCGGGGCGCGGATGTTGGCCGCTGCGCGCAACTTGCAGACAGGCGGGGTGCAAATATTGCGCGGCAGGCGTTTGGGGCGGCGAATGTCTGAGGCGTCGCTGCGTTTGTTGCGAGAGGAAAACCTGGCGGTTTTCCTCGTCGCGCTCTCCTTTCCCTATTGCCTGCCTTTGGGCCCAACTTTGCGCCCTTCCCCCCCCCAGCCCCCCCTTCCGTGTCCGGAAGAGGGGGGTTTCAGTGGCGCAACTGTTCGTTATAGGCGGTCGCGCTTGGCAGGGCTGGGCGAACGGCGGGCCGGACGATCTCAGTCCACGCCGAGCCGCTCGATCGAGCCGAGCGGTCCGCGGCGCCCCGCGCCTCCGTTCGCCGCGCGACATGAAAAGCCTCCTAGGGACCCTCGGCCCGTCCGCGGGCTCGCGCGACGCGCAGCTTGAGCTCTGCATCGCCGAGCCGGTCGGCAATCGCCTGGGCGCGATCGAGGAGCGGGCCGGCCGTCGGCTCTCCTTCGATGCGGGCGCGCAGGATCAGGGCCATCACCCGCAGGCGGGTATAGCCGCCATCCCCCGCATGCTCGCCGGCTAGCAGCGCATGCTGCCGCGCGGCTGCAAGCTCGCCCAGGCGCAGGCAGCCGAAGGCCAGGCCGGCTTCGCGCCGATAGCTCGCGAAGGGGTGGACATCGGCCGTCGGCAGGGCGCGATAACGCGCGAGGGCGGCAGCATGATCGCCGGCCCGGTTGTCCAAAAACGCACGCTGGTCGACCAGCCGGGCCTGGAAGCAGGCGCGATCGCTGTCGCTCAGCGCGATACCGGCTTCGCTCAACATGCGCTCGGCATGCTGCAGGCAGGCCAGCACCGCCTCGGGCGGACCGCTGCGGCTCTGCAGATAGGCGCGCGCCAGGGCGGCTTCGATGCCCGCCTCGATCGGACGATCCGCCGTGGGCCCCGCGAGTGCTAGCGTCTTTTCCGCCGCGTCGAGCTGAGCCCCCGCGGCAGCAAAGTCGCGCCGGCGTAGGGCGACACTCGCCGCCGCCAGCTGCAGCCAGACGCGGGCCCGCGAGACCGAGATTGGCGGCTGATCCCACAGCCGTAGCTGATCGTCGCAGAGAGCGAGCGGCAGGTCGGAAAACGGGCTGTGATAAAGCCCCATCCAGCGCAGCCGATCTTCGATGGCGCGCGGCACGCCAAAGCGGCGCAGGACGCGCTGCCCCCACACGCCGCCGTCGCGCGGACCGCGCTCACGCAGGCGCCGCAGGGCTCGCTCGATCGACGCGACATCGTCGGTTCCCTCGCCGCGCTCGGCCAGCTTCCAGGCCACGGCGGTCAGCGTCCCGTGCGCGGCAGTCAGCGCCCCCAGGTACTCGCGCCAGCCCCAGCCAACCGGCGGCGCGGCGACGGGCACCGAGGGGCGGGCGGGCTGTCCGGAATTCTGTCCGCGACGTGCCTTCATTCTTGCGTCATATCCAATATCGGCAGCTCGCAAGTGGCTGCCCTCCGCAACACGCTACAGGAAGAAGGACCATGGACACGCCACGCTTTTATCTGGTGATCGACGTCGAGGCCACCTGCGACGAAGACCACCGCATCCCGCGCGAGCAGACCGAGATCATCGAGGTCGGCGCGGTGCTCTGCGCTGGGGCCACGCTGGCTCCGGTCGCGCAGTTTCAGACCTTTGTGAAGCCCTTCCGCCATCCTCGGCTGACGCCGTTCTGCACCCGCCTGACGTCGATAAAGCAGGCGGATGTCGATGCCGCCCCCGGCTTCGCCCAGGCGATGCAAAACCTGGCGGCTTTTCTGACCGCGCAGGAGGCGCTGGGGCAGTTCACGTTCTGCTCCTGGGGCGACTACGACCGCCAGCAGTTCGCTCGCGACGAGCGGCGAGTCGGCACGCGCGCGCCCCTCGGTCCGCAGCACATCAACCTCAAGGAAGCGTTCTGCCGGCGCTCCGGCGAAAACGCCAAGCTGGGCTGCGGTCAGGCCCTGCGCCGCGTCGGACTGCGCTTTGTCGGCACCGCCCATCGCGGCATTGACGACGCGCGCAACATCGCTCGCCTGCTGCCCTACTGCCTCGGCCGCAGCCCGATTCCCGCCGCCCGCGAGGCCCGCTAATAGCCCAGCGGGTCCGCCTCACCGCCGCCGGGCTGGGGCTGCCGATCGCGGCCACGAGCGGAGCCGCGCTCGCGCATCGGGCGAGCTCAGCTTGGACCGCTGCGCCGCATGCAGCGACGCAGCGCTTCCTGCGTATCGCGCACGCTGACCACGGTCGTCAGATCCACCCCCAGCTCGACCAGCGCCTGCGCCACCGCCGGACGCAGGCCCGCAAGGATGGTCTCGGTGCCCAGCAGCTTGGTCGCGCGCACGATGCGCAAAAGAGCATTGGCCGAGGGCGTATCGATCTCGACGACGCCGGTGACATCGAGGATGAAGGAGGGCGCGCGCTCGCTCTGAATCGCCGCAAGGAGGCGCTCCATCATCTCGCTGGCTCGCCGCTGATCGATGGCGCCGATGAGCGGCATCATCAGCACGCCGCTCCAGATCTTGATGATCGGTGTCGACAGCTGCGCGTTCAGCGCCGCCAGCTCAGCGCGGCTCTCCTCCAGCGCGCGGTTGCGCTCAGCGAGCTTGCCCAGCACCTGCTCCAGCTCTTCGGCCCGCACCATCTTGGAGGCGCGCAGGACCAGATCCTCGTGCAGCATGAGCAGGCCGGTCAGGATCTCGCTAAGGTGCGGATCGTGCTGCAGCTCGACGATCTGCTCGCGGGTGATCGAGCAGTGCCCGGAGCTTATGTCGAGGAGGTGCTGGATCACCAGCCCGGCCAGCTCTTCGCTACTTAGCGCCATGATTCAGGGCAGCCAGCGCCTGCTCCAGCGTCTTGTGGATCGTAAAGCCGCGCAGGCCAGCCGCGGTAAAGACGAACTTGCAGGCGATGTTCACCAGGAAGTTCTTGCCGGTGAACACCGCCAGGTCGCGCAGCTTGGCGTCGTCCTTAAAGACGCTGACCAGCTTGGCGCGAACCTCCGGGGCGGGCAGCGGCGCTTCGCGCAGGTCGATAAGGTAGCGAAACGACGTCAGTCCGCGGCGAAGCTCATCGACTTTTTCAGCGAACTTCTCGACCTGAAAGACGGTCATCACCGGCACTTCCTGCCACAGGATGATGTCCGGCGCGTACAGGTAGATGCGCGACTTGAGCGCGGCGATCTCCTCCGGCGTGCTGTCTGGGCCATAGGGACGGGCCTCGACGGGCAAAGGAGTCATGGTCGCGCAAGTCCTCCGGCTCCCATCATCCCAAAGAGCCGAGCGGCCAGCAAGCCCCAATCCCGACGAGAAGCCGCAGGTCATGCCGGCGGCTGCGCGCGTGGGCTGGGCCTTAGTTGCTGAACTGGAAGTAGACGGCGACGCTCTGCGATTCGAGGTTGTGGTCGTAGCAGCTTGCGGTGCCGGCGGTGGTGATCATCGGGCTGTAGGCGCCGTTTGGCGGCGTCGGCATGTTGACCTGCTGATGCGGGATCGGTCCGCTGCAGTGCAGCACGTGCGAGGCGGTGGGGTCCTTGTTGACAAACTGCAGCTTGACGCCGCCGCGCCGCAGCTTGATCGGCGTCGGCGCCTGGGCACCGGCGGCGCCGATCTTGAGCGGATCGTTGCCGGGGATGGTCCAGGTGTGAGGCGTCGCAGTGCCGCCCTTGCCCGAGTATTCGACGACCAGCTTGGGCTCAAACGGCACCGCTACGGCGCGGCTGTCCCCGCTGCCCGCCGCCGGACCATCGACCTCGGCGTGCAGGGCGATGGTCTTGCTGCCGTCGTAGGCGCTGCCGGTCGGAATGCGCAGGCTGATCGTGACCGGGATGTTGGCCTCGGCCGCCGCCGGCAGGGTCTGCGGCGAGACCTCGACCAGAAGATCATTGGCCGGTACGTCGGTCTTAATCGAGAAGCGGACGTTTTGTCCCATGGCCTGCTTCGACAGCACCACCGCCGTGCTCAGCGTCGTCTTCTGCCCCAGCGACAGCGGCATCAGCTCGCTGCCAAACTGACCATCAAAGCAGAACACGCCCGAGCCACAGGGATCGGGCTCGGGGGGGTGCTCGGTGTTGGGCAGCGGCGGCACCTCCATGGCCGGCAGCACATCCGGCGCGAGACCACAGCCAGCCAGGGGCCCACAAAGTCCGGCCAGGCCAAGCAGCGAATAGGACAACAGGTTCCGACGCAGATGCGACATGGCAGCTCTCCTCGGGGATGCGCGGGGTGGCGGCGACGATCGGACTGGGAGTTTATCTGCACAGTCCGCTACAAAGAAAGCACAACCTGCGCAAGCCTTGCGCCCGTGGGGAAAAATGACGCAGCGCGGGCCGTCAGGACGAGGACGCGGGCGGGCGGCTACCAACCTGACGGGCGGCGATCCAGGCCCAGGCGGCCTCCTCGCTGCCGACGAAGCAGGTGTCCAGCGGGCGGCCGGTCAGCAGCATCGAGGCCCGCTCGACGAGCGACAGCGCAGTGCGCAGCATCAGGCTGGTGGTGATGACCACCGAGCGAATCCGGACCTTGCCGAGCCGCCGTCCCCGCTCGCTGAGATAGCGCCGGACCTCGGGGCTGGGCAGCGTCGCCTCGCGAGCATCGCAGAGCGTCAGGATGTCGGCGCAGCGCCCCAGGAGCTCGTCCTGCGGTGCCAGGAGCACGGCCACCTCGGCCCGCGAGACCGGGCCGTGCAGCTCCATCACAAACAGGCTGCCCTCGACATAGCAGCGATGGGCGCCGACGCTGATCCAGGCAGGCATGCGCCTCCATTATGGCGTATCGTGCCAGAGAGACCATGCGCCTGCGCTCCTCCCCCCGGGCTCCCCGGTGCCTGTCCCTGGCCTTGCTGCTGCTCGGCCTGCTCGGCCCAGCCTCCCCTGCGTGGTCGGTTGAGCCGGCCCTGCCCCCGCTGCCGCAGGGAGCCGGCTTTGCTCGCTTGCCGGTGCCGGGCTTCCAGTCGGCGGTGGTGGCCTGGCCCGCCCCCGGCCGGCCGAGCCCAGCGCCGCTGCCGATTGCCATCGCGGCGCACGGCAGCTATGACCAGCCCGAGTGGAACTGCGAGGTGTTTGCGCAGGTGCTGGCCGGTCGCGGCATCGTCCTCTGCCCGCGCGGCAAGCTGCGCTGGGACAGCCCCAGCGAGCCGGCGCTGCTGCGCTTTTATTTTCCCAGCACCTCCGGCTGGCTCGGTCGCGAGATCAGCGCCGCGGTCAGCGCCCTTTTGGCCAGCGCACCGACGCGGGCGACCGGCGAGCCGCTGCTTTACATCGGCTTTTCGCAGGGCGCGATCTTTGGCGCGCCGCTCCTTATCAGCCAGCCGGCCCGCTTTCCCCGCGCCATCCTCGTCGAGGGTGGGCACGATGCCTGGACGCCAGAGGGTGCCGGGCGCTATCGTCGGGGCGGCGGCCAGCGCGTGCTGTTTGCCTGCGGCCGGGCCGGCTGTCTGAAGAGCGCTACCGTCGCGGCCGAGCGGCTCAAGCAGGCCGGCGTGGCGAGTCGCGTGGTCTATGCCGCCGATCAGGGCCATACCTATGACGGCGGTGTGCAGGCAGCCATCGCGGCAGCCTTCGCCTGGGTGGTGCAAGACGATCCGCGCTTTTTGCCTTAGCCGCGCTTGGCGCGCCCGGCCAACTCTTCTGGCGCCCCCGGCTAATGCCGGCGCAGCGACGGGATCCTATGCTGGTTTTCACAAGGAAGCGGACGAATCCGAGCCGCCCCAGAACCCCAGAAGGAGTCCCCCATGCGGATCGAAAACAAGCACCTCGACTACATCAAGGCCCTCAAGGGCTTCGTCTCGCTGCTGCGCGATCCCAGTGACCTGCCATCGGTGTTCCAGCTGATCAACGGGCTGCGCCACACCCAGGCCTTTGGCCGCATGATGACCCAGCTTACCGAGGGCGAGCACACCGGGCCGCTGGTCCGCGAGCGCTATCAGGGAGCGACGCCGGATCTGCAGGCGCTCAAGCTGCTGCCGGTCGGCTCGCTGGGCCACGCCTTCGCCACCCACATGCTGGAGCGCGGGCTGGTCGTCGAGTTCTATCCGGTCGTCGAGGTCAAGGATGACCTGACCTACATCGAGCAGCGCCTGCGCTCGACCCACGACATCTGGCACGTCGTCACCGGCATCGATGTCACGGCGGCAGCCGAGCTTGGGCTGCAGGCCTTCATGCTGGCTCAGGGCGTGGCGCCACTGGGGGCAGCGCTGATCGCCGGCGGCCTGGTGCGCAGCGTGTTCGGCGAAGCGGCACCCGGCCTGGACACCGTCAGCCTAATGGACGCGGTGGCGCAGGGCTGGCGCATGGGCCGACGGGCCAAGCCGCTGTTCGCGCAGCGCTGGGAAGACGGCTGG
Organism: uncultured Myxococcales bacterium; assembly: GCA_964628555.1. Taxonomy (GTDB): domain Bacteria; phylum Myxococcota_A; class Polyangia; order Palsa-1104; family JAEUJZ01; genus JAEUJZ01. The sequence goes on along the minus strand of CAZVMD010000129.1, from coordinate 12,069 downwards.
GCGCGACCGCTCGCCGACTGGCGGGCCGAGCTCGGCATCGAGCTTCCGGCTTAAGTCGCCGACGACACCGCGGCGGCGCGAGCTTGCGCGCGGTACTCATGCGGCGTCTGTCCAGTCCAGCGCTTGAACGCGCGGTGAAATGTCGACACGTCGGAAAAGCCAAGCAGAAACGCGATCTCGGCGATCGACTCGCGCTGCTCGGCCAGATGGTGCCGGGCCAGATCTTCGCGCAGCTTCTGCAGCATCTCTTGCAGCGTTGTGCCCTCTTGCTGCAGATAGCGCTGCAGGCTGCGGGGGCTCATCGACAGGCGCCGCGCGGTATCGGCCAGCGTCGGCTCGCCCCCCCGCAGCGCCACGGCCAGCACGGCCCGCACGCGCTCCAGCCGGGTCGCGCCGGTCGGCAGGGTGCGCGCCTGCTCTTCCAGGTGGCGATCGAGGACTGCAGCCAGCGCCGGCTCGGACTCGCGCAGCGGCAGAGCCAGGAGCCGCGCCTCCAGCCAGAGCTCATCTGCCGGCTGCGCGAACGACAGCGGCCCGCCAAAGGCCGCCTCCAGGGCTGGCGCCGCCGTCGGAGCGGGATGAGCGAAGCACACGCGCTGCGGCCGAAACGGATCGTCGGTGCCGCGGCGACCGATGATAAGCAGGGCCATAAACAGGCACTCCTGGGCATGGCGCGACGGCCGTAGCTCGTCGCTGTGCATGCTGCGCCGGATGCGCACCAGGCGCCCCTCTTCATGCAGCGACAGTCCGCCCACCGCTACCAACAGCTTCATGTAGCGCGCCACGCGGCGATAGCTCTCGCCGACCGTGGCACTGCTACGCACCGCGAAGCCCAGGCCCCCGAGCAGAGCCGGCTGCAAGAGCTCAGCGACGTGCACGCCCAAGAGCTCATCCCCCGACAGGCGCGCCGCGTGATGCCACAGCCGATCGGCGTGCTCGGCCGGCAGTCGCTGGTCGGGATCGGCGAGGACCTCTGGCCGAATCGCGACTGCCGCTAAGAGCTCGGCCGCATCGACCCCGCGCGCCACCGCCCCAGCGACGATGCCTTGCAGCACTCGCACCGAAATCATGCTCATAGACGGCAATGGTACTCTGCCAGCATGCGATGTCGCAGGAGCAACCGATGACCGCGCCCCGCAGCTACACCTGGCGAGCCATCCTGGCCCTGTCGTTCCTGTTCCTGTTCTATGGCCTCGCACTCGGGCTAGCGGCGCTGCTGCTCTTGGTGCCCTACCTGGAGCTCTTCGTGGTGCACCGGCTGCACATCAAGCTGACGCTTTTGTGCATCCTCGGGGCTGGCGTCATCCTGTGGAGCATCCTGCCGCGCGGCAGCAAGTGGGAGGCGCCCGGGCCGCTTACCACCCGCGCCGAGCAGCCGGCCCTGTTTGCCATCATCGAGGAGGTGGCGCAGAAGATGGGCGCTACCCTGCCCGACGAGGTCTACCTGATTCCCGAGGTCAACGCCTTCGTCATGCAGCGCGGCGGCATCCTGGGGCTGTTCGGCAAGCGGGTGATGGGCATCGGCGTGCCGCTGTTGGCGGTGTCGCAGGTCAGTCACCTGCGAGCCATTGTCGCGCACGAGTTCGGTCACTATCAGGGTGGCGAGACCCGCCTCGCGTCGATCATCTACGCCACGCGCTCGGCGATGGCGCGGACCCTGGTCAACCTGCACAAAAGCGGCGCCGCGCTGCTGCATCGGCCGTTTGAGTGGATGCTGCACAAGTACCTGCACATCACCCAGGCCATCGCTCGCCAGCAAGAGCTCCTGGCCGACGAGTGGGCGGTGCGGATCGCCGGCAAGGCTGCGCAGACCGAGGCGCTGCAGTCGACCGGGCTGCACGGGCTCGGCTTCGATCTGTTTATCGAAAATGAGCTCAAGCCGCTGCGGGCCATGGGCGTGGTGCCCGACAACCTGTTTGCTGGCTTTCGTCGCTTCCTGCAGAGCAGCGGCTGGGACTCGCTGCGGCCGATGCTCAGCCAGGCGATGGCGCAGCAGACCGCTGACCCGCTCGACTCGCACCCGCCGCAGAGCGAAAGGCTGCAGCATGTAGAGACGCTGCCGACGCCGACCGCGCCGCTGCCCGGAGACGCCAGGCCGGCCTATCAGCTCCTCACCGAACCAGAAAAGATCGAGCTCTATTTTTCCAAGGACTTCCATCACCCCGGGGTGGAGGTCGTCTCATGGGACAACATCGCGCCGACCTGGGCCCGGGTGTGGCGGCTGCTCGCCGAGCGAGCGCAGGTCCGGGTCGCCGATCTCTGCCCCGGCCGGCTGGCTGCGCTGGGCAGTGATGCCCGCCTGCGTGAGCGCTTTGCCGAGCAGGTCTCGCCGCGCTATCTCGGCTATCAGCGACCGGATCGAATGGCGCAGATCGATACCTGCTGCGTCGAGTACCTATCGGCCTACCTGGGCACGATGCTGGCCCAGGCTGGCTGGCACTTCCTCACCGCCCCCGGCGAGCCGGTGCAGCTAGCGCGCGGCAGCGACGCCGCCGGCCAGCGCATCCACGTCCGCAAGGTCGTGCAGCAGTTAATTGCCGGCGAGCTAGCCGTGGAGGACTTCCTGGCCCAGCTCTCGGCCTGGGATCTGGGGCTTGGCCTGCAGCTGCCGGTCAGCCCCGAGCGGCAGCGCGAGGTGCTGGAGCGACGAGTCGCGGTCCTGCGCATCGACCGCGGCAGCGAGATCGATCTAGAGACCAGCCTGCCGCGCCTGCTCTTGCCCGAGTGCTGCGCCCTGTGCTGCGGTCCGGCCGCTCACGAGGTCCTGGTCAACCTGCAGTACAGTCGCCTGCTCGGCGGCAACCAGATTGTGCAGATCCCGGTGACGGCCTGCGACGAGCACCAGCGGACCGCGCACCGAGCGTTCAAGATCAAGGCGCTCAACCAACAGACCGGCGAGGCCACCCTGACCGTCGCCCACCCGCCGTACGCCGAGCTGATCGAGCGCTGCAACGCCTGAGCGCGCCGCTAGAACGAAAGTCGTGGATCTGGCGGCACTTGCGCGCGGCTGCTTTTCTTGCCGCACAGCCGGGCGGCTGCGGCGAAAATCGAGAGGCTGGCCAGGCTGCGCACGCCCTGTGCAACCGCCGGCCCGCCCATCGGCTAGCCCCTGCCATAGGAGTTCACATGCCCCGTCCCCTGCACGTCGTCGTTGCCTTCACCTCGGCCCTCGTCCTCGGCACCCTGCTCGGCGCTGACTCGGGCCGCGCCCACGCCGACTCCGCCATCCAGGTCAGCGAGGCGCCGCCGCCGCCGCACGATCCCAAGAAGAAGAACGACGGCGATCCCTGCAAAGACGCCAGCGAGTGCCAGGCCCATCACAGCTGTACCAAGGTCGGCGACAAGAACGTCTGCAAGGCCCCGGCGCCGCGCAGGCTGCCGCCCGGCGCTGTGACCTAGTCGCGCGCTCTCGTCGAAAAAACGCGCCGCGCGGCCGGGACCAGTCCAGGCTTGCAGTTTCGCCATGCCGGCCCCTATGCTGCGCGCCATGTCGAGCCTGGATCACCCCGACCGTGACGAGCCAAGACGCGATCGCCCGTCGCCGGCTGGCCTTCGCCGCGATCGCTCACCCCGTGCCCCCGCCGGCTTCGAGCCGCGCATCCGCCGCGGCGCCCTGCGCATCCCCAGCGATGCCGCCTACCGTCTGCGTACCGGTCACCCTTGGGTGTTCCGCGACACCATTGGCGATCGCCCGGTGTCGTCTGGCCCCGGCGAAGCCATCGAGCTGCTCGATCCCGAGGGCGGCTTCGTTGCGCGCGGCCTGTACGACCCCGATGGCCCGATCGCCGTCCGCATCGTCAGCCGCGACCCGCAAGAGACCTGGGATGGCGGCGCCATCTTACGCCGCGTGCGCTGGGCGGCCGAGCTACGCGCCCGCCTGCTGCCCGCCACCGTCGGAAAGGCCGAAGGCCCAGAGGCCACGCCAGCCCCGCGCCTGTCGGCCTATCGCGTGCTGCACGGCGAAGGCGACTTCTTCCCCGGCGTGACTGTCGATCGCTACAACGACTACCTCGTCGTCCACCTGTACTCGGCAGCGCTGGAGCCGCAGGTCGAGCCGCTGCTCGATGCCCTGACCGAGGTCTACAAGCCGCGCGGCATCTATCTGCAGCGTCGCTTCCGCCCGCTGGCCGGCGAGGGTCCCCGCGATCCCGCCGAGCTAGTCCGCGGCCTCGTCGCCCCCGTCGAGCTGGAGGTGCAAGAGGGCAGCCTGCGCTTTGCCGTCGATGTCACCGCGCCGCTGAGCACCGGGCTGTTTTTGGACCTACGCCGCGGCCGTCAGCTAGTCGCCGACCACGCCAGCGGGCGACGGGTGCTCAACCTGTTTAGCTACACCGGCGCGCTGTCGGTCTACGCCGCGTCCGGCGGGGCCCGCGAGGTAGTGTCGGTCGATCTGGCAGCCCGCGCCCATGCCCGCGCCCGTCGCAACCTGTCGCTGTCCGGCCTGGGCGAGGCAGGGCACGAGTTCATCGCCGGCGATGCCCTGGCCATCCTCGCCCGCATGAGCGAGCGCCGGCGCCGCTTCGACATGGTGATCATCGATCCGCCGGCCTTCGCCCAGAGCCGCGACCGCAGCTTCTCGGTGCAGCGCGACTACCGCGAGCTAGTGCATGGCTCGCTGTCGGTGTGCGACAGCGGCTCGCTGCTGTGCTGCGTCGCCAACGCCAACAAGTTCAGCCTCGACGAGATGATGATGGCGATCGGCGATGCGGCCGGTCGGGCCCGGCGCAGCGTCCGCGTCGTCGAGCAGGTCGGGCTGCCCGCGGACTTCCCGATCCCGGCCGGCTT
>CAZVMD010000129.1:0-7184 GCA_964628555.1 uncultured Myxococcales bacterium | reverse complement strand
TCCGCGTCGTCGAGCAGGTCGGGCTGCCCGCGGACTTCCCGATCCCGGCCGGCTTTGCCGAAGGGAATTACCTAAAGGTCCTGCTCTGCGCCGTGGTCTGACCTCGCTGTGCTAGTTACGTATCCCACCGATGTCGCAAGCCACAAGCCCGCCCATCTACCTATCTGAGCTGACCTATCCCGCCGCCGAGCGCCTGCTCGCCGCCGACCCCATCGTGCTGTTGCCGATCGGCGCCACCGAGGCCCATGGCCCGCACCTGCCGCTCGGCACCGACGTCTATCTGTCGGAAGAGCTAGCCCGGAGGACCCAGCGCGAGCTAGCTGCGCTCTTACTGCCCAGCGTCATCGCGCCGTCTCTGGCCTACGCCGTCACCGAGTACGGGGCGGCGTTTGCCGGCACCGTCTCGCTGCCCAGCCAGACCGCTCGTCTGCTGTACAGCGGTGTCTGTCGTGGCCTGCTGCGCGCCGGCTTCCGTCGCATCTGCCTGCTCAACAGCCACCTAGAGCCCGCCCACATCGCCGCCCTGCGGGACAGCGTCGCCGAGGTCAACGGAGCGCCGGACAGCCCGCCGCGCGTCGTCTTTCCCGATCACACCGAGCGCCGCTTCGCCCGCACGCTCACCGACGAATACAAGCGCGGTAACTGCCACGCCGGGCGCTACGAGACCGCGCTGCTCCTGGCCAGTCAGCCCCAGCTGATCGACGAAGCGCTGCGCCCGACGCTGCCAGAGAACTCCGCCGATCTGGTTGCCGCGATGCGGGCTGGCATCCCCGACTTCGCCGGGGCTGGCGGTCCACGCGCCTACTTCGGTGCTCCGGCCGCTGCCACCGCCGGCGAAGGCGACGACATCTACCACCGCTTGTGGACCATCGCGCTCTGCGCCATGACCGAAGCCTGGCCCGATCGCCTGCCACCACGCCCGTCGCTGTAACCACCGACGCCGAGCCGGGCGCGCCGCCGAGCGAGCCCGCTAAGCGCCGCGCCGCGTCAGCTCTGCGAAGCGCTTGAGCAGGTCACGAGCTTCCGGCGAGATGTCCTTGGGCACGATGATCTGCACCACGCCGTAGAGATCGCCGCGGCCGCCTTTGCGATCCCCGGCCCCCTTGCTGCGCAGCCGCAGCAGCGTCCCGTCCGGCGTCCCAGCTGGGATCTTCAGGGTTGCGGTGGTGCCTTCTAAGGTCTGCACCTCGACGGTGCCGCCGAGCACTGCCTGGTCGAAGTGGACCGGGACATCGACCTCGACATCGGCGCCTTTGCGACGGAACTTGGTCTGCCCATGCGGCCGCACGGTGATCTTGACGAGCAGGTTGCCCGCCGTGCCACCGGCGGGACTCGGCCGCCCCTGCCCTGCCAGGCGCAGCGTCTCGCCATCGTCGACACCCGCTGGGATGCGCATGGTCAGGCGACGCTCGTTCGCCGTGCCCGGCTCTAGGACCACCGCTTTTTCGCAGCCCAGGGCCGCTTCGGTAAAGGTGATCTCCAGCGAGGCCTGCACATCGTTGCCGCGCGCCTCGCTGTCGCGCGCCTCGGCCCGGCTGCCACCGGCGAAGCCACCGTCCCGATCGACGTTCATGCCGAACTGGCGCAGCATGTCTTCGAGGTTGATGTTCATGTTGACGCGGCTGCTGCCCGCCCCCGCGCTCGCCCGCCGGCCGCGCCCGCCGAAGCCCCCCAGGTCGGGGAAGCCGCCGGGGAAGCCACCGGAGAAGCCGCCCGGGCCCGCCGAGCCGCCGGCACCGGCGAACGGGTTTCGCCGCTGCACGTCGTATTCCTCGCGCTTCTTGTCGTCGCTGAGTACCTCGTACGCCTGCGTGATGTCTTTGAAGCGCGACTCCTTGGCCTTGTCCCCGCCGGTGACGTCGGGGTGATACTTCTTGGCCAGCTTGCGATACGCTTTTTTGATGTCGTCGGCAGTCGCATTCTCGGCGACGCCGAGGACCTTATAGAAATCCTGTAGCGCCATCTGCGTCCCTTCCGTGTCTCTGGTCTCTGTGCGACGTTAGCCAACGTCCGGGCCGATCACGACAGCAGCCCGGAGCGTCCTCCCCCCGACGAAGCCGAGGAGGGCTGCGTGAACTGCACCTGACCAAAGGTCAGGCGATCGCCATCGCGATCGACGAAGATCGTATCACCGGCTTTGAAGTGACCGGCGAGAAGTTCCTTCGATAGCGAGTCCTGCAGCAAGCGCTGAATCGCGCGCTTGAGCGGTCGCGCACCAAACGCCGGGTCGTAGCCTTCCTCGCACAGCAGATCGACGGCCCGCGGCGTCAGATCGAGCTGCAGCTTCTGATCCACCAGCAGCTTGCGCAGGCGACCAAGCTGGATGTTGACGATGTCGCCCAGGTGCTCGCGACCGAGCCGATGGAAGACGATGATGTCGTCGATCCGGTTTAGGAACTCGGGCTTAAAGTGCGAGCGCAGCGCGGTGTCGATGTTGCTGCGCACCGCCGGGTCTTCGATGTCCTCGGCGTGCTGGATGAACTGCGAGCCGATGTTGCTGGTCATCAGCACCACCGTGTTGCGGAAGTTCACCGAGCGGCCATGGCCATCGGTCAGCCGACCGTCATCTAGCACCTGCAGCAGGATGTGGAAGACGTCGGGGTGGGCTTTTTCGATCTCATCGAACAAGACGACGCTGTATGGCCGACGACGCACCGCCTCGGTAAGCTGCCCGCCCTCGTCATAGCCGACGTAGCCCGGCGGGGCACCGATCAGCCGCGCCACGGCGTGCTTCTCCATGTACTCGCTCATGTCGATGCGCACCAGGTTGGTCTCGTCATCGAACAAGAACTCCGCCAGGGCGCGCGCCAGCTCGGTCTTGCCGACCCCGGTCGGGCCCAAGAAGATAAACGAGCCAATCGGCCGGTTGGGATCCTGCAGCCCAGCCCGCGACCGCCGCACGGCGTTCGACACCGCTTCGATAGCTGGCTTCTGGCCGATGACTCGCGCGCCCAGGCGACCTTCCATCTGGGTCAGGCGCTCGACCTCGCCTTCGAGCATCTTTTCGACCGGGATGCCGGTCCACTTCGAGACGATGGTCGCGATGTCTTCTTCGGTGACCTCTTCGCGCAGATACGAGCCGGCCTTCTGCAGATCGGTCAGCTTCTTGTTCTGCTCGCCCAGCTTCTTCTCCAGCTCGGGCAGCTTGCCGTAGCGCAGCTCGGCGGCGCGATTGAGATCGCCGCGACGCTGCGCCAGCTCGCTCTCGGTCTTGGTCTTGTCGATCTCGGCGGCCAGATCCCGCAGGCCGGTGATGACGTCGCGCTCACTCTGCCAGCGCGCCTTTTTCTCCGAGATCTCTTCGCGCAGCTCAGCAATCTCGCGCTCGACTTCCTTGAGCCGGGCCTGGCTGGCTTCATCGCGCTCCTTCGACATCGCCTGCTGCTCAATCTGCAGGCTGACGATGCGGCGCTCCAGCTTGTCGATCGGGGCCGGCATCGAGTCGATCTCCATCTTCAGGCGGGCTGCCGCCTCGTCGATGAGGTCGATGGCCTTGTCGGGCAGGAAGCGATCCGAGATGTAGCGATCCGAGAGCCGCGCCGCTGCCACCAGGGCGTTGTCGCGGATGCGGATGCCGTGATGCACTTCGTACTTTTCTTTGATCCCGCGCAGGATCGACAGCGTGTCGGCGACCGACGGCTCACCGATGAACACCGGCTGGAAGCGACGCTCCAGTGCCTTGTCTTTTTCGATGTGCTTGCGGTACTCGTCGAGCGTCGTCGCCCCCAAGCAGCGCAGCTCGCCGCGCGCCAAGGCCGGCTTGAGCATGTTGGCGGCGTCCTGCGCCCCCTCGGCCGCGCCCGCCCCGACCAGCGTGTGCAGCTCGTCGATAAACAGGATGATCTGGCCGCTGGCAGCGGCGATCTCTTTGAGCAGTGCCTTGAGGCGATCCTCGAACTCGCCGCGGTACTTGCTGCCCGCCACCATGCTGCCCAGATCCAGCGACATGATGCGCTTGTTCTTCAGGCTCTCGGGCACGTCGCCAGCCACGATGCGCTGCGCAATGCCTTCGACTACCGCCGTCTTGCCGACGCCGGGCTCGCCGATCAGCACCGGGTTGTTCTTGGTGCGGCGCGACAGCACCTGGATCGAGCGCCGGATCTCTTCATCGCGGCCGATCACCGGGTCGAGCTTGCCCTTGCGCGCCAGGTCGGTGATGTCGCGCGTGTAGCGCTCCAGCGCCTGGTACTTGCCTTCCGGATCTTGATCGACGACGCGCTGCGAGCCGCGCACCTCTGACAGCGCCTGCAGCACCTTGTCAGAGCTGACGCCGCCTTCGCGCAGGAGCTTGGAGGCATAGCCGAAGTCCTTGCTGCACAGCGCCAGCAGGAAGTGCTCGGTCGAGGTGTACTCGTCCTTGAGCTTCTCGGCTTCTTTCTCGGCAGTTTCGATCAGGTCGCGCGACTTGCGCGACAGCCCGACATCGAGCTCGCCGGAGGCACGCGGCTGCTGATCGATGTGGCGATCGAGCTGCTCGCGCAGGCGATCGGGCGCGGCGACGTAGGCCTCGACCCCGCCCTTGGCGCCGAGCTTGGTCAGGATGGCGCTCACCACGCCGCCGTCTTGCGACAACAGAGCGAGCAGGATGTGTTCAGGCTGAAGCTCGGCCTGCCCCTTGCGGCTAGCGAGCTGCTGCGCTTCCACCAGGGCTTCGCGAGTCTTGACGGTAAATTTGTCCGCGCGCATGCGAATCTCCTAAGCCCGGGTTCTGGCATTTGTCTTGCTTGCCTCGGGCCACACACACACCATAAGCACGCCTTTTGCTGCGGCAACGGCGCAGCTGCGGTGTGCTGCAAAGCTCGCCCCCTACGACTCTTTCTTCTTCTTTTCCGGCTTGTGGCCCAGCCAGCCGCGGCGCTGAAACAGCATCAGCATGCCGACCGGAATGCCGACGAACATGGCAAACAGGCTCAGCCAAAACAGAGCGTGCGAACGAAACGGCATGGCCTCGAAGTTCATGCCGAAAAAGCCGGTCAAAAACGTCATCGGCAGCATGAAGGCGGACAGCATGGTCAGCGACTTCATGATGTCGTTGGTGCGCTGGCTGACCGTCGACTGATACGAGTCCATGCAGTTGCCGACCAGATCACGACCGGCTTCGATCGACTCGTAGACGCGCGTCAGGTGATCGTAGATGTCGCGAAAGTAGGGCGCCGTGCGCTCACTGATGCAGGCGCTGCCGCCGTGACGAAACAGGGCGCCCATGACATCGCGCTGCGGCGAGATCGCGCGCCGCATTCGCACCAGGGTCTTGCGCAGGGAATAGATGTTCTTCTGATCGTTGGGCGTGGCGTTGCGCAGGATCGAGCTCTCTAGCTCATCGAGCAGATCCGACAGCTGCTCCAGCACCGGGAAGTTGCTGTCGCACAGCACGTCGGCGATGAGGTAGTACACAAAGTCCGAGCCGCGGGCCATAAGCTGCGGCTCTAGGCGCACGCGGTGAAACACGCTGTCGATGGCCGCGCTCGGCTCGGCGTGAATCGTCACCAGCAGGCCCTGGCCCAAAAAGGCGTGCATCTCTAGCACCTGCATTGCCAGCTGGCTGGTGCGCCCGCGGGCCAGCATGTGACGCGGCAGGTAGATCGAGCTCTCGTCAGCGGCCGGCTCGGTGAAGTGCTGCGGCAGGCGCGGCACGGCGACGAAGTTGTGCGTGACGATGAACAGATAGGGCTTGGCGCCGGGATACTCTTCCAGCTTGGCGCGCTGATCAAAGTGCAGACAGTCTTCCAGGGCCAGCGGGTGGAAGCGAAACACCTGCGACAGCAGATCGATGTCGACCTGCTTCTGGTTGGTGATGTCGAGCCACAGCTGACCGGTCCGCTGCGGATCGCGCAGGACTTCCTTGGCGGCGTCGCCCGTAAACTCACGAATCGACGCGTTGTCCGGCGAGAGCAAGAGCAGTCTGAACATCGATCTCCTCCTCGACCGGGCCTAGTCCTTCTCGGGGGCCGCTTCGCTGTACATCGCGTCGATCAGCGACTGGTAGCGCTCGGCGACGACCTTGCGCTTGACCTTCAAGGTCGGCGTCAGCTCGCCATCGGCTTCGGTCAGCTCGCGCGGCAGGATGCGAAAGTACTTCACCTGCTCCCAGCTACCGAGGTGGCGATTGACTTCGCTGACCCGCGCCTGCAGCGCCTCGCTGATCGCGGGGTGAGCAAGCAGTCGCTCGCCATCGGTGGGAACGCTCTCGCCGCGCTCGGCCAAGAGCTTCTTGCCGACCTCCAAGTTGACGGCGAGGAGCGCCGTGACGTACTTGCGCCGATCGCCGATCACCACCGCCTGCGACACCAGCGGCTCTAGCTTGAGCTGACCTTCGATCAGCTGCGGCGCGACGTACTTGCCGCCCGAGGTCTTGATCAGATCTTTTTTGCGGTCGGTGATGGTGATAAAGCCATCGCCGTCGATCTCACCAATGTCGCCGGTGTGCAGCCAGCCCTCGCTGTCCAGCGCCTCGGCGGTGGCCTGCGGCTGCTTGTAGTAGCCGCGCAGGTTGGTCACGCCGCGCGTCAGGATCTCGCCGTCTTCGGCCAGCTTGACCTGCAGGTCGGGATGCAGCACCGGCCCGACGCTACCGAACTTGTAGCGAGTGAGACGATTCACCGTCGTCATGCTGTTGGTCTCGGTCAGGCCATAGCCCTCCAAGATCAGCAGGCCCGCAGCGTGAAAAAACTCGGCCAGCTCTTTTGACAGCGGCGCGCTGCCCGAGATGAAGAAGCGCAGCCGACCGCCAAAGCGCTGGCGCAGCTTGCTAAACACCAGCTTGTCGGCCAGCCCATACTCCAGCGCCAGCAGCCCCGAGGGTGTGCCTCCGGCCTGCAGCACGCGACTGACGCGCAGGCCGACCGCGAGCGCGCGCTGAAAGATCGCCCACTTCAGCGCGCCGCCGTCCTTGGCGTTGTTGAGGATGCGGGCGTACGCCTTCTCGAATACTCGCGGCACGGCGCAGACAAAGGTCGGCCGCACCTCGCCGCAGTTGTCGGCCAGCTTGTCGATGCTCTCGGCAAAAGCGGTGCAGAAGCCGACCTTGACGGCGGCGATCTCGATGGCCTTGGCAAAGCTGTGCGAAAGCGGCAGGAACAGCACATGGCTGTCATCCGCGGTCACCGGCAGAGCATGCACGACGTAGCGACAGCCGACGGTGTAGGCATCGTGCGCCACCACCACGCCCTTGGGATTGCCGGTGG
>CAZVMD010000128.1:16012-18829 GCA_964628555.1 uncultured Myxococcales bacterium | reverse complement strand
CGACGCCGAAGTCTACGAGTCGCTGGCGGATGCGTGGGTGCAGCGCACGGCGGTGGCCCAGATTCGCCAGAAGGGCGTCAAGGAAGCCTATGCCGCCACCCTTGTAGCCGCCGACAAGATTGCCGCCGCTGAGCCCCAGAGCACCGCGGCCCCCCTGAAGAAGGCCTACGCGGTGTATTGGCGGGTGTTTGCGCAGGATCCGACGGATAGCTTGGCCGAGCTGGCGAAGAGCTGTCAGCAGTACGTTGGACTAGTCCTCAAAAAAGCGCCGAATCACCCCTATGCGATCAATATTTTATCAACGTGTCTAAACTTCGAGGCCCAAGAACAATATAATAATCACAAGAACCCCATTCCGAATATCGAGCGTTCGATTCATATCCTTAAACCGGTTATGGAACAGCGCAAAATGTTTCTGGACGGGTCGCGTAGTCTGGCTCTGCGCTATCAATTTCTAGCACAGCACCTGCAGCGACGTGGTGATCCGCGAACCCGAGAGACCTTTGAGCAGGCACTCACCCAGCTCGATCACACACGCGAAATCGACGCGACGGATATCAGCTCTGTTGGGTCTACATTTGAAGTATTATCGGGATTAATCCCGTTCTCATCCACCATATCTGAGCTTAATAATTACATAAACCGAGCCGAGCGCGAAATGAAGTCGTGCATCAAGCTCGCAGGCGAGAATTTTGCCTGCTATGTCAATTATCTTACCGTTAATGCGGTAGGCGCAGAGCGGGCCGATAACAGTGGGGAAGTAGCGACCGAGTTCATCAAAAATGCCGAGAGGGCGATCGCGTTTGTGCAAAAACAAAGCGAGGATGCCGTCGAGCTGCAGCAGAGCGTAGCGCTGGCCCGGCTGATCTCGGCGCGGCAGCAGCTGCGCTTGCAGCAGGATCCTTCGCTGGCACTCACCGAGCTCGGCACCGCTGTGCAGCGCTGCCTTTCACAGAAAGCCGACGACCCCTACTGCCTCCTGCTCTCGGCGCAGGCCGAGTGGGTGCGGGCCGAGTGGCTGGCTGATGCGCCGACCAAGGCCCTCTTGGCCCTCAAGCAGGGGCTGAAACAGGCCACAGCCGCGACGGAGCACTCGATCGTCTATCCCGAGGCTTGGCACACCCTGGCCGAGTCGAACCTGCGACTTTTGCAGGCATCGAAGCCGCGCAGCAAAGCCGCCGAGGGCTATGCACAAGCCGCGGCTGCGGCCCTAGCCAAGCTGTTCTCGTTAAACCCCAACCTGGCGCTGGGCCACCTGACGGCCGCTGAGCTGCACCTGTATCGCGCCGAGCAGAGCCGCGGCCAGCCGCAGCAGCTAGCGGCAGAGCAGGCGCTGCGCGCTTTGGCCCTGGCTGCGCAAAATGACAGGCTGCTCGCGCGGCGGGTCGCTCGGCTTCAGGACCGCGCCAAGGAACTGCGCGGGTCGCCGTAGCGCTCAGGAGCGTTCGACGGTGGCCCGGCCGCTGGCCAACAGCCAAAGGTTTTTCATGTACTCGACCCGGGCGGGCGGCAGCGGCCCGGTGGCGAGCGCTCGCACCAGGGCATCGATATGCGCCGGGGTGTCGAGGGCGACCAAAGCGCCGTCGAGCTCCGGCCGCGACAAGGCAAAGCGATAGCCATCCGTGAACTTGGGCAGCTTGTAGCGCGGTCCGAGGTTGAGGCTCTGAAATTCCAAACTGGACAGAGCACCATCGCCACTTTTAAAGTTATACACTAAGCAGTTTCGATTCGGATCCAGACTGGGAAATATGTCTATTTCAGCCCCAAAATGAGCTGCATTATATCTGACATATGCAATGTCCAGTAAATCAGAACGAATCGCCATCCGTGCAGCGGTTCGACTGTGAAAAGATGCACCAATCGCGCGACAGCCCCACTGGCTGCGCGCCTTGGCCTGCACGAGCCGCTCATAGCGAGGCATGAAGTCGGCCGCCTCTGCTGCGCCAGCCAGAAGAACATCAATTCGCCCCAATCCGGGAACGGCTTCCAGTAATTCGTGAAACTGCAGGAATCCGAACATGGGTTCATGCAGATATGAAACACCGGCTACAACAATTTCATCTCGCGAAACCCCACTTGCCAATAGATCAGCCAGGCCGGCCATTAATTTTGAATACCGAATCCAATGCAGATCATTGCTAATAAAGAAGAAATTGATGCCGGCGGCAAAGGCTGCCGCGACCGTTTCGCGCTCGGTAATACCAAGGCAGATCGGACTGACCAAGAGCCCGCTGTGGCCCAGGGGCAGTCGATCGGTCAGTCGGGGGAGGGTGGTGCGCGTCGCGCTGCGCTGCATATTCCTTACAGCGTCGCGAACGGCGGCGGTGCTGTCAATCGGCGACGCTACGTCCGCCGGGCTCGACGGCGAGCCAGCACCGCTTCAGCTGAGCGCTGCGCCAGATAGAGGACGGTCGACTCCAGGTCCGAGCTCCCCAGCAAGCGGTTGCAGTGCATGTGAAACAGCGAAGCTAGGATCTCAGACATGGGCAGGCTGAGCTCGCCCGCGGCCTCGGCCTGCCGATACAGGGGAGCGATCTGCGCGACCGTGTCGCGGTACTGGGCAAACCAAGCTTGCAGATCACGGCGCTGAAACAGCGGCGGTGGAACGACCTCGGCCTCGCCCTCATGATGACGAACCAGCGACTGCAGCAGGCTGGCGTGCTGGCGATACTTCAGATCAAGAGCGCCTCTTTGCTGCACGGTGATGCGCTCCGGAGGCAGCCGCTGAGCGCGCAGCCGAGCGAGGAGTTGTTCGCGCGCGACCAAGTCGAGGCCGAAGCCGCCCAGCAGTGTGTGCAAGGTGTAAATCGGCAGCAG